>NZ_JALNTM010000006.1:207491-405606 GCF_023161845.1 Pseudoalteromonas sp. 2CM39R
CGGTCAGCGGTCAGCGGTCAGCGGTCAGCGGTCAGCGGTCAGCGGTCAGCGGTCAGCGGTCAGCGGTCAGCGGTCAGCGGTCAGGTAGTAAAATTAAACACCGAGCCTTATGCAAGCCCAGTTTTTATATTATAGGCGAGAGTTTACTCGCGCACTTTCACAACATGTCAAACTACCTGCGCGGCGTAAAGCCCCGCCTACGTTTAACCCAAACACCGTACTTGGCTTAATCTTTTGCTGACAGCTGAAGACTAAAAACGGTTCTTTAACCTAAACCATCGCGGCTTTTACATATACATCAAAGCGGTTCTTCTTGGTTTTGATTTGCATGCTTGGAGTTTTATCATTTAAAAATGGTGCGTAATCGGGGCGTTTAACCACTACACGCTTACTGGCAAGTGGGTAAGCAAACTCGAGTAAATCATCGGCGTCGGTATCGCCACCCACTAACTCTTGGAATACCCGCATTTCTTTTTTAACCAATGCTGATTTTTCACGGTGAGGGAACATTGGATCAAGGTAAACCACATCGGGCATGCTATCACATTGGGCAAGTAAGGTATGGCTTGAGCCAAAGATAAGGCTCATATTTTGCTGCATCCATGGGCCAATTTCACTATCGTTATAAGCACGTTGTAAGCCATCATATAACAGTGCAGCAACCACGGGATGGCGCTCATGTAAAATTACTTTACAGCCTAATGAGGCTAACACAAAACCATCACGCCCAAGGCCTGCTGTGGCATCGAGTACCACTGGCGTTGCGCCCTTGTTAAGACCAACTGCTTTGGCAATTGATTGCCCTTTACCACCACCAAATTTACGCCTATGTGCAACGGCACCAGTTACAAAGTCTACGTTAATAGCACCTAATTTTGGCTCGTCAGTTTTATACAGGCTTAGTCCTTTATCATCGTAATGCAAGCTAAAACCACTGCTTTGCTCTGCCCATTGAGCAAGCCCAAAGCGTGCTTCTAACTCATTTAAATAAGGTCGACACTCTTTAAACGCACACTGTATAACCACTTCACACTCCGATGATAAATTTCACCGTTATTATACCCAAACAAAGCCAATATACGATCTCTAGTTTAAAACAACTCAATATCGTTATTTTCACTCTCAGGTTCTGGCTGCGTTTGTTGTTTACTTAGTTGTGTTTGAGTAATTAAGTCATCACGCTGTTGAGTGGTTGTTTTTAGTTGGTGCTTAATAAAGGCTAAATCATTAGTGGTTGCAACCAGCTGCTGTGATGTATGACTAAGCTGAGTTATTTGCTGATTAAATTGCGAAGCTGGTATCTCGTTGTGTGTTTGCATTAGCGATTGGAGTTGCTCAAGCTGCTCTGTAAGCTGGCTAATTGCACTCGTTTGCATGGCGTTTTGATTTTTAAGCTGGGCAACAATATCTTTAAAAGCAAGGGTTAGCTCATTGTCGCGCATTAGTCGATATTGGTGCTGCTGTATAGTCACTACTTTTTCGTTAGTTACTTCTAAAATATGCGGAAATAAATCTTTATAGCGGCCATAAAGTGATGGCGTATCTACAGGCATATTTTTAATTAATAGTGAAATATTAGGGTAATTAATAATAGTACTATGACCAATATCAACAAAGCGTTCTGCATTTTTATGCTGTATGAGTAGCTCTTGCTCTAATGGGCATACGCCTGTTTCTTGGCTATAAAACATTCCCTGGTTATTTTGCCAAAAAACAACCACGACATTGAGGTGTAATGGAGTAAAAAAACCTAAAAAGTATTCACTTAGTAATTCTAAATTATCGGCATGATAGCTTTGACAAACAAAACGCATAATGCGCCCCATGTCACCGGTTTCAATCATCGCCATTTCAGCTGTTTTATTGGCCTTTGCTATATCATACTGCAGTGTTGCACACTGCTTGCGGTACTGGTAAAGAATTTTAATCCGTGCCATCAGCTCCTGTGCGTTAAAAGGCTTCAAAATGTAGTCAGCCCCGCCAACACTAAACCCTTTAATACGTTCAGCTTGCCCCACTTTGGATGATAAAAACATTACCGGAATATCTGTTGTGGCTTTATTTTGTTTAATAGTTTGGCAAACCTCATAACCAGACATGCCCGGCATTTCAACATCAAGCAAAATAATATCGGGGTTATATTTAATCGCTTGTCTTATGCCATCTTCACCATTTTTGGCGTGGATCACTTTGCAAAACCCAGCTAAAGATTCTTCAATAATATGGTGCATTAATTTATCGTCATCAATTGCCAGTATTAACTTTGCCATGCGTTAGTCCCTTTTAGTACTTTGTTCAAAGCATAGTACGCCATGTTAAAACTACTAAAATTTATTCAAAACATTCTTTAACAGCACTGTGTTTTAGGCAATAAAAAAGCGCCTCTGGGGCGCTTTTGTAATTATATTTTAATCCGCAAAAATCAACAGACCCTAAGCGGCGATGCCGCTGTGGCGCAGTAGTGCATCTACACTTGGCTCACGACCGCGGAAGTTTTTAAACAGTGCCATTGGCTCTTCGCTGCCGCCTTTTTCAAGAATATGCTGCATAAACGCTTGGCCAGTTTGTGGATTAAAAATCCCCTCTTCTTCAAATTTAGAGTAGGCGTCTGCCGAAAGTACTTCAGCCCATTTATACGAGTAATAGCCTGCACTGTAACCGCCCGCAAAAATATGACTAAAGCCATGCTGAAAACGATTAAACGCTGGCGGCTTAATGACTGAGGTACGACTGCGTACATCATCAAGTACAGCTTGAATGTTACATGGTTTGTCTGCCACGTAGTCATGGTGAATTTTAAAATCGAATAACGAGAACTCAAGTTGTCTTAGCATTTGCATACCTGAGTTGTAATTTTTAGCGGCTAATAGTTTATCTAGTAGCTCTTTTGGTAATGGCTCACCGGTTTCGAAGTGGCCTGAAATAAAGCTTAGGGCTTCTTCTTCGTAACACCAGTTTTCTAAAAACTGACTTGGCAATTCAACGGCATCCCATGCCACACCATTAATACCAGCAACAGGCGCTGCATCTACTTGAGTTAACATGTGGTGAATGCCGTGACCAAACTCATGGAACAGTGTGGTTACTTCATTATGGGTAAACAAAGCAGGCTTATCGCCAATCGCTTTATTAAAGTTACACACTAAGTAAGCAACTGGTGTTTGAAGTTCACCATTAGCACGCACTTTACGGCTCATACAGTCATCCATCCACGCACCACCACGCTTGTGGTCACGGGCGTATAAATCTAAGTAGAAACGACCACGTAAAGTATTGTTGCTATCGTAAATTTCAAAAAAGCGCACATCTTTATGATACGTATCGATGTCTTTTTGTTCTTTAACTGTAATACCAAATAAGCGGTTAACGGTTTCGAACAAACCACTAAGCACTTTATCGGCAGGGAAGTATGGACGTAATACTTCATCTGAAATCGCGTATTTTTCTTGCTTTAGCTTTTCGCTATAATAACCAAAGTCCCATGCCTGTAGTTCACTAATACCGTGCTGTTGCTCTGCGTATTGTTGCAACTCTTTAAGCTCTTGCTCTGCTTGTGGCTTAGATTTAGCAGCTAAATCTTCTAAAAATGAAAATACCTGTGCAGGTGATTCTGCCATTTTTGTAGCTAACGATTTTTCGGCGTAATTATTAAAGCCTAGTAATTGTGCTAACTCATGACGCAGTGCCAGTTCTTCACTCATAATCGCTGAGTTATCAAACTCTCCTGCATTTGGACCTTGATCGGATGCACGAGTAGAAAACGCGGTGTATGTTTCTTTGCGAAGTTCACGGTCGTCTGCGTAAGTCATTATAGGTAAGTAAGAAGGGAAATCGAGAGTGAATACCCAGCCTTCTAAGTCTTTACTTTTTGCTGTATCGGCCGCTAATGCCAGTGCTGACTCTGGTAAACCCGCTAGTTGGCTTTCATCGGTAATATGCTTATGCCATGCAAGCGTGGCATCCATCACATTATTACCAAATTTTGAAGCAAGCTCTGATAAACGCGCACTAATTTCACCGTAGCGTTTTTGCTGCTCAGGATTTAGTGCAATGCCTGAAAGCTTAAAGTCACGCAATGCGTTGGTAACGGTTTTTTGCTGAGCGGTAGTGAGTGTTTTAAATTCATCGCTATTATAAAGCGCGCTGTAAGCCTCATATAAGCCTTGATGTTGGCCAACAAAAGTAGAATATTCAGAAATAAGCGGTAAACACTGCTCATAAGCTTCGCGAAGTTCATCGTTGTTCATCACCGAGTTTAAATGTGATACCGGTGAAAATAATCGCGATAGTTTATCGTCAGCTTCTTCAAGGGGTAATACTAAATCATTCCAGGTGTATGATTGCTTTGCTAATACATCATCAATTGCACTGCGACAGTGCTCAATACCTTTTTTTAGTGCCGGGACAACATGCTCTGGCTTTATTTTTGAAAAAGGCGGTAAACCTTCAAGCCCGATTAGGGGATTTGTTTGTGCATTGCTCATAGTCATTCTCAGTTTGTGCAAATATAAAAATGAAGTTGGGGCAAAATACGTAAATACAAGGGGAAGTGTTCAGCTCTTAGCTTAATATACGCTCTACTGCTGATACCTTGATCTTAACTAGCTTGGTTTTCGTTTGATGGTAGAGATTTTAGCAGCCCCGAACAAGTGACTTGTTCATCGCATATGATATTATCGGTAAAACATCGTTAAACACATTTAGAGGATTAAACATGGCTCAGCATTTTGATTACATTGCAATTGGTGGCGGTAGTGGTGGTATTGCATCAGCTAACCGTGCAGCAATGCGTGGCGCAAAAGTAGCATTAATTGAAGCTAAACACATGGGTGGCACCTGCGTAAACGTAGGGTGTGTTCCTAAAAAAGTAATGTGGCATGGCGCTCAAGTTGCTGAAGCAATTAATCTTTATGCTCCTGATTACGGTTTTGATGTTGAAGTTAAAGGCTTTGATTGGTCAAAACTAGTAGAAAGCCGTGAAGCCTATATTGGCCGTATTCACAAAGGCTATGATAATGGTTTAGCTAAAAATGGCGTAACTGTGATCAAAGGTTTTGCAAAGTTTGTTGATAGTAAAACCGTTGAAGTAAATGGCGAACACTATACTGCCGATCACATTTTAGTTGCCGTAGGCGGACGCCCTACGATTCCTAATATTCCAGGTGCTGAACACGGTATTGATTCAAACGGTTTTTTTGAGCTGAACGAACAACCTAAACGTGTTGCTGTTGTTGGTGCCGGTTATATTGCCGTAGAAATTGCCGGTGTGCTGCACAGCTTAGGTACACAAACTCACTTATTTGTTCGTAAGAGCAAGCCACTGCGTACCTTTGACCCATACATTATCGACACACTGGTTGATATTATGGCAAAAGAAGGCCCAACACTGCACACTGAGTGTTCACCAAAAGAAGTGGTAAAAGAGGCTGATGGCAGCTTAACGATTCATTTTGAGAATGGTTACAGCGAAAATGTTGATCAGGTTATTTGGGCTATAGGCCGCACGCCAACAACCGATAAAATTAACCTTGCTGCAGCAGGCGTAGAAGTAAACGAAAGCGGTTATGTAAAAGTAGATGAATACCAAAACACCACAGCTGAAAATGTATACGCTGTGGGTGATATTATCGAAAATGGTATTGAGCTTACACCGGTTGCTGTTAAAGCGGGTCGTACTCTATCGGAGCGTTTATTTAATAAAGAATTGCCGAACGATTTAAAAATGGACTACAGCCTAGTACCAACCGTAGTATTTAGCCACCCACCTATCGGCACAATTGGTTTAACTGAGCAAGAAGCGATTTCTCAGTACGGCGGCGAAAATGTCAAAGTATATAAATCAAGCTTTGCGGCTATGTATACCGCAGTTACTCAGCACCGCCAAGCCTGTAATATGATGTTAGTGTGTGCAGGCGATGATGAAAAAGTTGTGGGCTTACACGGTATTGGTTTTACCGTTGATGAAATGATTCAGGGTTTTGCAGTCGCCATGAAAATGGGCGCGACTAAGGCCGATTTTGATGCGGTTGTCGCACTACACCCAACCGGGTCGGAAGAGTTTGTTACTATGAGATAAGCTCGAGGTTCGAGGTTCGAGGTTCGAGGTTCGAGAAAATAAAAAACCTTGCGGTTAACATCGCAAGGTTTTTTTATTTAGAAGTTAGATATTTTGCTCGAGACCCGCAGCCCGTCGCCCGCTAACCTTCGTATTTTAAGCTAAATGCTCTCGGGCTAAATACTCTAGCGATTGCATTTCTTGTAAGCGACTAATACAGCGTTTAAATTCAAAGTTTAAATTGCCTTGTGTATAGAGCTCGGTAATCGGTTTTTCTGCAGAGATAATTAACGTTACATTACGCTCATAAAATTCATCTACTAACGCAATAAAGCGCCTTGCTGCGTCATCATTATTTTGCCCTAGCTGTTTTACATTAGATAAAATCACCGTGTTATATAATCGGCTTATTTCCATGTAATCAACTTGGCTACGGGCAGTTTCACACAGTTCGCTAAATTCAAACATAACGATGCAGTCAGATACTTTGCGAGTGTTGATCATCCGCCCTTCTATTTCTATTGGGGTATCTAGTTTACCGACTTCAGGCGAGAGCTTGTCAAAATATTCGAATAGGTTTTTATCGGCTTGTTCATCAAGCGGGCTATGAAAAATTTCTGCTTGCTCAAGAGTACGTAATCGGTAATCAATGCCTGAATCTACATTAACTATTTCAGTATGCTTATTCACTAAGGCAATAGCTGGTAAAAAACGGGCACGCTGTAAACCATTGCGGTATAAGTCGTCAGGTATAATATTTGACGTGGCAACCAGTACAATACCGCGAGCGAATAATGCTTCCATTAAACCACCGAGCAACATAGCGTCGGTAATGTCTTGAACAAAAAATTCATCAAAACAAATTATGTCTGTTTCTGCTTTGAAAATATCGGCTACTGTTTCTAAAGGGTTGGCAGTGTTATTTAACTTTTTAAGTTCATCGTGTACTCGGTGCATAAAGCGGTGAAAATGCACTCGCATTTTTCTATCACCCGGTAACGCTTCATAAAAAGTATCAACAAGGTAAGTTTTACCACGGCCTACACCACCCCAAAAGTATAAACCTTTAATTGGAGCTGGCTCTGCTTTATTAAAAAGCTTTGCAAAAAAACCTTTAGATTGTGGTCTTGCTTGTGTTAAATCGTCGTATAAACGCTGTAAATGACGAACTGCATTTTCTTGTGCTGCGTCATGTACAAAGTCATCGCGTTGAAGGTCTTGCTGGTATGTTTGCCAAGGAGTCATATCTATTTACAGTTAAAACACAGTTTAATTTGTAAAGCATATTAACACGCATCAATACTCAGGGTATATTAGACTTAGTAGCATTTTAATTTTTTAGTTATTTTCGCATAGAGGTGAATTTATGGGTACATTTACATGGGTAGGATTAGTGGTAGTAGTTGCTATTGCTGCATTTTTCGTTGGTGCCTTTGTCACTAAAAAACAGTTTAAACAAGATGAATTAGAGCAACAAGCAGAGCAAGCTAAGCATTCGCTTGAGCAGTATCGCCAAGATGTTGCCGACCATTTGGCGAATACTGGTAAGTTAGTAAACAAAATGAAAGAAAACTACGATCAGTTATTAAGTCATGTTGAAGAAACCAATCAACTGTTACTTGAAGACAGAAATAAAGCCCCTGCTGAACCGTTTTTCTCAAAAGAAACCACAGAGCAATTACAAGCATCATTAAAAGAACGTAGTTCAGATCGCTCAAACGCCGATGCTCAACCAGCTGATTATGTGTCGGGTAAGTCAGGTTTATTTGCAGGTGATGAGAATACTTCTAAAGCATCTTGATGAACTTTTTTTTGACCCCATAGTCTTTAGATATAACAGCTTTGTTGTTTTATCTTACTGATATACTTTTTTGAGGCTGCTTATTGCAGCCTTTTGCTTTTTAAGTGGAGTAAACCCTGACTATGAAAATGAAATTATCACTTATCAGTGCTGCTATTTTATCTACTAGCTTATTATTAAGTCCAACCGCCTCGTTTGCTAAGTTGCCGGTTGCCGTTAATGGTCAACAATTACCAACACTTGCCCCTATGCTTGAGCAAATCACGCCAGGTGTAGTGAGTATTCAGGTTTCAGGCTCTAAAGAAGTGCGTCGACGTGGTGACCCACTAGATTTCTTTTTTGGCAACCCGCAGCCACGTAGCCAAAAGCGACAGTTTAGTGGTTTAGGCTCTGGAGTTATTATTGATGCCGACAAAGGCTATGTGGTTACCAACAACCATGTAGTTCAAGATGCCGAAAAAATGGTGGTTACCCTCGAAGATGGTCGCGAATATGATGCAACAAAAATTGGCAGCGATAAAGAATCTGATATTGCGCTACTACAAATAGACGCAGATGAATTAACCGCGGTAAAACTTGCTAACTCAGATGACTTACGCGTAGGTGATTTTGCTGTAGCTATTGGTAACCCTTTTGGTTTAAGCCACACCGTTACCTCAGGTATTGTTAGCGCACTAGGCCGTAGTGGTTTAAATATTGAAGGCTACGAAGATTTCATTCAAACCGATGCCGCGATTAACCAAGGCAACTCAGGTGGCGCTTTAGTTAATTTAAACGGTGAGTTAATTGGTATTAATACCGCTATTTTAGGTGCATCGGGTGGTAATGTGGGGATTGGTTTTGCTATTCCATCAAACATGATGAAAAACCTTGTTGATCAAATTGTAGAGCATGGTGAAGTACGCCGTGGCTCGCTAGGTATTTCAGGCCGCCCTCTTGATGCAGGCCTTGCCAAAGCACAGCAGCTTGATGTTAAACAAGGTGCTTACGTTATGCAGGTACTCGATGATACAGCTGCCAGCAAAGCCGGTATTAAAGCAGGCGATGTGATTATTAGCATTAATGGCAGTGAAATTAGTGGCTTCCATGAACTACGAAGCAAAATTGCCACCTTAGGTGAAGGCCGTGAAGTACAGCTAGGAATTTATCGTGATGGTAAAGTTAAAAACGTTGAAGTTACCCTGGATGGCGCATCAGGAATTACAGCTGCAGGTGAAGAATTACACCCAGCATTCCAAGGTGCAACACTTGAAAACGTGAAGAAAAACAAAATGAAAGGCATTGAGGTAACCTCTGTCGATCCTCGTTCACCATCAGCACGGGTTGGCCTTGAAGAAGGCGATGTTATTGTGCAAGTAAACCGTCAACGGGTAGAAAGCATTCGCGATATGAACCAAATTATCGACGATATTCAAGGTAATATTGTGTTAGGTGTTAAACGCGGACGCGAGTCTATCTTTGTATTAATTCAGTAATAATACAATAAAAGTAACAGCGGCACTTGCCGCTGTTATTTTTTTTGTGCCATCATAAAGGGATTGCTCACTAACAATAAGAATACCGTGCTAAAACTTCTAAAATTTGTACTTCCTCCTTTGTTTGCCGGTTTAGGCATAGCTTTTTTAGTGGTTTTTTTCAGCCCTAACATGCGTACCGCATTACTACCTAATGTTCCCCTGCCCAGTGCAATGACCGCCAGCCATTTGAGCTTTTCTGATGCGGTTAAACGCGCAGCACCATCGGTTGTTACTATTTTTTCAGAGAGTATTTCTAAAGAGCCACGCTACAAGCGCCAAAATACTGTGCAAGAGCTCGGATCTGGTGTGATCATGTCACCCGATGGCTATATATTGACAAACTATCATGTGATCAATAATGCTGATCAAATACTGGTCATTCTTACCGATGGCAGACGTTTTTTCGATGTACAACTTATTGGCTTTGATACCATTACCGATTTAGCATTATTAAAAATAAATGCCAACCACCTCCCTGTTATTCCTGTTAATGACAACTACACCTCGAACGTAGGCGATTTGGTGTTAGCAATCGGGAATCCATTAAATTTAGGGCAAACAATTACTCAGGGGATCATTAGCGCTACTGGTAAGCAAAAAATTACCGACAGTCCTTACAATAACTTATTGCAAATGGATGCCGCTATTAATGTGGGTAATTCGGGAGGAGCGCTGGTAAATTCTAATGGCGATTTAGTAGGGATCACCTCAGCCCAATTTAAAACCCGTGAGAACTTAAACATTCAGGGAATATTTTTTGCCGTACCTTACACCCTTGCTAAAGAAGTTATGGGTAAACTTATTCGCCATGGACGGGTTGTACGGGGTTACTTGGGCTTTGAAGGCACAGCAGTAGATAGTACAGGCAAAGAGGTCAATGATAGCTTAACGCCTGTCGCAGGCATGCGTATTACCAATCTCGACCCTCTAGGTCCTGCATGGCAGGCGGGTATAGAAGAGCAAGACATTGTGATTAAAATTGCAGGGCTTTCAGTGGCTAATCCACAAAATGTATTAAAAAAGATAGGCAGTACCGAGCCAGGTAAAGAAATTGAGTTTGAGCTATACCGTAACGGTAAAATACAAAAAATAATGGTGAAAGTAGCCGAGCTCGAAACCAAGCTATAAAGCGCTTGTTTACCCTTTGACATCAGGCATAAAAAAACGCGATATATCATCGCGTTTTTTATGCGTTAGAATAATAATTGTATTAATATAACTAATTGCTTTTGCGTTTGATGTTAGCACCTAACGCACTGAGTTTGTCTTCAATACGCTGATAACCTCTATCTACATGATAAATACGATCAACAACCGTTTCACCTTGGGCCACAATCCCCGTTAAAATAAGGCTCGCTGATGCTCGTAAATCGGTTGCCATAACCTGCGCACCCGATAAGCTTTGTGTTTCACCACAAAAAGCCGTATTGCCTTCAAGACGAATATTAGCGCCCATACGCTGTAGCTCAGGTACATGCATAAAACGATTTTCAAAAATAGTTTCGGTAATGGTCGCACTGCCGTTAGCCACTACATTTAAAGCGGTAAATTGAGCTTGCATGTCGGTTGGAAAACCTGGGTGCGGCATAGTTTTAATATTAACCGCTTTAAGCTCTCGGCCTCGCATATCAAGATAAATACTATCCTCATGCACTTCTAGTAACGCATTGGTTGCACGCAGTTTTTCAATTACCGGCTCAAGTGAATGAAAGTCGGTCATTTTACATAGTACTTCGCCACCGGCCATCGCGGCGGCAACTAAGAAGGTACCGGTTTCAATACGATCCGGCAATATGCGGTGCTCACAACCTGATAAACGCTCAACCCCTTCAATCTCAATACGGCTAGAACCTGCACCAGTAATTTTAGCGCCCATTGCAATTAAGCAATTAGCTAAATCAATGATTTCGGGCTCGCGCGCTGCATTTTCTAAAACAGTTTTGCCATCTGCAAGCGTTGCCGCCATGAGTAAGTTTTCGGTAGCACCGACACTGATCATTTCCATGAAAATTTCAGCGCCTTTTAAGCGTCCATCTACTTTGGCATTAATATAACCATTTTCCACAGTTATTTGCGCGCCCATGCGCTCTAAACCTTGAATATGAATATCAACTGGGCGTGCACCAATAGCACAGCCACCAGGCAAAGATACTTGAGCCTCACCAAAGCGAGCCACTAAAGGCCCAAGTGCGAGCACTGATGCGCGCATTTGCTTTACTAATTCATAAGGCGCTAACGTACTATTTACCGTTGCACCATCAATAATAAGTGAATCACCTTGCCACTGAACATCAGCGCCTAAGGTTTTTAATAAGGCTTCAGTAGTTATAATATCGCGAAGGCGCGGTACATTAGTAAAGGTACTTTTGCCCTCGGGCAATAAGGCTGCAAATAAAATAGGCAGTGCCGCATTTTTAGCGCCAGAAATAGTTACTTCACCAGCCAGTGAAGTGCCACCTTGAATTACAAATTGATCCATCTAAGGGGCCCTATTTATTGCGGTAAAATGAATTTTTGCTCACGTTTCCACTCAGTCGGAGTAAAAGCGCGGATAGAAACAGCATGAATGGTGCCATCTGAAATAGTGTTCATTAATGGGCCATACACTAACTGTTGCTTTTTAACACGACTTAATCCGTCAAAGCATTCACCAACCGCAATTACTTCATAATGACTACCATTGGCTTTTACATGTACTTCAGCTAACTGAAGTTCGTCGCGTAATAATGTTTCGACTTGACTCGTTTCCATAACTCTCACTCAAATAGGGTTGTAACCTGACCCAACTGCATAAGGTTTTGCAGTTGTTCAGGTGGGTTTTGCAATTCAAGGCGAATACCTTGCTGCTTAAATTCTGTAAAAGAGTGAATTAACCAAGCTAAGCCGGCTGTGTCAACCCTTGTGACCTCAGTTAGGTCAAAATAAAGGGTTTTATGCTTAGTTTGTCGCTTAGTGTTCAGAAGCCGTTCATTGCCAATTGAGTTATGAGTCAATTCACCAGTAACTCGTAAATGCTGCTCATCAACTTGGCTGATTGCCAATTTACTCATTTGTATCGCTGCCTCTAAACTGAACCGGTAGCTTACTTTTTTGCTCTAATAGGCCGCTAACATGGTCAATACCTTGTTGACGTAAAATACCCTGAAGTTCACTTTGTTTTGCATCAAGTAAACTAATACCTTCAGCAATCATGTCGTAAGCGCGCCACTCACCGCTTCGGTCTTCACGTACTTTAAAATCAATTTTTATATCAGGTTTACCCGCTTCAACAATTTTGGTTTTTACCACCACCACGTCTTTACCTTTAAACGGTTGCTCGGCAGCAAATTCAACTTGTTGATTAGTGTATTGGGTAAATACACCGGCATAGGTGGCAACTAAGTACTCTCTAAATGCACCAATAAAACGCTGAATATCTTCAATTGCTTTTGCTTTTTCTGCCTTGTCGGTAATTGCGCGTACCTTAGACACTTCGCTACCTAACACTCTTAGTGCCGCATATTTGTAGTCAATGTACGGCATTAACTCTTCTTCAACAATAACACGTAAATGTTCTTTATCTTTTACTATTAATGGTTGATCTTGGGTAATTCGTGCAAAGGTATTGTCAGCAACTTGGCGTACCATTTTATTAGGATCAGTTAATTTTACTTCTGCTGCTTGCACGCTTTGTAATAGCATTAAACTTACTAGCGCAATACTTACTAAAAATGTTTTCAACATAATAATTACTCACTACCTTGGTTGAATAAGAACTGGCCAATTAATTCTTCAAGTACCAATGCCGATTTGGTATCAGTAATTGAATCGCCACTTGCTAATGCTTTGCTTTGCACCCCAAATAAATCATCAATAGCTTGGTCTTGTGCACTGTTTGCAACATCTTCGCCTAAACAACGTTGTTTAGCTGAATCTGAAGCGATCACAGGGTTAATACCTAAATATTGCTCACCTAAAATACCCGAGGTTAAAATTGAGATAGAGCTGGTATCTGAAAAACGACATAAATACTGCGCATCAATACTCATGTTCACCACAGGTAAAAACTCTTGCGGGTGTACATAAATTGACTCGACACGACCAATAACAACTCCCCCTACTTTAATAGGCGCGCGAGTTTTTAATGAGCCTATATTTTCAAACTTGGCGTTTAATGTGTAGGTTTCACCTGAGCCGCTAATACCTGAATTGGCCACTTTAAGCGCTAGCATTGAAAATGCCAAGATACCCAGTGCGACAAAAAAACCAACTAAAATTTCTAATTTCCGTGAATTCATTATTTAATACCCTATTAGCTAGTAAACATTACCGCTGTCAAAATAAAGTCAAAACCTAATACCGCCAGTGATGAATGCACCACTGTTTCTGTTGTTGCCTTGCTGATCCCTTCTGATGTAGGAACACAGTCATACCCTTTATAAAGCGCAATCCAAGTGACAACAATCGCAAATACGATACTTTTAATTAAACCGTTTAGTATATCTTTTTCAAACGACACCTGAGCTTGCATTATTGACCAAAAGCTTCCGGTATCAACGCCTAGCCAATCAACACCGACTAAGTGAGCACCAATAATAGCGACCGCTGAAAAAATTAACGCCAATAACGGCATACTAATCAAGCCAGCCCAAAATCGCGGCGCAATAATACGCCTAAGCGGGTCAATAGCCATCATCTCTAGCGACGATAACTGCTCGGTGGCTTTCATTAAGCCGATTTCAGCGGTTAACGCACTGCCTGCTCTGCCTGCAAATAATAACGCAGTAACTACCGGTCCAAGCTCACGTAACAAGCTAAGCGCTACTAACGGGCCTAGGCTATCTTCTGCACCATAATCAACTAAAACGGTATAACCTTGCAGCGCTAGAACCATGCCGATAAACAATCCTGACACCACAATGATCAATAATGACTGTGAGCCAACCATGTAGAGTTGGCGCACCAGCAGAGGCGTACCTTTTTTTAAATTGGGTAAATGCCATAACGCACTTGCTAGCATGTGGGTTGAACGCCCAAGTGCAGCAAAACGACCCAGTGTTTTATGGCCTATTTTTTGTAGTAAATCCAACATTACTGCGGCTCTCCTAACAGTTCATCTGCATAGGTTTGTGCTGGATAATGAAATGGTACAGGCCCATCTGATAACCCTTTCAAAAATTGTTGCACAAGTGGTGATTCGTGCTGACGCATTTCATCTGGCGTGCCGCTTCCAATCACACCTTGATCGGCAATAATAATAACGTGGTCTGCAATGCTCATTACTTCAGTCACATCATGTGTAACAATTAAAGAAGATAAACCAAGTACTTCATTTAATGACTTAATCAGCTTAACCAATACTCCCATTGAAATGGGATCTTGTCCTGCAAAAGGCTCATCATACATAATCAGTTCAGGATCAAGCGCTATAGAGCGAGCCAAGGCTGCACGACGTGCCATACCACCAGATAACTCTGAAGGCATTAAATCTTTAGCACCACGTAAGCCAACTGCTTGTAGTTTCATTAAAACCACTAAACGAATTAAATCTTCACTGAGCTGTGTGTGCTCGCGGATAGGAAATGCGATATTATCGAACACCGACATATCGGTAAATAATGCACCGCTTTGAAATAACATACTCATACGTTTACGTGTCGCGTAGAGCTCTTTACGGGACATGGCAACTATGCTGTCGTTTTTAAATAAAATATCACCGGAGTCGGGTTTGAGCTGGCCACCAATTAAGCGCAGCATCGTGGTTTTGCCAATTCCGCTTGGCCCCATAATGGCAGTAATTTTACCTTCTGGGACATCAAAGCTCATATTTTTGTATATGACCCTATCGCCTCTAGAAAAGGTAACATCCTTGACTTCTACTATTGATTGCGACAAGTCGCTCTCCATAACAATACTCTCTCATATTTCTATTTTAAGGGTTTTTTGGTCAAGATGGAAAAAACAATTCGTAAGATTTTGTAATAGCCACGTAAAAACAGCTATAAGACTGCGACAAATTGGCTTAACCGATGCTTAAACAAGCAAATCAACACAGTAAATAATTATTTTAATAACCGCCTAATGTATTACAGCTTACTCTTTTACTTATACTTTTATGGTGGCTTTTGTTACTATTCGCGCTATCTGAATTTACACTAGCTGGCTTATCACAATGGTTACCTCGTTTGTCATTTTAATTCTCGGTTTTGCGGCTCTCGTATGGAGTGCAGACAGGTTTGTTTATGGTGCGGCTGCACTGGCTAAAAACTTTGGCGTACCAACATTAATTGTAGGTTTAACCGTGGTAGCTATGGGCTCATCGGCCCCTGAAATGATGGTATCCGCTTCAGCTGCTTTGGCAAATAAAACCGATACAGCCGTAGGTAATGCAGTTGGTTCAAACATCACTAACATATTATTAGTATTAGGTATTACAGCACTTTTAAGACCGCTTTCAGTCTCTTCAAGTACATTAAGACGTGAAATTCCACTGGTATTACTGGTGTCTATCGCCACTTGGTATATTTTTTCAGATAACTACTTTTCATTTTTTGAAGGCGCAGCCTTACTTTTTGGCTTTATTACTTTTATTGGTGGACTTATTTTTGTATCACTGCGAGCAAAAAACCAAGACGACCCCTTTGTTAGCGAAGCCTGTGATGAAGTACCTGATAATGTCCCAACCAAAAAAGCCGTTTTTTGGTTAGTCGTCGGAATGATTTTACTTCCTGTTAGCTCACACTTTTTAGTTGGCTCAGCCGTTGATATTGCAAAATATTTTGGCTTAAGTGACTTAGTAATTGGTTTAACCATAATAGCCATAGGCACCAGCTTACCTGAACTTGCAGCTTCCATTGCGGGTGTTCTTAAAAATGAAGATGATCTAGCACTGGGTAACATTGTTGGCTCAAATATTTTTAATATTCTCGCGGTGTTACCGCTGGCAGGATTAATTAACCCATCAGTTATTGACGCATCAGTAGCTAACCGTGATGTTTTAATTATGATCGGTGCAACCTTGGCACTTATTGCTATGTCATTGAACTTTAGAGGTCAAAGACGTATCAATAGACTAGAAGGTGGCGTACTCATCGTCGCATTTATGATTTACCAAGGTTATATTTTTAGTCAAGTAGGGTGATCCATGGCAACGCTAAATTTTATTCAACAAGGCTTGCGCGTCCTTGATATAGAACGTCAAGCACTCAGCGATATCGCACAATACGTTAATGAAAGCTTTGATCAAGCGTGCCAATTAATGTACGACTGCTCAGGCCGTATTATTGTTATTGGTATGGGTAAGTCGGGCCATATCGGTAATAAAATAGCAGCCACTTTAGCGAGTACTGGTAGCCCCGCATTTTTTGTACATCCTGGTGAAGCGAGTCATGGCGATTTAGGTATGATTACATCAAATGATGTGGTTATGCTTATATCTAACTCTGGCGAAACCAGTGAAGTGCTTAATATTATTCCGGTATTAAAACGCATTGGCGCAAAAATGATTGCTATGACAGGCAACGAAACGTCAACCATGGCAACATTGGCAAATGTGCATGTGTGTATTAAAGTTGAACAAGAAGCCTGCTCATTAGGCTTAGCGCCAACAGCAAGTACCACAGCAACACTCGCTATGGGCGATGCTATGGCGGTAGCATTATTAGAAGCCCGTGGTTTTACCGCTGATGATTTTGCACTGTCGCATCCAGGTGGCAGTTTAGGCAAACGCTTACTCTTAACCTTAAAAGATGTAATGCACAGCGGTATTCACACGCCTATTATTAATGAAACGCAAACCATTAAAGACGCCTTAATTGAAATGTCAGCCAAAGGGCTTGGCATGACCGCTATTATAAATAGTAATCAGCAATTATCGGGGTTGTTTACCGATGGTGATTTACGCCGTATTTTAGAGCAACGTATTGATATACACAGCACAGAAATTAATGTTGTGATGACAAAGTCATGTACAACAGCCACACAAGACATGCTCGCGGCTGAAGCACTGAACATTATGGAACAAAAACGTATTAATGGTTTAATTGTGATTAATAAGCATAATCACCCTATTGGCGCACTAAATATGCAAGACTTACTAAAAGCGGGAGTGCTATAAATGCAGTTTGAAGATCTTTATCAGCCGTTAAGTGATGATGCAAAAGTGCGCGCAAAAAAAATAAAATTATTAATTTGCGATATTGATGGTGTATTTTCTGATGGACGTATTTATCTTGGCAACCAAGGTGAAGAGCTCAAAGCATTTAATACCAAAGACGGGTTTGGCATTAAAGCCCTTATTAATAGTGGTTTTGAAGTTGCTGTGATCACAGGTCGTCACTCAAAAATAGTTCAACAACGTATGAGCAATTTAACCGTACAGCATATATACCAAGGCCAAGAAAACAAACTCATTGCCTATCAAGAATTAAAACAAAAATTAGCGCTAAGCGATGAGCAAATAGCTTACATTGGTGACGATGGCCCTGACATGCCAGTGATGGAAAAAGTCGGGTTTGCAGTAGCCGTAAACGACGCCCACCCACTGATAAAACGTTTATCGCATTATGTCACTCAGCTGCCAGGCGGCTTTGGTGCAGTAAGAGAGTTAACAGATTTACTGATGCTTGAAAACAATAAGCCACTTACTAGCCAAGGAACCAGTTCATGAATGTAGCTCGCATTATACTGAGCATCTTATTCATAAGCTGTATGGTTTGGCTTTGGTATCCTTATTTTTCTCAGGTAGATATTATTGCGGATGAACAAGCTCAAACTATTGCTAAGCCTGATTACACTGCGATTGAGCTAAAACAAACCGCTTATAATGAGCAAGGTAAAATAAGCCACAAAGTAACTGCGGTAAAAATGGAGTTATACCAACAACTTGGTTTTACCTTTTTTGAAAAACCTATATTTACTTTATACAACGAGCAGCAAACATGGCGTATTAACGCTGATGAGGCCACCCTCTACGACGATCGTCAACTCGTATTAGAGGGCAATGTAAAAGCGCTAAATTTAGCCGATAACGCCATGATCGATACGATCACAGCCGATAGCATCAATGTAGATATAAAACTACTCACTATGCAGTCAGAGCAGCCTGTCGTTATTACAGGACCTAATTTAAAAATCACAGGTAAAGGCCTTGAGGCCGATTTAAAAACCGAAGTGATTAAACTTATTAACCATACGCGAACCCTATATTATGACCAATAACCTATTTAAAATTCTAATTGTTCCTTCATTATTGATTGCATTTCATAGCCATGCAGAGGAAACCACTGAAGCTCCTGCGGCTAATCAAATCTCAATTAGTGCTGACAGGCAGGAAGGTCAATTAAAAGAAAACGTGGGCATTTTTGAGAAAAATGTTGAAATTATTCATGGTAATCGCCGTATCACAGCTGACCGTTTAGAAGTGCATAAACGCGATGACTTAGGCGATAACAAGCAATTATTAATTGCCACAGGCAGCCCTGCATATTTTGAAGAAACACAAGCAGATGGCACCATCATGAGTGCCAGTGCGAATGAAGTGCGTTACGATGTTTCGCAACGTTTTTTAACCTTAATCGGCGATGCCAGTATTGCTCAAGCAGGTCAAAAAATAACTGCCAAAAGTATCACCTACGATATAGAGCAGCAGTTAATTAGCGCAGAAAAAGACGAAAACTCAACAGACCGTGTACACACTATTTTAGTGCCTGTTGAAAACAAAAAAGAAGACGATAAAGGCCAACCATGAGCACATTAAAAGCAGAGCTACTAGCAAAAAGCTATAAAGGCCGTGAAGTGGTGAAAAACGTTGGTCTAGAAGTTGAAGCAGGCAGCATTGTCGGCTTACTTGGCCCCAATGGCGCAGGTAAAACCACGACCTTTTACATGATTGTAGGCCTTGTACCGAGCGATAAAGGTAAAATATCAATCGATGATCAAGATATCACTTTATTACCAATGCACAGCCGAGCTCGCCTAGGGATAGGATATTTACCACAAGAATCATCTATTTTTAGAAAGCTGACGGTTTATCAAAACTTAATGGCTATATTAGAAACACGTAAAGGGCTCAATAAGCAACAACGTGAAGATACCTTAAATAATTTACTTGATGAATTTAGTATTCAGCATATTCGTGACAGCCAAGGTATGGCTCTGTCAGGTGGTGAGCGTCGCCGTGTTGAAATTGCGCGAGCATTAGCAGCAAATCCTAAATTTATACTACTAGACGAACCCTTTGCAGGGGTTGATCCTATCTCTGTATTAGATATTAAAAAGATTATAGAGCACCTTAAAAACCGAGGAATTGGCGTATTGATCACAGATCACAACGTCCGCGAAACACTTGATGTTTGTGAAAAAGCCTACATAGTTTCTCATGGGGAGTTAATTGCATCAGGCACTCCAGAATATGTATTAAACGATAAAACAGTACGCGATGTTTATTTGGGCGAGCAGTTCAAGCTCTAATATGTGTGTTATTCCACTAAGCATCTGCTAAGATTAATCATACTAATTTAAAAGGATTGTTAGAGATAAATGAGGCAATCATTACAGCTGCGCATGGGCCAGCAACTTACAATGACTCCACAGTTGCAACAAGCAATTCGCTTATTGCAGCTCAGTACATTGGATCTCCAGCAAGAAATTCAAGAAGCACTCGATAGTAATCCCTTACTTGAAGTTGAAGAGCAAGATTACAGTGAAGATGCTGCGGGTAAAAACGAACAAAAAGCCGATACCGATGAATCAATGCTAAGTGCTTCAGCTGACGAAAAACCTAGCGAATATGAGCAAGATAGCGGCGAAGCCATGACCAAAGACACCATTAGCGATGATATGGCAATGGATGTTACATGGGATGAATACATGAGCGCAGCACCGGCCTCTTCCTCGGGACCAATGCCTGAAGATGAATCAATTTATCAAGGCTCTTCAACTGAAACACTGCATGAATATTTAATGTGGCAATTGCAACTGACGCCATTTAGCCCAACAGATGAAGCCATCGCGATTGCAATCGTAGAAGCTGTGGACGATTCAGGTATTTTAACCCTTAGCTGTGAAGAAATATTAGAAAGTTTTAATCAAGAAAACGACATAGAAGATGAAGTTGAACTTGATGAAATAGAAGCCGTTTTAAAGCGTATTCAGTTATTTGATCCGGTAGGAATAGCCGCGCGTAGTTTACAAGAGTGTTTGTGTATTCAACTAAATCAGTTTGACCAAGACACGCCTTTTTTAAACGAAACAAAAATGATCTTAACCGATCACATTGACTTACTGGCTGCGCGTGATTATCGCACGTTAATGAAAAAAACTAAGCTCAAAGAAGATGAGCTTAAAGAAGTCATGACGTTAATTCACACGCTTAGCCCAAAACCCGCTGACACTATTGTTAGAGAAGAGTCTGAGTACGTTATTCCTGATGTGTCGGTTAAAAAAGTGAAAGGCCGTTGGGTGGTTGAACTAAACCCAGATAGCATGCCTAAAATTAGGGTAAACAGCCAATATGCAGCTATGTCGCGTACGGTTAAATCAAGCGGCGATAGCCAGTTTATTCGCTCACACTTACAAGAAGCTAAATGGTTTATAAAAAGCTTAGAAAGTAGAAACGACACACTGCTTAAAGTAACTAACTGTATTGTGCAGCAACAACAGGCCTTTTTTGAACATGGTCCTGAGGCGATGAAGCCTATGGTTCTTAATGACGTGGCCGAAATGGTAGAAATGCACGAATCGACTATTTCACGTGTTACTACGCAAAAATACATGCACACACCACGCGGTATTTTTGAGCTTAAATATTTCTTTTCAAGCCATGTAAGCACTGAAAATGGTGGCGAATGTTCATCTACAGCAATACGCGCATTAATTAAAAAATTAATCGCTGCAGAAAACTCAGCTAAACCATTGAGTGATAGTAAAATTGCAGATATATTGGCTGAGCAAGGAATTAAAGTAGCAAGGAGAACTATTGCAAAGTATCGCGAATCTCTAGCTATTCCCCCGTCAAATCAACGTAAAAGTTTGATTTAAGGCGTACAACAAAGAGGAAAATGTTTATGCAACTGAATTTAACTGGTCGCCATGTAGATATTACCGACTCGCTTAGAGACTACGTAAATAGTAAATTTTCGAAGTTACAGAGGCACACTGATCACATAACGAATGTGCACGTTATTCTCGATGTAGAAAAACTAAACCAAAAAGCCGAAGCAACCGTTCATGTTAGTGGCGCTGAGATTTTTGCTTCCACTGAACATCAAGATATGTATGCTGCTATAGACTCGCTGATTGACAAGCTAGATCGTCAAGTAATTAAACACAAAGAGAAACTTGCTCGACACTAACACTATGAAACTAAGCTCACTTATCTGTCAGGACTGCAGTAAAGCTGCGGTCCTTTTTAATAGTAAAAAAAGAATTTTAGAATTTATCAGTGAATTGGCTCACAATAAACTGCCCTATTTAACACAACAAGATATTCTTAACGCGTTAACCGCCAGAGAAAAACTAGGGAGTACAGGTATAGGTCGAGGAATTGCAATTCCTCATGGTCGTATGAGTGGTGTACAAGAGCCTCTTGCACTTATATTAGTGAGCGAAACGGCTATTAATTTTGATGCGATAGATAACAGACCGGTCGACATTTTTGTTGCCTTAATTGTACCTGATGGTGACAATAAGCAGCATTTAAAAACCTTAGCCACGATAGCAGAAAAGCTCAACGATAAAGAATTTTGTAAGCAATTACGAGCGGCAAAATCCGACAATGAGCTGTATCAAGTAATTGTAAGTCAACCGTAGTAACAATTAAGGGTGATAAATGGAATTAATAATTATAAGTGGTCGCTCAGGTTCTGGTAAATCTGTTGCGCTGCGTGTTGTTGAGGATTTAGGTTATTATTGTGTAGATAATATTCCTTTAAATTTATTGCCATCTCTTGTTCGTAGTGTTTCCGACAGCTACAACAAAATAGCCGTAAGTGTTGATGTGCGTAATTTACCTAAAGAGCAGCAACAGTTTAATGAAATCATTGAATATTTACCTGGTTTCACTAAGCCAACGGTGTTTTATTTAGACAGTGACGATCAAACCTTAATTAAACGTTTTTCAGAAACACGGCGTCTTCATCCTCTTTCGATTGATTCACTGCCACTTGATTTAGCAATAAAAAAAGAAAAACAACTCCTTGATGTACTCATTAACCGTGCCGATTATATGATTGATACTACGGATTTAAGTGTGCATCAGCTGGCTGAATCTATTCGTGAAAAAATACTCGGTAAAAAAGACAAACAACTGATCATTACCTTTGAGTCATTTGGTTTTAAGCACGGTATACCCAAAGAAGCAGATTATGTATTTGACGCTCGCTTTTTACCAAACCCGCATTGGGAGCCTGAACTTAAGCCACTCACAGGGTTAGATCAACCAGTAAAAGACTACCTAGCCAGCCACAGCATAGTACAAAAATTTACATGGCAAATTCAAACATTCGTGCAAACATGGCTGCCTCATTTAGAAAGAAATAACCGCAGCTATTTGACCATAGCTATAGGCTGTACCGGAGGGCAACACCGCTCAGTTTATTTAGCGCAAACTATAGGTGAAAGCTTTGCAATGAGTCATCCTAATGTAAAAATTCGCCATCGAGAACAAGAATAAAGCTTGAGAGAATATTAATGCGGTTAGAAAACACATTTTTAATAAAAAACAAGTTAGGCCTGCATGCCAGAGCGGCCACTGTACTGGCACAGCTTTCTGTGCAATTTGATGCCTCAATCACGTTATTTCAAGACGATAAACAAGCCGCTGGCGACAGTGTATTAGCACTTATGTTACTCGAAAGCAGTCAAGGCAAAGAAGTTAAGGTAGTATGTGAAGGCCCTGACGCAGAGCCTGCACTTAATGCAATTGGTGAGCTTATTGACCAACGATTTAATGAGCAAGAGTAATCCTGCTTATAAGCTAAGGTTAATAGTGGTTGAGGTAGTTTACTGATATAAAGTAAGATAAAGCGATACCCCATCATCGTGTAATAAAATTTAATTAAGGACGCCAATGCCTGAAGCTTTAGAACAAGATATTCCACTACAACAACTAAAACAGGTGACTAAGTCACTAAATAGTGGTCAATTTGTTCAAGTTAGGCGCATGCTAGCAAAAACGGCACCTTGTGATACCGCACTTCTTTTAGAATCATCTCCCCATAAAATTCGTCGTATGCTCTGGCAACTGGTTGATCCTGATGTACAGGGTGATGTACTTGAAGAGCTCTCTGAAGACGTACGTTTGGGCATTATTGCGCAAATGGCACCTGAGCACATTGCTGCTGCAACAGAAGACATGGGCCATGATGATTTAGGGGAAGTACTACGTAGCCTACCAGACACCGTATATAAAGACGTTGTTAGCGCTATGGATATTCAAGATAGAGAGCGTGCAACACAAGCTCTATCTTACCAAGAGCGCTCTGCTGGCGCCTTGATGAATATCGATACCGTAACTATTCGCCCTGATGTAACTCTAGATGTTGTACTACGTTATATTCGCTTACGCGGTGAACTGCCAGAGGGCACCGATGACTTATACGTTGTAGATAAACATAACTGTTTTTTAGGCGCCTTATCGCTAAGCACTTTATTAACTAATCCCCCTGAAAAAATTGTTCAGGATTTAATGGATGAAGAGTGTGAATCAATTCCTATTTCAATGGATGAAAGCGAAGTAGCGCAACTATTTGAACGGCATAACTGGATATCGGCACCAGTTGTCGATGACAACGCGCATTTGCTTGGTCGTATTACTATTGATGATATCGTTGATGTTATCCGTGAAGATGCAGAGCATAGCTTATTAAGCTTAGCGGGTCTTGATGATGAAGAAGATACCTTTGCGCCGGTCTTAAAAAGCTCTAAAAAGCGCTCAATTTGGCTAGGTGTAAACTTACTAACTGCATTGCTGGCTGCAATTGTGGCGAGCTTTTTCGAAAA
This sequence comes from Pseudoalteromonas sp. 2CM39R, assembly GCF_023161845.1. Taxonomy (NCBI): domain Bacteria; kingdom Pseudomonadati; phylum Pseudomonadota; class Gammaproteobacteria; order Alteromonadales; family Pseudoalteromonadaceae; genus Pseudoalteromonas; species Pseudoalteromonas sp. 2CM39R. Next base: position 231,844 of record NZ_JALNTM010000006.1, read on the forward strand.
CACCTTAGCTATATTACCAATTCTTGCTGTGCTCAATGGCATTGTCCCGTCAATGGGTGGGGTTGCAGGCAGCCAAACCTTAACTTTGGTTATTCGCGGTATCGCGGTGGGTCATATCAACCAAACTAACCAACGTTTTTTATTATTAAAAGAACTCGCTATCGGCGCGATTAACGGTATGGTTTGGTCTATCCTAATTGCCGGTGTCGTTGCGCTTTGGCAATGGGATTTCAAACTCGGTGGTGTTTTAGCGTTTGCTATGTTTATGAATTTAGTTGCAGCAGGTATTGCGGGTGCTAGTATCCCACTATTGCTTAAAAAAATGAAAATAGATCCAGCACTGGCAGGCAGTGTGGTACTAACCACAGTAACTGATATTGTTGGTATATTTGCCTTTTTAGGCACTGCAACTTGGTTATTGATTTAGGCTCTAATCTTTTTATAAACAAAAACACCGCGTCAATACGCGGTGTTTTTGTTTAAGCCGATAATTACTTTACCTTGCGCGCTGGCGATTACCGCCCACCTTAGGTTTAGTGTTGGCTTTTTTAAACTGACTAAAGCCAGTATGACGAGTAAGCGCAGGGCGACCGTCCTTGTTACCTTTACCGCCTTTGGCTTGCCTTTCATCTCTGCCTTCTTCTGGCACTAAACAATTTGGACCTTTACCAATGAGTTTAGCTTTGCCCATGTTACGAAGGGCTTCACGGATCATTGGCCAACCAGCAGGATCATGGTAACGTAAAATTGCTTTATGCAAACGACGCTGGCGTGCGCCCTTTGGCACCGCAACTTGCTCAGTATTATTTTTAATATTGCGTAGCGAGTTCATTTCAGTATGATAAATGGTGGTCGCATTAGCCATCGGTGACGGATAAAAGTTTTGCACCTGATCAAGCTTAAAGTCATTCGATTTCAGCCACAAAGCCATATTAACCATGTCTTCGTCTTTAGTCCCTGGGTGAGCAGAAATAAAGTATGGAATTAAATACTGCTTTTTACCCGCTTCTTTAGAGTACTTATCAAATAGCGCTTTAAATTCATCGTAAGCCCCCATACCCGGCTTCATCATTTTAGATAATGGGCCATCTTCAGTGTGCTCTGGTGCTATTTTTAAATATCCACCAACATGATGAGTTACTAGCTCTTTAACGTAACGAGGATCACGTACAGCAAGGTCATAACGCACGCCTGAAGCAATTAAGATCTTTTTGATCCCTTTAACCTCACGCGCCTTTTTATATAAATCGATAGTCGGGGTATGGTCAGTATCCATATGCTTACAAATATCAGGATACACACACGACAAGCGGCGACAGGTACTCTCTGCTTTTTTACTGGTACAACGCAGTTTGTACATATTTGCGGTTGGTCCGCCTAAATCAGAAATAACCCCAGTAAAGCCTGGCACTTTATCTCTAATTTGCTCAATCTCTTCAATAATTGATTCTTGAGATCGGCTTTGTATTATTCGCCCTTCATGCTCGGTAATAGAACAAAACGAACAGCCGCCAAAACAGCCGCGCATTATATTTACCGACGTTTTAATCATATCGTAAGCAGGAATTTTATTGTCGCCATAACTTGGGTGCGGAATACGCTGATACGGTAAACCAAACACATCATCCATTTCTTGGGTTTCAAGTGGATAAGCTGGCGGATTCACCCAAATAGAGCGATCGCCATGACGCTGAAACAACGCTCTTGCACAACCAGGGTTGGTTTCTTGGTGCAAAATACGCGATGCATGAGCATACAATGGTTTATTAACACTGACCTGCTCAAAAGCGGGTAACTTAACGTAAGTTTTTTCCCATGGCTTAGGGCGCGCAGGCTGAATGGTAATTGGTTTTGCAGCTTCGGCCTTTAAATCAATACCCGCTTGCTTAAATTCTGATTTAGCACAACCCACATCATCCGCACCATAAGGATTAGGAATAGGGTCTATTTTACCAATTTTATCAATGGCTGTTGAATCACTGCCACGCCAACCGGGTAAAGGCTCTTTACGAATAACCGCCGTGCCTCTCACATCTTGTATAGTATCCATGGTTTCACCCGCAGCGATACGATGCGCTACTTCAACTAACGGGCGTTCGGCATTACCATAAATTAAAATATCGCCTTTAGCGTCAAATAATACGCTACGACGTACTTTTTCTTGCCAATAGTCGTAATGAGCAATACGACGCAAGCTGGCTTCAATGCCACCTAATACGAGCGGCACATCTTTATAGGCTTCACGACAACGTTGCGAGTATATTATCACGGCACGGTCAGGGCGTTTACCACCAACATTTCCTGGGGTATAAGCATCATCGTGGCGCATTCGTTTTTCAGCGGTGTAACGATTGATCATCGAATCCATGTTACCGGCTGTAATACCAAAAAATAAGTTAGGCTTACCCAATGCCATAAAGGCATCTTTAGAGTTCCAATCAGGCTGAGCAATAATGCCCACTCTAAACCCCTGCGCTTCAAGCACACGACCAATTACGGCCATCCCAAAACTAGGATGGTCTACATAAGCATCACCGCTAATAATAATAATATCGCAGCTATCCCAGCCAAGCGCGTCCATTTCTTCGCGTGTTGTTGGTAAAAATGGGGCTGTGCCATAACACTCAGCCCAATACTTAGGGTATGAGAATAAGCCGCGATCAGCTTTTAATGTGCTCATAAAATTGGCCGTTCAATAACAAAAGGCGCGAATTATACCCTATCGACATCCACGTTGATATAGCACAAAATGAAAGCACTGATTAAAAATTGTTTACCTTTATCGCATTACTAAAACAGACAAATCATCTAAGCTGATTACTGCTAATGTCTGCTTTTAGATTTATTTAAAGTAGATAAACTAGATAAAAATGATCGACTCTAGGCTAAACTATTAAATAAGCTGTGATTATTAATAATTCATAGACGCTGTAATATTAAAACCAATGAGGCATACCTATTAAACTACTTAAACAATTAATGCAGTTTTCAGCCATCTTACTGTTGGCGTTTGTTGTTGTGGGATTACTTTTACCACAAAACTATCACGTGCAAAAAAGCATTAAAATAAATGCCCGCCCTCCTGTTATAAAGTCATTAGTGGAAGATTTTACGCAGTGGTACAAATGGTCGCCGTGGCAGCAAATAGATCCCAATATTGAATTTAGTATTGGTGAACCTAGTGCTGGTGCGGGAGCCTATCAATCTTGGCAAGGAAAGTGGGGGCAAGGCGAAATGACAATCACTTCATTAAGCGCCAATGAAGTTGTATTTAATGTATTATTTAATCAAGAACATATTATTACTAGCCGATTACTATTTAGCCCACATGCAAAAACTGTAACCTGGCACATAGAAGGACAAGCAACTGTGCCGCTTATATCTGGCTATGTTGCTATATTTGCTGAAAATATATTAAGCAATATAGTCACCCTAGGGCTAAATAACTTAAAGACGGTAGCCCAACTCAGTGATGCACAAGCAATAATGGAAAGCCATGACAGTCAAAACCGCACAAGCCAGAATTAAACTTGCCAATATTATTGAGTCACTGTTAGGTTACTCGGTCACAAAAGTGAGTAATACGCCTGCAGCTGATGAAAAAACCTATAATACGCAGGGAAAAGCAAAGTCTCTTTACCGTATTAATAGCGAGCATTCAGTGTTAGCTCGAGCACAAAAAAGACAAGATCTACTGCTAATAAAACAACAACAAAATATCGAGACTATTTTAGCCTTGGCAATGGAGTTTTGTCCTGATGTAGCCTGCGCTAAACAGCCTGATGCCGATTGGGTAGAGCACTTTATTGCTTTGTGTGAAGATACCTCAAATCAATCAATGCAAACATTATGGGCAAAAATTTTTACTGGCGAAACCATTAGCCCAGGTACCTTTTCTATAAAAAGCTTACAAACCCTCAAACATATGACCCAGCGCGAAGCGGATTCATTAAGAAAGTGTGTGTCTATTTCAGGATATAACGAAAAGGATAGTAGTCACCTAATATTTTTAGGTTATTACAAAAAGCCCTCGTTATTTGATTTATTAGGCAAGGGAAATAAAGTGTCATTAAGCATAGGTAAAAGCGGTGTGAGCTTTCCTGATGTATTGACCTTAATGGACTTAAACTTGCTTTATCGTAAAGAAATTGAATCCGCTGCATTAAAAGCAGGACAAGAGATCACCCTCTCCTTTTTAACTCAAAAACTAACTTTAAAAGCAAAAAGTAACGACTTAGTACTAAGCTATTATAAGTTTACCCAAACTGGTGATGAACTGTTTAGACTAATGAATTACCCAATAAATAAAGTGTACAAACAGTTAATTGGTGCAGCATTTGAAGGGGAATTTGAATTAGTGTGGCACACTTCAGAATAACTAAAAAAAGCCACACAAGGTGGCTTTTCATTAAACTAATCGGTGCTTAAAAGTGAACTTGTATGCCCGCAAATGGCCCTGATGCATCAATATCAGTATTAATATCATCTACATCATCAAGTTCTAAAACCATAGAGCGGTAGCCCGCTTTAACCGCAACATCAACGGCTAGATTATCAATAAACTCCCAAGCAATACCCATTTGGTAATCTCGTACTTTACTGTCATCAATGGCTAAAAAGCTGCCTTCAGCAAAAACACTTAAACCACTAAATGGTAAACCCGCTTCAAAACGTCCGTATGCTAAAGGTACTACACCTGAGAACTCTTCAATTTCAGTAAAGTTAGCGCCACCTTGTTGCGATGTACCTGTTACCACAAGCTCACCATCAAACTGCTTAGCATTAATACCTAAATCAATTGAGATTAAGTCGTTATCAAAAATTTCATAATACAGAATATAATCAATGTGCGATAAGTCAGTGACTGAATTAACATCAGTGCCAACAATATAATCAGAGCCATTAAAGCTAAATGTATCTTCAAGTTGCGTTGAACCGGTTAGTTCAAGCTCAGTGTATTTTAGCTTTAAGTTTGGCACTAATGGAACCGGATGCTCAAGTGCGGCGTAATAGCTAACAAAAGTCTCATCTTCAAAATTGAAGTTTTGTAGGGCGTTATTATTATCAGAAAAGCTACCGTCATTATCGGCTTTCCAACCATCAACCCCTACATACAAACCCAATACAGTATCGGCTTGTGCTACAGGTGCTAAACATGCCATTGATAAGGCTGCTGCTATACAATACTTTTTCATTTTTTATCCTTGCGCTAATAATTCGCTAAGTTCAATCAGTGCCGCATTGGCTCTAGAGATATAATTTGCCATAACGAGTGAATGGTTGGCGACATAACCGAATCCGTTGCCGTTTAAAATTATTGGGCTCCAAACGGTTTCTTGGGTCGCTTCAAGCTCGCGTATAATTTGTTGTAAACTAACACGGGCGTTCTTTTTATCAAGTACTTCGGCAAAATCATATTCAACCGCTTGTAAAAAATGCAGTAAAGCCCAAGTAGCACCGCGTGACTCATAAAATACATCATCAATTTCCCACCACGATGTTCTTACTTGTTGTTGTAATGGCGTATAAGTAGCTTGTGTATTTGAAGAGTTGCCTGCTAAATCGGTATTTACCTTGTCTTGACCTACACTCGCACTCAAACGTTGGCTTAAACTACCTAAGCGTTTTTCAGCTTCTTTCAACCAACTGCGTAAATTATCTGCACGTGAGTAAAATTGGCTATCGCGCTCATGCTGATTCGCAATTTGAGAACGGTAAACTAATAAGTAATCAATACCCTTCTGATATTCGCCCTCAGCACTTGGCCATGCCCATGCTTCAGAACTAATATTAAATTGTGGCTGCGCTTTTTTAAGCGCTTCGTGCTCAGTTGATTGTGACTGTGAACGACTAAAATCTTTTCGCATTGATAGTGCTAAATCACGCACCATTTCCAACGCGCCATACTCCCAAGCGGGCATGTTGTCCATTATTACGCTCGGTGGCAGTACATCATTTGATAAGTAACCGCCTGACTTAGTTAAGAGGGTATCAGCGACGGTGATAAGTGTTGAAGTGGTTACATATCCTGTTACTGGCTTTTCACTGCGTTGCTGCGCTTGCTGCTTGGCATTTTGTACCACATCAAAACGTGCAGGCTCTATGCTCCAGTACACTGCAATAGCGTAAAATACGACAAACAATAATACCAATGCCGTTATTATTTTTCCTTTATGCTGTGACATTTATCCCCCTAATGATGACTATGATCTTTTGATGCTTTTACCGGCTCAGCTTGCGATGCTAGCGAAACTACTTTCGCATTGGTGAATACTCGATTCCCGTCTTCAAAATATAGCGTGAGTTTGCGTTCTTGACCTACTTTTAACGGCTCTTGTGGTTCAAACACCATTAAATGGTAGCTTCCAGGCTTAAAATCGAGTTGCTGGTGAGCTTTAATAAGCAATGATTCTACTTTTTGCATTTTCATCATGCCATCAGCGTGGACGTGCTCATGGATCTCAACACGACCTAAACCATCTATGGTCGCTCTTGTGAGTGTTGCCGGCACATTACTGTGGTTTTCAATACTAAAATAACCCACGCTGGCTTTAGTGGCAGGTAAAAACTCTCTTACTTGCGCATTTGTTACTTGTAATTGCGCAACAACACTATCGTGTTCATGTCCTTCGTGCGCCAATAACGAAGACGAAAAAACACCCACCAATAATGCACTTGCACTTAAAATACATTGTTTAATCATCAGTAAAATCCTTGTTAAAACATAAAAATATAGTCCAAATTTATCATAATTCCCTAATATTAGGCAGCTAATTTAAGTTTAAGAAGCCACTTTTTTATTATCCGCGATTAACCAGCACAACCCTGCCACAAACAATAATGGCCAAGCAATCATCAGTGATCCGAATAAAAAGGCTAATATAGTTCCAGCCAGTGCTACCATCGCCGCGCCAACAAGCCCCATGGTTACCAAAGCAGCAATCGCAATAACAACAATAATGGCGATTAACGCCCCAATAAGCTCTATACCAGTCCAACTAATATCTGAGATCCACAACGGAAATTGCCATACATCAAAATGAATTATCGAGCCGCTATTAATCAAAAATAATGTAACAATAAGTAGGCATACGGCGAGAGTTTTCATGTCGTTCCCCTTACACTGCTTTTTCTTCAAGACAACAGTGCGCAATTAAATAACCTAGCGCCACTGCAAACGGAAAACTTAAAAATAATAAAACGGTGACTAAACGAGTAGACCATACCGGAAAGTCTAATCGGTAGGCTAACCCACTACAGACACCTGATATTTTTTTGTTAAGCGTATTTTTATACCAACGACGATGCGTATTAAAATTATTCATAACAATCTCCTTAGGCTGTTTGTTTGTTAGCAGTATTTAAACTCGCTTTTAAACTTGCCAGTTCTGCATCAATTTTTTCGTTTTTAACCAGTGACTCAATTTGCGTCGCAGTATTGCTCGCTGTATCTGTCAGCTCATATGCTTCAACCTGCGATTCAACACTCTCAACACGACGCTCAATTTGCTCAAATCGTGATAAAGCAGTGGCCACTTTATCGCTCTGCAGCTGAGTATTTATCTTTGCTCTTGCCTCAACCACATTTTCACGCTTTACAAGTTGTGCTTGCTTAGCTTTAGCCTGTGTCATTTTTTGCTGTAGGCGCTCACAGTCCTCTGTGATTTTTACAATTGATTGCTGCAATGTCTCAAGCTGTGTTTGTAAGCATTCTATGTTTTTTTCAACTGTGTGTTTTTCAGCTAATGCTGATTTCGCTAAGTCGTCACGATTTTTTGCAATAGCATGTTCGGCCTTTAATTGCCAATTTGTGAGCGCTCGTTGTTTATTGCTTATTTGACGCTTGATATTCTTTTCTTCACATAATAGTGCTGCCGCGGTGCTACGACACTCATTAAGTGCCTCTTGCATTTCGGTTAGCATCAAATTAAGTAGTTTTTCTGAATCTTCAGCTTTATCAAGCATAGCTACGATATTTGCTTGAATGACGTCGTTTACGCGATTAAATATACCCATGTTATTCTCCTGATGATTTTTTATTTATACATCAACAGGATTCCAAGAGTTATGCCAACAACTTAAAATTCTTTTATTTTCATTAAATATCAATAATTTAAATTATTTTTGGCGGGTAAGTTAATGACTAGTCACTGAATGAAATTAAGTCGAATTGGCTAATAAATTACATTTTTGACTAAAATTTGGGATCAAAAAAAGCCACCTTAGGTGACTTTTTCTATAAAGAGTATCTGTTATGCCAATTCCATTAAATTGGCATTACTCGGGTACGTAACTTAACGCTTTATCCATAACACTTAAATCAGCTTGCTTACCATGACCATTTTCAGATAAGTGGCGTCTAAAGCCACGCGCACCGGGTTGCCCCTGAAAAATACCCAGCATGTGGCGTGCAACATGCCAAAAATTAGCCCCTAAACGCATCTCTTCTTCAATATAATCATACATAGAGCGTACAACATCATGTCGAGATTGAGTATTAGCCGCATCACCATAAATTTTTTCATCTACTTCATTAAGCATAAATGGATTACTGTAAGCCTCTCGGCCCACCATAACCCCATCTATGTACTGTAAATGCTCAAGACTTTGCTCAATGGTTTTAACACCACCGTTAATACTTAAATCAAGTTGAGGGTAATCTTTTTTAAGCTGGTAAACTCGGGGGTAGTTAAGCTCAGGAACTTCGCGATTTTCTTTCGGGCTCAATCCTTTTAGCCATGCTTTGCGCGCATGAATAATAAAATCATCACAGCCAACTTTATGTGAAGCCTCTATCAAAGCACATAAAAATTCATAAGAATCTTGCTCATCAATACCAATACGAGTTTTAACTGTAACCGGAATATTAACTTCACTTTTCATTGCAGCAACACACTCTGCAACTAAATTAGGCTCGGCCATTAAACAGGCACCAAAACGTCCATTTTGCACACGATCTGACGGACAACCTACATTAAGGTTTATTTCATCATAACCGCGCTCACCAGCAAGCTTGGCACACTGTGCTAGCGCTTGCGGGTCTGATCCACCTAATTGCAATGCCACAGGGCCTTCGTGCTGATTAAAATGCAAGTAGTCACCACGACCGAATAAAATAGCGCCAGTAGTGATCATTTCAGTGTAGAGCACAGTGTGTTTTGTCATTTTACGATGAAACGTACGACAGTGGCGATCAGTCCAATCAAGCATGGGTGCCACGCTAAAGCGTCGATTTAAAGTACGTTTATCCAAAATGTGATCCTCAAAAATTTATAATTTAAGCACAGCTTAAACGGCGCTGCATTTTACACAAAAGCCCTATGCGCAGCAATATTAAGCAAACACTTGCAAGCCAAAGTATTGTGCAATACCGTTTAAAATATTAGTCACCGCGACTGAGCTTAAAATTAACCCCATAATTCGACTAATAATACTCGCCCCACTATCACCTATTATTTTATGTACATGCGTAGCAAGTAATAACAAAATCAGTACCACCACTAAAACAGCTAACATCATTGATGAGGTAATCATTTGTTCAACCCAAGTATATTCCTCATTGCGTGTCATTAATACCGCACCTAACATGGCACCGGGACTGGCTATTGATGGGATAGCAAGCGGAAAAATAGCGGTTTCAGTGCTGTCTCTAACACTTTTAATTTCAGCTTCAGGCTTACTTTCACCAAAGGTCATGGAGAGTGCAAAAATTAATAAAATTAAACCACCTGCTATTTGAAATGCCGAGAGCGGGATCTCAATCACATTCAGTAATTGCTCGCCAGCAACTACAAAAAATAACAGCACTAAAGCAGACACACCCACGGCTTTAAAAATCACTTTACGCTTAAACTTGTCGTCATCTCCACGAGTTACGGCGATAAAAACCGGGATTGTGCCAATTGGATCGATAACCGCAAAAAAGAAAATAAATATAGCTAATAGTTCATGCATTAATGAGTACCTTTTCACTAAATCGGTTAATAAAACGCTGCAACTACAATACAGTATGTTAGTATATCACGGCAGCGTAAGGATGAGAGAAGATGAATATAGAATCACTCGTAAGTAAAGCAAAACAAGTGTGCGACAACCGTGGTGCGCGATTCACACCAATTCGCGAGAAGGTATTTCGTTTATTGGCCAGTGCCCAAGGTGGTGTGGGGGCGTACGATTTACTTGAGCAATTGAAAGTCACTGAAACAGGTGCTAAACCTGCAACGATTTATCGTGCTTTAGACTTTTTAGCCGAACTCGGTTTTATTCATAAAATTGAAAGCACCAATGCATTTATGCTGTGTCATCATTTTGATCATATTCATCCTGTTCAGCTATTAATTTGTGATAGCTGCGGCTTTGTTAAAGAGCTGCACTCAACAGTAATTTCACATGAGCTCAATAACTTGGCAGCCGAAAGTGGCTTTGTAGTTTCCGGGCAAACAATAGAAGCACATGGTAAATGTGACTCTTGCCGAGCATAGATAAGCGATTATAGCTATACTTTGCGTATAACCTTTATCAGTACCAATTTAAGGACATCTAATATGAATGTAGAGTTCATTAATCCCTTTTTAGCTTCTTTGATGAATGTATTGAGCACTATGGCTCAAACTCAGTTAAAACCAGGCAAGCCACGCATTAAAACAGATGAGATAGCCTGTGGTGATGTATCGGGATTAATTGGTATGGTTGGCCCTCAAACTCGCGGTTCATTTTCAATTACCTTCGACGAAGGTTTAGCGCTGACCATTATGGAACGAATGTTAGGCGAACGACCAGACGACATAAATGAAGAAGTAACCGACATGGTCGGTGAAATAACTAATATGGTTACCGGTGGTGCTAAGAATTTACTAGGTGAAAAAGGCTATGATTTTGCCATGGCAACACCCATTGTTGTGTCTGGTAAAAACCACACTATTACTCACAAAAGTGACGGCAAAAAAATTCTTATGCCGTTTACCAGTGACGCAGGTAATGCAAATATTGAAGTGAGTTTTGATAAGCTATGAGCTGGTCGCAAACCACAATTACATTAAAGCCTCGCTCGCGGGGCTTTCATTTAATTGATAACGACATACTTACTCACCTCCCACAACTGAGTCAGCTTAAAGTTGGTTTATTACACTTATTTATTCAACACACCTCTGCCAGCTTAACTATTAACGAAAACGCCGATCCAACGGTACGCATGGATATGGAAAGCCACTTTAATCAATTTGTTCCAGAGCGCCAGCCTTATTATCGCCATGACTATGAGGGCGATGATGATATGCCTGCCCATATAAAAACCAGTACCTTAGGTTGCGAATTAACTATCCCGATTAGTCACGGTCAGTTAGCACTAGGAACTTGGCAAGGAATATACTTAGGTGAGCACCGTGATCATGGTGGTTCAAGACGTATTATTGCAACTTTGCAAGGCGAAAAGTTTTAGGTTTTAGGTTTTAGGTTTTAGGTTTTAGGTTTTACAACATAGATAATTCGCACACTGAACACTTCAAATTTAAGATCAAATTATATAAATGATTTATGTGTGGGTCATTGTTTGCTATTTGAGAATGAATATCTGGAAAGTAAATAAGATTGGAGCGGTACACGAGGCTCGAACTCGTGACCTCGACCTTGGCAAGGTCGCGCTCTACCAACTGAGCTAGTACCGCATTTAATATCGTATTTTAATTTTACTACAATTTCTTTTGGTTAGAAATTGGAGCGGCACACGAGGCTCGAACTCGTGACCTCGACCTTGGCAAGGTCGCGCTCTACCAACTGAGCTAGTGCCGCATTCAAAATAGTCAGTAATTTGTCCGTTGGTGCGCGACGGGTCGCGTCCTACATTCTGGCAACTGAACTAATGCCGCATTATATCAACTTTAACTTTTTGTCTTGTGCTGCAATTTCTTTGGTGAGAAATTGGAGCGGCACACGAGGCTCGAACTCGTGACCTCGACCTTGGCAAGGTCGCGCTCTACCAACTGAGCTAGTGCCGCATTCAAAATAGCCAGTAATTTGTCCGTTGGTGCGCGACAGGTCGCGTTCAACATTCTGGCAACTGAGCTAGTGCCGCATTCAAAAAGTCAAAGCCCAAACACACTAACCCCGCTGGGGTTATCGTCTTGAGCGGGGCAGGATTCTACAATAATTAGGGGGCTTTGCAAGTATTTTTTATAAATTAAAAAACTTTTCTCGGTAAACCTTTAATTCCATAATCGAATCTTTAATGTCGTCTAACGCTAAATGCGACCCTTTTTTATTCACTTGAGCCAACACATCTGGTTTCCAACGACGAGCAAGTTCTTTAATGGTACTGACATCTAAATTACGGTAATGAAAAAAGTCTTCAAGCTCGCGCATATACTTATTCATAAAGCGGCGGTCTTGGCCTATCGAGTTACCACACATAGGTGAAGCACCCGCTGGCACCCATTGCTTTAAAAACGCGAGGGTTTGTTCCACGGCATAAGCTTCATCAAACGTGCTTGCCTTACAGCGAGCCGTTAATCCAGATTTGCCATGCTGAGTTGTACACCACTCATCCATGCCATCCAGTAGTTCATCACTTTGATGAATGGCAATCGTTGGCCCTTCGGCTAATATATTCAGATCAGCGTCAGTGACAACAGTTGCAATTTCAAGTATTTTGTCAGTCTCTGGTTCAAGTCCGGTCATTTCCAGATCGAGCCAAATTAAATTTGATTTATTAATAGTCATAATTACCTTAAACGGTGCTTTTCTTTAGATCCAACGCATTTCGATATATCATATTAGCATCAACCGTCGAGCTAAAGCTTTTTTTGGCAAACTCGGCATTTAACTCAGGTTATAGGCCTCAAGTGGCAAAACAGAAAAAATTAAGTAAAGGCCAATCCCGTAGGATCAAGGCGAATCATCAAAAGCGTTTATCGAATGCCGATAAAAAACCGGCAAAAGTCGGCGCGCAAGAGTGGCAAACAGATAATTTAGGTCAAGTGGAAAATGCGATTGTTATTAGCCGCTTTGGGCAACATGCCGACGTAGAAACCCAAAATGGCGATGTTCTTCGCTGTAATATTCGCCGTACCGTATCGAATTTAGTATGTGGCGATGAGGTATTATTTCGTCGTGCAAAAGTAAGTGAAGGCGATTTAGCGGGGGTTATTGAAGCAACTCAAGAACGTCGTTCACAGTTAACGCGCCCTGATTTTTACGACGGTGTAAAAGTGATTGCCGCGAATATAGACCAAATTTTAATGGTATCAGCAGTATTGCCTGAGTTTACGCCAAGCATTATTGACCGCTATTTAATTGCCTGCGAAGACATGGGCATTGAGCCGATTTTAGTACTTAATAAAATTGATTTAATTGATGAAACTGGTTTAAACGACATACAACAAATACTCGATATTTACCGTAAACTTAATTACCAAGTGCTGCTAGTTAGTAATATAACCGGCGAAGGCATTAATGAATTAAAAGAAGTACTTGTAGGCAAAAACAATATTTTTGTTGGCCAAAGTGGTGTGGGTAAATCTACCTTAGTAAACACTGTGCTGCCGGATGCTGAAATTTTGACTAAAGAAGTCTCTGAAAACAGCGGTCTAGGCCAGCACACCACCACAGTATCGCGTCTGCATCATTTACCAAGTGGCGGTAACTTAATTGATTCACCGGGTATTCGTGAGTTTGGTTTATGGCATTTAGATGTTGAACGAGTCACTTGGTGTTTTAAAGAATTTAGAGAGTTTATAGGTGGATGTCGTTTTAGAGACTGTAAACACTTAAACGATCCAGGCTGTATAATTCAGCAAGCAGTCGCTGATGGCGATATCTCAAAGTTACGCTTTGAAAGCTATCACCGTATTTTAGAAACCATGGCCGATGGCCGTGCCGGCGCGCGTGCGCCTCGCGTATAATTAGGGAAAAACCTGTGAGTTTAGATAAATTTAAAATCGCCATGCAATATGCTATGCCAAAGCACTTTATTTCTCGTGTAGTAGGTAAGCTTGCAGCTGCAAAAGCGGGCGCATTAACAACAACATTAATTAAATTATTTATTAAACAATACAAAATAAATATGAGTGAGGCTAAATATTCTGACCCTGCCCACTATAAAACCTTTAATGAATTTTTTACCCGCCCGTTAAAAGACGGTGCTCGTCCGATGGTTGAAGATGACGATATTATTATTCACCCTGTTGACGGCGCAATCAGCCAGCTTGGCGATATTGTTGACGGCCAACTAATCCAAGCTAAAGGCCATGATTACAGCTTACAAGCGTTGCTAGGTGGCTCACAAGACGACACAACGCCTTTTTTAGGCGGTAAATTTGCAACTATTTACTTGGCACCAAAAGACTACCACCGTATTCATATGCCAATTGATGGCACGTTAAGCAAAATGATTTACGTACCGGGCGATTTATTTTCAGTAAATCCACTTACCGCGCAAAACGTACCGAATTTATTTGCCCGTAACGAACGTGTAGTAGCAATTTTTGAAACTGAAATTGGCCCGCTTGCTATGGTCCTTGTAGGCGCAACCATTGTTGCTAGCATAGAAACTATTTGGGCTGGCACAGTCACTCCACCAGCTGGCAGTGATGTGTTTAGCTGGAACTACCCAACTAAAGGCGAAAACGCGATCACCCTTAAGAAAGGGGAAGAAATGGGTCGCTTTAAATTAGGCTCAACAGTTGTGCTTGTATGGGGTGCAGATAAAGCCGATATTTTTGATGATCAACGCCCTGAAACGGTAACTCGTTTAGGCACTGCGTTTGCAAAAATTGATGATTAATAAATAGTACCAGTTGTCTGGTTGAGATTAAAAAACACCGTGTTTATTTTCTATAATCACGGTGTTTTTGTAGACGTAGAGCTTGCGACGTTAAAAACAAAGCTGTTCATTACTCATACTTGCCACACTCTCTACACGCTAAATTTTTAGCCATCTTAAAATGCTGTTGCTTTAAGCTTAATGCGTCAAAGGTTATAAACACACTCCCACCACAATGACCTAACAACATATTAAGAGTTAGCTGTGCCTGCATAGATCCAATTACACCAAGTAAGGGACTAATAACGCCCGCATTGTCGCAATTAACAACAGGGTTAGCATCATTTTTTGGAAATACGCAGCCATAACAAGGGCTATCTGTTTGCCTAAAGTCAAAGCCCATTAATTGCCCTTGCTTTGCTAGCGCTGCTGCAGAAATTAGTGGTGTTTTGTTGTTTACGCAAAAACGATTGACGGTGTAACGAGTCGCAAAGTTATCAGAGCAATCAAGTACAATATCGGCGTTATTTAATAGTGCATCACTGTTAGCAGCGCTCAACTTTTGCGAGTGAGTCACTATGTTTATTTGATTATTAAGGCTCGCAAGCACCTTTCCTGCTGCATTTACTTTTTGCTGCCCTAAGTGATTCACTTTATACAGTATTTGCCGCTGTAAATTAGATAGTTCAACGGCATCGTCATCAATTAATATTAGTGTGCCAATGCCAGCCGCTGCTAAATAAAGTAGCGCAGGACTTCCTAGCCCGCCTGCACCTACCACAGCAACGGTTGCCTCTTTAAGTGTTAACTGCCCTTCAAGCCCCACTTCTTTTAATAATAAGTGACGGCTATAGCGCAGAGTTTCTTTGTCGCTCAGTTGCTGCGCTTGCATGTTAGCAGGCATTCTCATTTATCACCGATTTTAAGGTATTGATTGCCTCTACATAATCATCAGCCTCGGTAATAGCACGTACCACGGCCACACTGCCCACGCCCGTTTTAGCAACCTCTTGCGCCCTGTCTAAATCAATTCCGCCAATAGCCACTGTAGGATAGCTTTGCATTAGTGGCGCAAACCGAGTTAGCTTTTCAAGCCCTTGAATTTGGCCTGTCATGTCTTTGGTGGTGGTAGGGTAAATCGCGCCAAAGGCCATGTAACTTGGGCGGTAATTGTGCGCCCGAAGCATTTCATAAAAGCCATGGGTAGAAAGCCCAAGTCGCAGGCCTGCTTCTTTTATAGCTGCTAAATTGGCGTTCTCTATGTCTTCTTGTCCTAAATGCACACCATAGGCGCCATGTTTAATTGCCAGCTGCCAGTAATCGTTAATAAACACATGCGCACTGTATTGCTGACCCAAAGCGACCGCGCTTGCGACTAATTGTTCCAGCTCATCTTCGCTTTTATTTTTAACTCTTAACTGCGCTGTTTTAATACCATTTTGTAAGCATTTTTCTAACCACTCTACACTATCGACTACCGCATAAGCGCCAAGCGCTTTGCTTTCACACGCAGCAAAGTCAGCTGCCATATTAAAATCAAGCGGTACATCAAAATCTAGCTCATCACCCAACCAACTACCCGCTTCAATCACTTGAGGGTAATGCGCTAGGTCAGTCGGAAACGACGTTTGTGCAACCGGCCCTATCCCCTCGCCATAGCGAACTGATTGCTTTAAACCTTGGTTTATATAGGCTTTAGCTAAAATAAACGCATCTTTTAACGGATAGTCCTTTGCAAGGCATGCAGCAATAACAGACGCCATACTACAGCCAGTGCCATGATTGTGCGGAACCTGAATTTTTTCATTACCCAACCAGTACTCTTCATTACCTTGTGAGCAGTAATCAATACAGTAACCACTTGGGTAATCCCAATGCCCACCTTTTATAACCACCGCTTTGGCACCCCATGCCATTAGTTTGCTTGCTGCTTCTTTAATTGCTGCGGGGCCAATTAAATACACACCTGTTAATAACTGTGTTTCATGGGTATTAGGGGTAATTACATCCACCAGCGGTAATAGGCATTCTTTAATCGCGCTTACAGTGTCTTCTTCTGTTAGTAAATCACCGCTTGAGGCAATAGCCACAGGATCGTACACAATCACCGGCGGGGTTGGCCACTTCGCTTTGTAATGGCTAATATGCTCACTGATCAATTGAATTTGCTGCACGTTAGCTAACATACCAATTTTAATTACTTTGGCTTTCATGTCTTTTTCGAGTGCCAATAACTGCGACTCAATCACATCAGTAGAGACGGCATTAATCGCCTCAACACCTAAACTGTTTTGTGCTGTTAGTGCGGTAATCGCAGTACAACCGTGCACACCAAAGCTTTGCATTGCTTTAATATCAGCTTGAATACCTGCGCCACCGCCGGAGTCTGAGCCCGCAATCGTCCATACTACATTGTTCATAATGACCTACTTCCTAATTTTTTACGTTTGATGCCAAAATGGCATACCCATTGTGGGGGTTGATGGGGCCGCAACGTCTTTTTCTGGCATTGCTTTGGCGTTATAAGCAAAGCGCCCTGCTTCAACCGCTGCTTTAAATGCACGTCCCATGGTAATAGGGCAACCCGCACCCGCTATGGCTGAATTTAATAATACCGCATCATACCCTAATTCTAAGGCTTGGCAGGCATGCGATGGTAAACCTAACCCAGCATCAACAATTAATGTGCTGTTAGGTAAACGCTCCCGTATCGCCTTTAAGTTATAACTATTTAATAATCCCTTACCGGTACCAATTGGCGCGCCCCATGGCATTAGCACCTCGCAGCCTAATTCATCTAAACGTTGGCAAAGCACTAAGTCATCGGTGCAGTAAGGCAGTACTTTAAACCCATCTTTAATTAAAATCTCAGTGGCTTCAAGCAGAGCAAAAGGATCTGGCTGTAAGTTATAGTCATCGCCAATTAATTCCAGCTTTATCCAATCGGTAGCAAATACTTCTCGACACATTTTAGCTAAATTAATGGCCTCTTTAACACTGTGGCATCCTGCTGTGTTAGGTAAAACTTTGAGCCCTGTATTCTTTATAAGTTGCCAAAAATCATCTCCTGCAGCTGCGCTTTGCTGGCGACGTAAAGACACAGTAACAATATCCGCTCCTGAAGCATTAATTGCTTTAGTCATCGTCGCGGGAGATGGGTAAAGCGCAGAGCCAATCAGTAATCTACTTGAAAATTGCTCGCCATAAATAGTGATATTATCGGGAGGTAACATAATGGTTACCCTCCTTGAATCGGAGATAACACATCAATGCAATCACCATCATTAAGTGTGTAGTTAGCATGTTGCTCTTGAGGTACAAACTGGCCATTAATGGCTACTGCAAACGGTGCTTTAGCACCATACTCAATTAAACACTGTTTTAGTTCGCTACTTGTTAGGGTGAGCGCTTTACCATTAATTATTATATCCATCATTCCTCACTCTATTCTGGCAACAGCATCAGCAACTAAACTCGGCGCGAGCATGTAGCCATGGCGGTATAATCCATTAATACTAATTACCTGCCCCAGTTGTGTAACTTGTGGGCAGTTATCGCTAAACGCAGGGCGAAGCCCGGTTTGAATATTTAACAGTCGAGCCTCGGCAAAACCGCTGTGCACTGTATAAGCGGCTGAAAGTAACTCCAACGTTGAACGCACCGTTGCCGCCCCGTTATCTTGAGACTCAATTTCGGTGGCACCAATCACATATTCATGGTTCGGCTTAGGTGCTATATAAATAGGATAACGCGGATGCATTAACCTCACTGGCCGAGATAAATTAACCTCGGGTGCATAGAGTCTTGCCACTTCCCCGCGCACGCCTCGAAGGGGCTGATCTTGTTTGGCTCCAAGCCCTCGACAATCAATAATGTAATCAAACTCTCGATTATTCACTTTGTTATCAAAGATGCTGGCGCGCTGATTAAATACAAACTTTACTTTGCGCTTATTTAGCAACCTAAAACTGGCTTTGTAAAAGGCTTGGTTATCTATCTGCGCTTCACCGGGCAAAAATAGGCCTTGGCTAAATCGACCAGCCAGTTCAGGTTCTAGTTGCTCAATTTGCTGTGCATTAATTGCTTGAGCACTAAAATTTAGTAACGGCTTGATTCGCTGTGCAAAGCTTTGTAAGTCGCCTTTATCCTGCGGATGAGCAACCACTAGGGTACCTTGCTGTTGAAAAAATACCTCGCTATTTAGTTGTTCTAAAATAGCAGGCCATCGAGTAATAGAATCCACTCCCATTAAAGCCAATTCACGTTCGCACATAACAGACTCAGCTAGGGGGGCTAGCATCGCTGCTGCCACTTTACCGGCACTGTTCTGAGTATGTTCATCATCGGCTTCAAATACGGTAACACGATGTTGATTACTTAACTCAAGCGCGGCCAACCGCCCTGCTAAACCAAAGCCCACCACAGCAATGTTATAAAACATAAACACTCCTACATTTAGCTGCGAGCTGCGGGTCTCTGGCTTCGAGCAACAAGGTGCTAAGATAAACATTTCGCTACTCGATGCTCACAACCCGCAACCTATTTTATATTGCTTTATGGTAAATCTCTGAGCCTGTTTGCTTAAACTCTTCAGATTTGGCTTTCATCTCGGCCTCTACATCAACCATTTTGATTTCAATGGCATCACCCACGTTATTAGGATCAATACCGCGCGCTTCTAGATCTTTGGCGTAGTCGCGTACTTCTTGGGTTATTTTCATGGAACAAAATTTAGGGCCACACATAGAACAAAAATGCGCAACTTTGCCTGATTCTTGCGGCAGTGTTTCATCATGGTATTCACGGGCGCGAACAGGGTCTAAACCAATATTAAACTGGTCATGCCATCTAAATTCAAAGCGCGCTTTTGATAGCGCGTTATCTCGCTCTTGTGCACCTGGGTGACCTTTCGCTAAATCGGCGGCATGAGCGGCAATTTTGTAGGTAATAAGGCCTTCTTTAACGTCTTCTTTATTTGGCAAACCTAAATGCTCTTTAGGTGTTACGTAACACAACATAGCACAGCCATACCAAGCAATCTGCGCTGCACCAATACCCGAGGTTATATGATCATACCCTGGAGCAATATCTGTGGTCAGTGGGCCTAAGGTATAAAATGGCGCTTCATCGCAATGTTTAAGTTGCTCATCCATATTGGCTTTGATCATATGCATAGGCACATGTCCAGGGCCTTCTATGAACACTTGTACATCATGCATCCAAGCTATTTTAGTCAGTTCCCCTAAGGTACGCAGCTCACTAAATTGCGCTTCATCGTTCGCATCGGCAATAGAACCCGGACGTAAACCGTCCCCTAGTGAAAAACACACATCGTATTGTTTTAAAATTTCACAAATATCTTCAAAGTGAGTGTATAAGAAGTTTTCTTTGTGGTGCGCTAAACACCATTTAGCCATAATTGAGCCACCACGTGACACAATACCGGTTACGCGTTTTGCTGTCATTGGCACATAACGCAATAGCACACCAGCATGAATGGTAAAGTAATCAACGCCTTGTTCTGCTTGTTCAATCAGAGTATCGCGAAATATTTCCCAGGTTAGGTCTTCTGCTACACCATTGACTTTTTCAAGTGCTTGGTAAATTGGAACAGTACCGATAGGTACTGGCGAATTACGCACCAGCCATTCACGGGTTTCGTGAATGTAACGCCCTGTTGATAAATCCATTACGGTGTCGGCACCCCAGCGGGTTGACCACACCATTTTTTCAACTTCTTCTTCGATAGATGAACCCACTGATGAATTACCAATATTGGCGTTAACTTTAACTAAAAAGTTACGACCAACAATCATAGGCTCGCTTTCTGGGTGATTAATATTGTTAGGTAAAATAGCGCGTCCGCGAGCAATTTCATCACGCACAAATTCAGGAGTAATAAACTCAGGGATACTCGCGCCAAACGACTCCCCTTTATGCTGCGCAGCTAATAACTCTTCACGTATTTGCGCGCGCCCCATGTTTTCACGTATCGCTACATATTCCATTTCTGGGGTGACTATTCCTTGGCGAGCATAATGCATTTGGGTGACATTTTTACCTGCTTTTGCACGGCGTATTTTTAGAAGGTGTTCAAAGCGAATATGATCTAGCCCATCATCAGCCATACGCTGCTGTGCAAACTGTGAGGTTACCGACTCGAGTACTTCGGTATCATTACGGCTCTCAATCCATTGTTCACGGTATTTATTAAGTCCCTTGCGCACATCCAATTTAAATTCAGGATCGGTATACGGGCCTGATGTATCGTAAACACGCAGTGGTGCATTTGACTCATACACTGGGTTTTGTTCATCACCACCAATAAAAGTATCGCTCAATGTGATTTCACGCATACCCACACGTACATTTTCTTGCGTGCCTTCAACATACACTTTATGAGAACTTGGGAATGGTTGCCCTGTAAGGTTATAAATATAATCTGATGCGGCCGCACGAGTTTCGCGACGGGTGGCTTTATTTATTGTATTTGACATGACTTACCTCATTGCTAAAGGGTTGTCTTGTCAGATATTCCGCTGAGGAATAGAGAAAGATCGTAAAGTAGCTTTATGCGACTTTGCGGCCTAAGACGGATCTTGCTTTTTTGTGCGCATAAAAAAAGACGCACAAGCGTCCTAGTTAGGCAGCTTGTTCCCTACGCAGGTATTAACCTGATCAGGTTCACGGATCCCGCTTTCGCGATCTCAGCCTAAATAAAACTTAGGCACTCCGACAAGTATTTGAATTGTTCGTTGATTTGATAATGTTTTGATCAAATCTTCGACGAGTGTACGCCAGTTGAAAATTCCCTGCAAGGGGCTGTTTTTCAAAACTCAAAAATTATTTTGGGATAAACACAAATTTTTGTTCAGCTTGCATTACCAATGTTTGGTCTTGCATGTTAAGCACTGCACCTTGCTGTAGAGCTTGTAAAAACTGTTGTTCAAACTCATCCAGTTCAGGGCCACATGATTTACGTGTCATACCTAATTTGCTTACGCTCAGGCTACTGTCTTCAAGTGAGCCTTCACCAAAAAACTTATTACATCCGGCAAAGCCGTTTATTTGTAGCGCTTCTATAAAACTCATTGATGCTTTAAAGGACGCGGGAATAGCCAAATCATCAACCTTTGATAATTGCCATTGTGTATATTTTAGCTGCTCAGTGGTAACTGTCCCTGTTGATGCGCAACCAACACATAAACCGATTACGAGCATCGGTATTGCTGCTAATTTCATGTTACTACTAACTTATTGTCTAATTAATGTAATAGTATCAATATTTGTCAGGTTTATCCGTTAAAAATGCATATTTTAAATGTAAATTTTTGTTTAAAAGTTACGCTATTTAGCGCTATGCAACGGCTTGGAATAAGTTATCTATCTGTGGTGGTAAAAATGGACGACCTTTCTCATTAACCGATGTACCAATAACTAAGGCATTGAGCATCACTTTTTCATCTTGTTTGCGCACTACCGTTTGTTTAAATGCAAACTTAAGACGGCTAATACGCACAGGCTCTACCGCCACATAAAACTCATCCCCTGGTAGTAGGGAAAGTTTGTAATCCATTTCACTGCGTATCACCACTAAGTTAATTTTATCTTTCGCAAGTTGTGAAAAGTCAACGCCGTGTGCGTATAAAAATTCGTGGCGAGCGTGCTCAAGATAATTAAAATAAACACTGTTATTCACAATACCTTGTAAGTCACATTCGTAGTCGCGTACCTTAAAGTCTACTTTAAAGGTCATATTAGTAATCCCAATTATTTAACGTATAATTGCCGCGTTTATAGCACAAGTGTTGAAATAATTGCTACCATACAAGTCCCTAAAATGGAGTTAAGTAACCTAATGAACTTACGTTTGTCTTTAATTACAGCCACGTTATTACCCCTGCTCGCAGCACCTATCTATGCTAACGCAGATGACACCGAACTAGAGAAAATCATTGTTACCGGTGACTTTCAGCAAGAAAGCATTCAAACATTAAGCGCCAGTGCCAGCTTATTTTCTGAAAATGAAATGAATCAACGTGGTGCAACATATTTAGACGAAATGTTAGCCAGTGCAGCCAATGTAAACTTTGCTGCTGGTGCGTCTCGCGGTCGTTATATTCAAATTCGCGGTGTCGGTTTACGCTCGCAGTTTGTTGACCCGATAAATCCATCTGTGGGCTTAGTAATTGACGGTATTAATTATTCAGGCTTAGGTGGTAGTTCATTATTGTTTGATATTGACCAAGTAGAAATTTATCGCGGTCCTCAAGGTACACGTTTTGGTGCAGATGGCATGGCGGGCATGATCCAAATGCAATCAGCTAATGCAACCAGCGATCCTAGCTTAAAGTTACATTTAGGCGCTGGCACTTATAACAGCCACGAAGCAGGCCTTGCTGCTAGTACCGGTTTAACAGATGACACCAGTGCCCGCGTTAGCTACTTTCGCAGAAAGTCTGACGGCTACGTAGACAACCTTTATTTAGATAAACCCACTCAAGATCAAGATGAGCAAGTTGCACGCTTTAAATTAAACAGCCAACTCACAGCTCATTTAAATTCAGAACTTAACCTGCATTATATTGATATTAATAATGGCTACGATGCATTTACCCTTGATAATTCTCGCAACAGCCTTGCTGATCAACCAGGCGAAGATAATCAACAAAGTTATGCTATTGGCCTGAATAATACTTACACTGGTTTTGATGCCTTTGATGTCAGCTTAAACCTTTCAGCCATTGATACAGAACTTTTTTATAGTTTTGATGAAGACTGGGTGTGTAACGATACTAATAAGCCGCAATTATGTGCCGCTGGTTTACATCCTGATGGTTATAGTTCAACAGATATTTATAGCCGCGATCGTGATGATCAAGCGCTCGATCTGCAATTTACTGGTAAAGCAGGTAACTGGGTTGCGGGTATTTACTATCAAAACCGTGATGTGGATTTAGAGCGTCAATATACGTGGTTAGCCAACCCGTTTGCTTCAACCTATGAAACTAATAACATTGCAGCTTATGGCCAATTAGCCACAGCAATTGGCCCAAAAACTACGCTTATTACTGGTTTACGAGTTGAGCAATATCAAGGAGATTACACCGATAGTAACGGTTTTATTGAAGAAACTGACGATATTATGCTCGGTGGTAAAATTGCACTTGAATACCAAGTTATTGACCGTACCATGATTTACACCAGTATCACCCGCGGTTACAAAGCTGGTGGTATTAATTCAGAAGCGCTAGCAAAAGCAAAAGATGAAGGTTTAAGCTTAGATGCTGATTTTTTCAAACAGCATACCAGCTTTGATCCAGAGTACTTGTGGAGTGGTGAGTTTGGCGTTAAAGGTTCATCGCTAGATGACAAGTTTACCCTGCGCTTAGCGGCGTTTTATATGCACCGCGATAATATTCAATTAAAGTCGTGGCAAGTATCAGATCAACAATTTACCGGTTATGTCGCCAATGCCAGCTCTGGCAGCAACTACGGTCTTGAAATTGAAGGCAGCTACTTACTTACTGATAATTTACTCATTAGCGGTAGTGCTGGCTATTTAGATACGAAAATAAACGACTTTGTCACTAAATCGGGCTTAAACCAAGATGGCCGCGAGCAAGCACAAGCGCCTAAATATCAATACGCATTTAGTGCACGCTACAATGTTACTGATGAGCTATATGCAATGTTAGGCGTTGAAGGCAAAGACGATTATTACTTCTCAGACAGCCATAATGCACAAGCTCCAAATACAAACTTAGTAAATGCGAGCCTTGGTTACGAAGCAGAAAACTGGGCTGTTCGTGCATGGGCACGTAATGTGTTTGATGAAACCGTTCCAACTCGCGGTTTTGAATTTGGTAACAACCCGTTAGATGGTTATACAAGTCAAACTTACATTCAACTAGGTGAGCCACGTGTGGCCGGTGTTACGTTTACGCTTAATCTGTAATACAGCGAACCAGTTGTCAGTTAGAGATAAAAAACACCGCGTTTAGTGCAAACGCGGTGTTTTTTTATCTGATAGCTTACCGCTAAAAGCTTAGCTGCTAATGATTTTAAATTTAACAGTACATACCTCGTAGCTCGTAGCTCGTAGCTCGTAGCTCGTAGCTCGTAGCTCGTAGCTCGTAGCCATTATTTAAGCTCTTACCACATCAAACGCAATCACTTCTTTTATTTTTTGTCTATTGGTTGCTAGCATGACGAGCCTATCAATCCCCAATGCAACCCCCGCACATTGCGGTAAACCATGTTCCAATGCCGCAATTAAACGCGTATCCACAGGAACTTGCTTTAAGCCGTTAGCAGCACGATAGGCGTTATCTTCGTTAAACCTTTTTGCTTGTTCTTTAGCATTAGTGAGCTCATTAAAGCCGTTAGCCAGTTCCATATTTTTATAATACAACTCAAAACGCCCTGCTACTCGCTCATCGTGTTCACAAATTTGTGCCAGTGCCGCTTGTGATGCCGGAAAGTGATACACAAAACATGGCTTATCTTGTCCTATTGTTGGCTCTACTTTCATACAAAATAATAATTGCAGCAAGGTATCTTTATGAGTCTCGTTTTTAGCAATATCAGCAAAGCCATGTTCGCATGCGAGTTGTTGTAACTGCGTGATAGATACAGTTAATGGATCGACCCCTAACGCGCGTTCAAATGCCTTTTGGTAGGTAACGCGCTCTGCAGGAGCAACCTCAAGAATGAGCTGCATTAGCTCATCTATTTCGTCCATTAAAGCAAATTCGTCAAACCCAGGCCGATACCATTCAAGCATAGTAAATTCAGGATTATGATGACTGCCCGCTTCTTCATTTCGAAATGCCTTACAAAGCTGAAAAATAGCGCCTGAGCCGGCCGCTAACAAGCGTTTCATCGCAAACTCTGGAGATGTTTGCAAAAACAGGGGGAGCCCACCAGCATGGCCTGGGCCCACAAATGTAGTATTAAAGCTGGCTAAATGCACATCGGTTACACTGGCAGCACTTAAACTCGGTGTTTCGACTTCCATTACATTACGCTCATAAAAGAATTCCCGAATGCTGCGCATAATTGCTGCGCGTTGCTTAAGTATTTCTATGCTGGCACTCGGCTTCCAAAGATCTGCTGACATATTTTCTCCAAAAAAAATCCCAGCTTAAGCCGGGATTTAATTAATAAGACGCGTTGCTGCTTACTTAACACGGCTCACGTATTCACCATTACGAGTGTCTACTTTAATTACTTCGCCAATTTGAACGAATAATGGAACACGTACTACAGCACCTGTGCTAAGCGTTGCTGGTTTACCACCCGTGCCCGCTGTATCACCTTTAAGGCCCGGATCAGTTTCAGTGATCTCAAGCTCAACAAAGTTTGGTGGAGTTACAGCAATTGGGCTGCCGTTCCATAATGTAATAGTACATACATCGTTTTCAACTAACCATTTGCCAGCATCGCCCAGTGCTTTTTCGTCAGCAGCGATTTGTTCAAATGTTTCATTGTTCATGAAATGCCAAAATTCACCGTCTGTATATAGGTACGCTAAATCGGTATCCATTACATCAGCACCTTCAACCGATTCACCCGATTTAAAGGTTTTTTCAAGTACCTTGCCAGAGATAAGCTTACGGATACGAACACGGTTAAACGCTTGGCCTTTACCCGGTTTTACCATTTCATTTTCTAAGATACTGCAAGGTTCGCCGTCCATCATAATTTTTAGGCCGCCCTTGAACTCGTTGGTGCTATAATTCGCCATCGTTTCCTCTATTTATATTTTTCGAGTAATCTACGTGCCAATGATACAAAGAAATGAAGCAAATTTGCATAAAAACTGGCAAAAAGAATTAGCAAATGTAGTTACCTGCCCAAAAGTGTTGTTAGAAATGGTTGGTTTATCGAGCCAAGTCCATGAAAACGACATAAAAGCTCGTAGCTTGTTTCCTGTTCGTGTGCCATTGCCTTTTATAAAAAAAATTCGTCATGGCGATGCAAATGATCCTTTATTGCTGCAAGTTATGCCTCGCCATCAAGAATTTTTAACTAAGTCGGGGTTTAATAAAGATCCGCTACTTGAGCAAGATAACAATCAACCAGGTCTGTTACATAAATATAAATCACGTGTTTTAGTCATGTTTAAAACTGGTTGTGCGGTAAATTGCCGCTACTGCTTTAGACGCCATTTTCCTTATCAAGAAAACCAGTTAAATAAACGCAGCCTTATTGATGCATTGAGCTATATACAAGCTGATAAAAATATTAACGAAGTGATTTTAAGTGGTGGCGATCCACTAATGGCCAAAGACGATGCTATTAGT
This sequence comes from Pseudoalteromonas sp. 2CM39R, assembly GCF_023161845.1. NCBI lineage: Bacteria > Pseudomonadati > Pseudomonadota > Gammaproteobacteria > Alteromonadales > Pseudoalteromonadaceae > Pseudoalteromonas > Pseudoalteromonas sp. 2CM39R. The sequence goes on from NZ_JALNTM010000006.1 coordinate 258,907, forward strand.
TGGTTTTTAGATGAGCTTGAGCAAATGCCACAAATAAAACGAATGCGCATACACAGCCGCTTACCCGTTGTGATCCCTGCACGCATTACTGAACAATTATGTGAAAGATTAGCAAAGTCACCACTAAAAATTATATTCGTGAATCATATTAACCATGCTAACGAAATAGACAATGACTTTAAAAACGCCATGAACATGCTAAAACAAGCCAATGTACTGTTATTAAATCAGGCGGTTATTTTAAAAGACGTGAACGATACAGTTGATGCGCAAATAAACTTAAGTGAAGCGTTGTTTGATGCAAATGTATTGCCTTATTACTTACACTTACTAGATAAAGTAGAAGGCGCAAGTCATTTTGATATAGATGAGGCACAAGCCATAAAAATAATGGCAGAGCTTTTAGAGGCCCTGCCAGGATTTTTAGTGCCTAAACTAGTAAGAGAAATAGGAGGCCAAAAAAGTAAAACCCCTATTGACCTCAAATTGGTTTAAACATAAACGTTTACATTATTCCCAAGTGTTGCAGTAACCGACTTAGCCGGTGTTTGTGCACTTGAGGTTTGTGTAGCACCTTCAATAAGCGCAAGTGCAGCGGCGCCATCAGCTTGCTGTTGCTTTTTAGATAAAGCAGCAGTTAAAACCTCTGCGCCTTGGCCTGCACCAGGGATTGTAGGTAGATTTCCACCTGATATATTCATAACTCACACCTGACATTTAAATGTAATACACGTATTATAGTCGTTGAATTGGTAAATTACTTTACCAACCCACTTAAGTATTTATCGGCAACATTGCACTAAGCTTTAGGAAAACCATGGATTCTATAATTGAACAACTCAACGCCAACTTAAAAATTGTTTACCGTCAGGCGCTTGATGCTGATAAAAAACTCGATGAGTTACAACAGCAAGGCCACGGAAAATTTAAAGCCTTATTTGCCGAAGACGCTGGATTTAGCTTTGAAGCTAAACGCTTTAAGCCGTACGTTTTAGACGTTGCCGCTGATGTAGAAAGCTTATCAAGCGACGGTTTAGACGAAGAAAAGCTAAAACAAGCAGTTATTAAACTACAAAACTTATTAACCTTGTTAGCGACCTTTAAGTAAGCACTCTGGGCTTACTGCGCAAAACATCTGTTGCACAGATGTTTTGCGCTATGTTACTTAATTCGCGGTAAAATTTGTTCACCAAACCACTCTGTTAATAAGCGTTTTTCGTAGTAAAATGCTTCATCTCGACCCATTTTAATTTTATCCATAAAACCCATATCTTTTAAGCTTACGTTATCTTCTTGTGCGACAACGCCACTTTCATCACTAAGCACATAATTAAATTCAATGCGTGGAAAGTGAATAGGTTTAACCACTCGGATTTCGTTAACACCGCCATAGCGTACGTCTCCGGCTAAATCTAAATCGGTTACTTCAATTTTTAAACTGTAGTTTTTAGGAAGTTGCTCGCTGAGCTTTGCAAAGTGTTCATCAATACTTTTGGCTATTTGCTTATGGTATGAGCCTTTAGTTTGGTTTGATGGGCGTACATCGCGATAATCATTAAAGTCATGCCATTTCACTTGAGCCTCACCCGCGCAAACAACACTCGGTAGTGCAATACACATCAACATTGCTATTTTTTTAACTAAGTTCATACGTTTCTCCAACGAGTATTTTGATCATTGTGATCAATTGAATATTTTACAAATCGCTATACATCACTTTAGCAATTACATATGAACTATAACTTAATCTTTACGCTGAGGTGTTATTAAAATTGCACAAAATGTAATCGAAAGTACAGTTTACGATCATACTATTACAAAGCAAATAAAATAATACATGTAAAAACTCATTATTTATGGTGAAATTAGGGTAATTGAACAGAGGTTTCCAAGGAGCATTCATGGCAATTTTAGTAACCGGTGGCGCAGGCTATATTGGCTCACACACCGTTTTAGAACTTTTACAGCAAGGCAGCGACGTTATCGTTATCGATAACTTAAGTAACTCCTCTGAAGAGTCACTTGAGAGAGTGAAAAAAATAACCGGTAAAGCAATTACTTTTTATCAAGGTGATATTTTAGATAAATCCTTTTTAGACTCAGTATTTGCAAAACATAACATTGATAGTGTAATTCATTTTGCAGGTTTAAAAGCAGTTGGTGAGTCGGTAGCCAAACCAATCGCGTATTATCAAAATAACGTACAAGGCACATTAACACTAGTTGATGCTATGCGTGACGCGGGTGTGTTTAAACTGGTATTTAGCTCATCTGCAACAGTTTATGGTGACCCTGCAAGCTTACCAATACGCGAAGACTTCCCCGTTGGCGGTACAACCAACCCATATGGTACGTCTAAACTAATGGTTGAAATGATGCTGCAAGATATAGCTAAATCAGATGAGCGCTTTGCGTTTGCTATTTTGCGCTACTTTAATCCTGTTGGTGCACATGAGTCAGGTTTAATTGGTGAAGATCCTAATGGCATTCCTAATAATTTACTGCCTTTCATTTCACAAGTTGCGGTTGGTAAATTAAAGCAGCTCGCTATATTTGGCGATGATTACGACACGGTAGATGGTACTGGCGTTCGCGATTACATTCACGTTGTAGATTTAGCCTTAGGGCATTTAAAAGCGCTTGATAAAATAGCCGCAGAAACCGGCGCACTTATTTATAACCTTGGTACCGGTAACGGCTATTCAGTATTACAAATGGTCAATGCGTTTATTAAGGCTAGCGACCAAGCTATCCCTTATGCGGTGTCACCTCGTCGCCCTGGTGATATTGCAGCCTGTTATGCTGCGCCAGAAAAAGCGCTTAGTGAACTAGGCTGGCAAGCCGAGCGTGGTATTGATGTCATGATGCAAGATACTTGGCGCTGGCAGTCAAATAATCCAAATGGATATAAGTCATAAAGGCTTCTTTAAGTTATCAGCTTAAAATTAAAACACCGCATTTAAATTAAATTCGGTGTTTTAATGTTGTACTTACCAATTTTGCATTTCTACAATCCGTGACTGGGTTCGCGCATATTCAAAACTTAACTTTTTACCTTGGTATAACTCGTTTATGTCGGCCTGGGCATTAATTACCAGTAATTTGTGGCAATCGTAAAACTCATCGACTAAGGCAATAAAACGCCGAGCTTCATCATCGAAAGTATGCTCATCTAACTGCTGCTTTTCGCGCTGATAGCTGTCTTCTATACCATGTACAATAACTTTACCAGTTGCCTCTTTTCCCATTACTGGCACATTCGCGATGTATACTACCGAAAACTGTTCTGCTAAAAACATATAGTCATTGGCGCTACGAGGGCCTGAGCACAATGCCATAAAATCAATCAGTAAAGCATCCTCAGTTCTTAATAAATAAGACAGAGCTCGGCCATGCACAGTCATTGTATTATCACGCATTGCTTGAGGGTGTGCGGATAAAAACCCAGCCTCAAATTCAACACCGGGCAAGTTAATAAAATAATGACGACTACTTCTGCCGTACCTGAAGCGGTGATCTTCCTCCCCCGCTACGTTAATTACACGACAATGCGCATTTATTAAATCGATAGTTGGTAAAAATCGCGCGCGTTGCAAGCCGTTGTAATAAAGTTGCTCGGGTTTTGCGTTAGAGGTTGCTACTAGCACCACGCCTTGTTCAAATAAAGCGTTAAATAACCGAGCCATGATCATGGCATCACCAATATCACTAACAAAAAACTCATCAAAGCACAGTACCTTTATCTCTTTGGCCCACTGTTTAGCAATTATTTGCAGCGGATTTTTATCTCCTTGTAACTTGGCTAGTTGAGCATGAACTTTTTCGATAAAATGATGGAAATGCAGGCGCTGCTTTTTCTCTGTAGGTAAGTTTTCATAAAATAAATCCATCAACATAGATTTACCCCGACCAACCGGGCCATATAAATATATTCCCTTTGTTGAAGGTGCTTTTTTCCACCAGCTTGCAGGCTGATTTAATTGCTCACTTAAAGACTGTAACGCACTCACAGCTTGGTGCTGCGCCGCATCGAACTCAAGCTCTCCTGATGAAACTTTGTTATGGTACAGGCTTAAAATTTCTGTGCTGGGCTCTGTCATGGTATTTCACTATCCGCTATACTCGCGGCCATTGTAGCCGACTAAAAATGTGAACAACATGAAATTTCCTTGCCGTTTAGATAAATTTATTAGCCATTTAGCAGAGTTACCACGCTCAAAAGCCCGCGCAGCAATAAAAAGCCAAGCGGCTAGCATTAATGGCGAGGTGATCACGGCATTTGACTTTCAAGTTACTCAACAAGATGATGTGTTATTTTATGATCAGCCATTAGTTTTTTTAGGTAAACGCTACTTTATGCTCAATAAGCCGGTAGGTTATGTGTGCGCTAATTCAGATGAGTTACACAAAACCGTATTTGATTTGCTTGATGAGCCAAACATGGCCGACTTTCACATTGCCGGGCGTTTAGATATAGACACCACTGGCCTAGTGCTTATTACCAATGATGGCGAGTGGTCACACAAAATTACCTCGCCGAAAAAGAATAAGTTTAAAACCTACCTAGTCGAAACCCAAGAACCGATTACCGAAGATGCACTTAAACAACTACGCGATGGTGTGCAGTTACACAATGAAAAAGATTTAACTCGCCCTGCTATTGCTGAACGCTTGGGCAGTTACGGTTTACGTTTGTCGATTTCTGAGGGGAAGTATCACCAAGTAAAACGCATGCTAGCAGCGGTAGATAACAAAGTGGTTGAATTACATCGTGAACAAATTGCGGATATAAAGTTAGGTGAAGACTTGGCTGCAGGTGAATACCGCCCATTAACTGCCGCAGAGATAAAACTGTAAGGTTGTTTAGGTGTTAGGAAATGGTTTCGGGCCACGAGGTTCGGGCTGTTCACCTGCCGCTCTAGGCTCGATGCTCGTTGCCTTCTATAATCTTGCCTAATCTCTGTTCTTACGATTTAATCTGCACTAAATCAAAGTCTGTCATCCCAGGTACAATCGCTTGCAGCCGAGACTCAGTAATATCTAGAGAGTTTAAACATTCACAATATTCAGAGGCTTTAAGTTCTAATTGATGGGCTTTTTTCTGTAACGACTTATCGATTTCTTTGGTGATGATATCCATGCGTTGCCCCATGTCGTTCATGCGGTCTTCTATATTGCCTTCTCGAGATTTAAATGCATCCCCAAGCGACATTAAAATTGCACCCAAAGAGCCATGTACAGCGGAGTGTATTTTTTGACTAATTTCTTTAGTAAAAAAATCATCTATTTGGGAAAGCGATTGAGGAGCTATAAAAAAGAAATCGTCGCCACGTTTAAACTTATCCATAAGTGCGCGCTCTACATATTGTAATTGCGTTTTTAGCACTTCGGGTTCTTTATCTGACATGCCCTCAACAACATGCTCAATAGCACTGAGTCCTAGGTTAACGCCATCGGTCGCTAAATCGACCAACTCAGGAACTGTTTGACGAATACCATTGCTAAATTGTTCTAGCACTTTGCTTTCGTCGGTGCTTAAGTCGACCCAGTAGCCTCGAATAAACAATTGATTATTATTGTTAATTTGCACCCTAGTTTGGCCTTTATCAACAATACGGATCACATCATCGGTAATAATTAAACCATGACGAAGTTCAACATCACATTGTTTTTGTGCGATTGCATTGGAGCTTAAAAGTGCCATTGATAACGCCAATATCGAACGAGATAAAAACGCCATAAACACCTCAAAAAAGACTAAAATAGGGGGTGGCTAGATTAACAAAAAACCAACTTTATGCAAGCAAAAGTAACACCCTAAAAACAAGGCACCATGAAACGTAACGTTTACACAGCGCCTTTATCCTCTGGCTTGTACTATTAAATAGGTGAGCCTGGTGGTATTGGCAGGGCTTTAAAATTGTCAGGCCACTGCCCTGTTGTTAAAAACTGATTAATTTGCGATGCTAAATAGTTTTTAAATGCGCTGTCACCCACTTCAGGATGGCCTAGCAAAGAGTGCTGATTAAACTCATCAGCAAGCTTGCTTAAATAGAAATGTAGTTGCGCTTGCACTTCAGGGCTTAAACCGTCGTTAGCGACAAGATCAGCCATGGTTTTTGCCGTTAGGTACTGTACTCGTTGTGTTACTTTTCCTGTCATGGTGGCAGGTGCTGATACATTAAACACTTGCTTATTTAACTGTTTAAGTAGCTCATCTAGGCTATAAAAGCGGTTATCACGTGCTTGCTGCTGTGCTAATCGATTTAATCGTTGAGCATTAAGTAATAGCGATAGACTATGCTGCGCTGCCACTTCAGGCAATGCAAGTGCATCCATAGTTAAGCCGGTACGACCCACTATACTTTCTCGTGATTTAGACTCGCCATACGCCTTTGGTACAATCAAAGACAGTATCGACTCTGGCAGCGTTAAATTAGTTGCTTTTAGGGTGGCTAAAATAGCATTAACAGCTTGTTGCTGAGCCTCTTTAGTTACAACTTGGGCGCCTTTAACGGGTGCGTCACTACGAATTTCATAGTCATAATCAACGCCCGCAATAAGCTTTGCAACCGCTTCAACTTGATAACGGTGGAACAAGTAAAGTGGCACTAGCTTTTCTTCTAACTGCGACAGTGCAACCCCAGTTTTTATATTGTTAATACCAAACTGCCCGAGCGCTTGCTTTCGCACATCAAGCACTCTAAGTAATTCTTCACTTGGATTACTGCCATTATCCCAAAGATGCGCTGTAGGGTGCGCCCCACCTTTGGCACGGGCATCACTGTCAGAAATAAACGCCAAACCTTGTGCTTTATTTTGCAGTAAAATAGCAGCGAGTGCTTCGCTTTCATCTTGGCCGGTAAAGTCACTGTAGCCATATTTGATCACTTGCGTATCCCATGCGCCCATACCTTTAGCATAACCATCAGATACGTCTAACTGACCATTATCTGCAAAGCTCAATAACGGATGCGGATAATCCATCACCGAAGCTCGATTATTTACTGACGCAGCAAAGTTGTGCGCAATACCCAGTGTATGACCAATTTCATGAGCACTGAGCTGACGAATACGATCAAGTGCCATTGCATGTAAAGTACCAGCCACTTCATTGCCTTTTAAATAAGGCGCAGCGAGTGATTCAGCAATAAGGATATCTTGACGCACTCGCAGCGACCCTAGTGTCACATGGCCTTTAATAATTTCACCTGTACGTGGGTCTATAATTGAACTGCCATAAGACCAACCTCGGGTTGCACGATGCACCCATTGAATAACGTTGTAGCGCACATCCATAGGGTCTGCATTACTTGGTAGCACTTTAACTTTAAAGGCATTTTTATAGCCTGCAGCATTAAAAGCGTCATTCCACCATTGCCCGCCATCTAATAAAGCCGTTTTTACTGGTTCAGGTACCCCTGGATCTAAGTAATAAACAATAGGCTCTATCGGCTCACTAACTGCTAGGTTTGGATCTTTTTTTGCTAAACGATGACGCGGAATGTAACGCACGTACATAGACTCATCGAGCCCTGCTGCATAATTTTTATGCTCCACACTCCAATAACCCGATTGCGGGCTAAATTTTCGTGGCGTGTAATTATCATCAGGCAATTGAATAAGTGAATGGTGCATGTGCACACTCAAAGCGTAAGGATCAGCACTCACTTGGCGAACGTATTTACCTGGTTTAGACCCTTTAAAGGTGAGAATGGCTTCAAGTTCAGTATTTTTCAAAAATGCTTTTGAGCGATTCATAAATACCGCACTGCGTGACTCATCAAGGCTAAACTGCCCTTGCTTGCGCGCAGCTAAAGTACGGCTTACGCCATGTACGTCACTCAGTAAATAAGGGGTGTAATCTATTAATGCAGCATTGTCATCTTGAGCGACAACTTTAAAACCCGCCAAAATGCTGGATGCAAATGCTTCTTTAACGCTTTGCTGCTCTGCTATATTACTCGTGTTTGCACGGTAGTAAGTATTTACGGCACGTAACATCACCTTGTTGCCAAAGCGCTCAAACTGTACCAAATAGGTACCGCCTAATTGGCCTCTATCTAAACCTATGTCGTTAGAGCCAACGCCATAAGGCAAGCTATGCTGTAGTAAAAATTGTTGCTCAAGTTTATCAACTTTTAAATACACATTGCCGTTTTGGGTATCGTAAAAGAAAGAAAAATAACCAGGGAAATGGTTCATTTTTTCAGTAAATTCGTCAATAGACTTAATTGCTGCGTGCGCTTGAGTTATCATACAGAGCAGCACAGTAAAGAGTATGTAACTTAATCGTGATATTTTTTGCATAATCTTATCTTTGTTATTAGCGTTTTAAATGCGATGTAGGTACCCCATTATAGGGGGTTATTTATACAATACAGTTATTTAAGACGAATTTCAGCGCTCTAAACTAATCTCTCTCACATTATGATTAGTTTTAACACGTTATCAGGAAAAAAGAATGCGTAGACTCCCACCAGTATTACTAGAAGATGGCTGTTCAAGAGAACTTTTGTCGTTAATTCGTACTATTTTAGCGGCATGTAAAGAAATTTCATTTCGCGTCGGTCAAGGTGAATTATCGGGCGTATTAGGCTCAACCCTCGATGAAAATATTCAAGGCGAAACACAAAAGAAACTCGATGTACTGTCTAATCAGTTATTAAAAGATATATTGCTGGAGTCAGGCACAGTTAAAGCGATTGCCTCTGAAGAAGAAGATTATACTGTTGCCGGTAACCCAGATGCCGAGTACATTGTTGCATTTGATCCACTTGATGGCTCGTCAAATACCGATATTAACTCACTTGTAGGTACTATTTTTTCTATTATGAAAGCACCTGTGGGCTCAGATGCTGCTGATGAAAAGATTTTTATGCAACCTGGGCATCAACAAGTGGCTGCAGGTTACGTACTGTATGGCCCATCAACTATGCTTGCGCTAACAACGGGTAAAGGTACACGCATGTTTACCTTAGATAAAACCCAAGGTAGCTTTTTACTTACTCAAGATTTTGCCGCTATTCCTGCTAAAACTAATGAATTTGCAATTAACGCCTCTAACCAGCGCCACTGGGAACCAGCGATGCAAAACTACATTAATGACTTACTTGCCGGAGATACAGGCCCTCGCGCTCAAAACTTCAATATGCGTTGGATTGCTGCAATGGTTGGCGATGTTCATCGTGTACTTAGCCGTGGTGGTTTATTTACTTACCCAACTGACACTAAAGATCCTAATAAACCTAATAAACTACGTTTACTATATGAAGCAAATCCAATGGCAATGCTAGTAGAGCAAGCAGGTGGTATTGCTTCAACAGGCACTGAGCGTATTATGGATATTCAGCCTGATGCTATCCATCAGCGAGTTGCGGTTATTTTAGGCTCTAAAGACGAAGTAGAAACTTGCTTGAGCTATCATAAGTAAACTTTAAGAATAGGTTTTAGGTTTCAGTTGTCAGCTAGAGATTAGCCCAGTAGTGGTTACTAACATCTGAAAACTGTTGCTTAAAACCTTTCATACTTTCTGATAACCACCTGCTACTGTTGTAGCAGCTTTAACAACTGTGCGAGCTTTTGATGAGTCAACTCGCCCATTTGCTCGCTATTACTTAGCGCGTAAATAACGCCTTCATGCTCAGCGCAATTTATGTCATCTCGCGACTCAATAACATTTGCCCACAGCTGTAAATCGTCAATATCAATTTCTTTATTGAAACAACGCATAAGTACATTAATTAGTACAGGCTTTGTGAGTGTGTACAGGTAGGTTTTATTGCTTGCTGCGGTTGAAACAATCACACTAATGGCACTATCTCTTTGCTCGCCAAATGTAATAAATTCAGCCAATGCTTTTTGTATATTCATAATGTTTGTTATTCTTGCTGCTCTACTGTTAATAAGACCTAAAATGACCCAGATAAACTGCAGCCAATGTAATACAACGCTTAACTGTAATGTTAATGATATAACCGCATGTTGGTGTTATCAGTTACCTACTATTTTACCACTCGATGATACAGCAACCAGCTGCTTATGCCGCTTATGTACTCTTGCTAAAATAAATAACTATTTAGAGACTATATACACTCAACCAATAAAAGCTCAAATCGCTTTTGCTAAACAATTTAGAAGCCATGATAATTTAATTGAAGGGTTAGATTACACCATGCAGAATAATTATATGGTGTTTAGTAAGTGGTATTTTTTAAAACGTGGTACTTGCTGCAAAAACGGGTGTAAAAATTGTCCCTATAATTAAATTAGCCACCCACTGCAATAGGCAGTGAGCTATCAGCGCCCCACTCACTCCACGAGCCGTCGTAAACACTTAAATTATTATATCCGCATTCATCAGCGAACAGTGCAAGCGCACAGGCAGTAACCCCCGAACCGCAGCTAAACTGTATCTGGGTTGCATTACCGACTAATTCACTAAACTGTGTTTGTATAAAGTCGAGTGATTTTGCCTCGCCATTTTCTAATAAACTACTTAAAGGTAGCGAGTAGCTATTAATAATGTGGCCGCTGCGCATACCCGCTCTTGGCTCTTTATTTTTACCGGTAAAGCGCCCATAAGCACGCGCATCTAAAATAACTGTATTGGCATCCTTAGTAGCACTTAGCACCTGTTTTTTATCAATAAAGTAATCAGGTTGGTAATGAGCAATAAAGTCGCCTTTTAGTGATGCTTGCGTATAGTTTGACTCAACCGCAAGCCCCAGCTCAAGCCACTTGGCTAAACCACCACCGAGGACTTTTACGTTATTAAACCCCATGGCTTTAAACATCCACCAGGCTCTAGCTGCACTGAATAACCCCGCATCCTCATAAATCACCACCAATGAGTCGTGATTAACGCCTGCTTTTTGCATCACCTGAGTAAATTGCTCTGCACTACACAAGGTATTGGGTAATGGGTTTGAAGTATCTGCGAGTTCTTTTTTGATATCAAACCGTTGTGCCTTGGGTAGCATAGCAACGGGCGAGTACTCCCCTGCAGCAGAGGGGCGTAGCATACCTGCATCAAAAATAACTAAGTTAGTTTGCTCTAAACGCGCATGTAACCATTTTGCACTGACTATGTTTTTCATCGTCTTGCCAAATTTAAGGAAATGAAATAGCTATATATTATTACAGCCTGTTTATAAACAGAATTTAGACTGGTTACAAATTATAATAATGCTAAAATAGCTGCTTTGAGGTTTCTAAATAAAATAAAATTATGCCAATCCCTTTTTACATTATCAATATGCAAGGCTGCGAAGACCGTTGGGAAACAACCCTAAAGCGACTTACCAGTCTACACTTAAATGCTGAACGTTTTGAAGCGACCATTGGCAAAAACCTTAGTGAACAAGAAATCCTCAAGTGGTATTGCCCGAAAAAAAATAAAAAAAGTTACAATCGCAACCTATCTGCAGGTGAAATTGGTTGCTATGTAAGCCATATGCGCCTTTGGCAAAAAATGGTCGATGAAAATATCGCTTATTGTGTTGTATTAGAGGATGACCTTTTCATTGAAGCTTCACTTAAAAATGTTGTTGATGCGGCGCTTAAATTAAAAAATTGGGATTTAATCAAGTTATCTGATAATCGAAACTTTCCATTTATTGACAGTACGCTATTAGAAAATAACCTAACAGTTGGCAACTATAAAAAAGCACCAAACGGCACTCAAGGCTACATCATTTCACTAAGCGGCGCTAAAAAACTACTGCAAAGAAAACCGTTTTTTAGACCGGTGGATGTCGATATGCAGTTTCACACTGAAGTAGGCCTAAATATGATAGGCATAAAACCCTATCCTGTTGCCGAAGATCGAAGCTTTATTAGTGAAATAACAAGCGCTAATGCAGGTTCTCATTCCAACCGCAGTACATTTATCAGAAATTTAATTCATAGATCGAGTATTCATAGGCAAAGACGATATAAAACTGCGGATCTTGCCAAAATTACAAGTGAGTAATACCCAGCATATTTTTACATGTATGCATTTGATTATAAAAATTAAATCTTAATAATTTCGCCACGCAATGGCGCCATTTTAGCTAAAATTTCATTTTGCACTGTATGTGGGATATTTTGCTCGTCCATTGCATTTATTAATAAATCGACAACGTGATTGAAGTCTTTTTCATTTATATTCATACCTGTATGAATCGCAACCATCGAGTCGCCTTTGTATTCACAAGGACCCTCAACCAGCGAACATAAATGACTAATAAACCCTTGTCGAAAATGGCTAATATTACTGTGTTCAAAGTAATGAAATACCTGCTTGTCATTACCTATTTGGGCAATAAAACTGTCAGTTAACTTTTCAAGCCCAGCTCGCTCGCCAAGTTGGTGATACAAAGAGGTATTAGGCTGAGCAGCACATCCTGCAAGCAAGCTTAAACAATAAAAAATAAATACTCTAATTTTCATTACCAATACCCCGTTACGGATAAATACCAGCCGGTTTGTTTGTCAACACCAGCAATCCGCCCTAAGTCTAAATAGGCCGCCGTTACACTGACGTGTTTATTAGGCATCCACGCTATAAATAAATCGCGCCAATCTTGTTCGCCTAAACCTAGGTTATTGGCTTTTTGTCGATACTCAATGCCAATAGCAAGTTCACGACTTACAAACACCGCACTACTTGCTTCTAGTAAAATATGGCTACCTTCATTAGCCCCTCCATATCCTAAAAGCCCTAACTGATTGGCTTTACTGTAACGGGTGGTCACATTCCAAAACCAGTTGTATCCAGCAAGTGCGCCCAAATGTAATTTACTAGCTGCTAGGTACACATCTGTACCACTGGTCTTTTTTGCGCCAACCAACTTTGCAACTGTGCCATCATCCAGTGATTTATGCTGTACACCCATGCTTAGCTGGGGCCACTTACTGTATACTATATCACCATATAAACGAATTTTTGCCCCAGAAATTGACTGCTCTATTTCTGTATTGAGCGCAGGCACATCAAACTGTTGCACTGCATAACTCAGTTCAACACGATTAAATAGGTTAAGCTGCACACCACAGGCATCTAGGCGGTAATCTGTTACATCAGCACGACTACAAAAGCCATTAACAGCCCATTCGTCCTCACTAGCATAACCTGCTAGCTGCGCCCAAGGAACTAACCCTCCTCCTGCACTGCCTTCAACTTGAGACACGCCCGGTGTTGCTAATAGTTTTCCCGTTGCAGCTACAGTTAGCGTACTGCAAAATAAGAGTGTCATGCTCAGTAAAAATTTAATGTACACCCTGATATTCCTCTAACCATTGTTCTAGTTGTTGTGCTTTTAAAGGACGACTCAAGTAGTAACCTTGTGCATGATCGCATTGCATTTCATGAAGCAATGATAAAGACGCTGCCGTTTCTACGCCCTCGGCCACCACTGAAAACCCAAGTTGGTGTCCAAGTGTGATTGACGAGCGCACTATGTATTGATCTTTTTGTGACTCATGCAAAGTTAAAATAAAGCATTTATCTAGCTTAAGCTCATCAATAGGTAACATTTTTAATCGCCCCAATGATGTTTGCCCGACACCGTAATCGTCTAGTGATATTTTAACACCGATAGTTTTTAAGTTCTCTAACGCTTTGATACCTTGAGCTTCATTTTCAATCATATCGCGCTCCGTCAACTCAATAGTGACAGAACTTGGGCTTACATGATATTTCTTTAAGGTCGCGACCAACAAATTATGAAATCCCGCATGCGCAATATCTTGGGCTGACACATTAATGGCGGCCTGTAAGTGAATCCCTTTTTTATACCAATCGGCTATTTGCGCAATAACTGTATCGACAACCCAAGCAGTTAGTTCCACAATTAATCCTGACTGCTCAGCTAAATCAATGAACACTTCAGGCGAAACCCAGCTCCCATCATCACGTTGCCAACGAATAAGTGACTCAACCTTATCAATTTTCTGACTTTTAATATTCAACTTAGGCTGATAAGTCATAAACAGTTGCCCGTTATCATCATCAATCGCTTGTTTGAGCTCATCAAGCATGATTAAAAGGTCTAAGTGCGCCTCATCTTCACCATCTTGGTAGTAATGTAAGCTTTGTTGGCTTGTTGTAGCCGCATCAACAGCAATGAGTACACGCCGCATTAAATCGTCCGCTTTAACGCCTTGTCCAGGGTACTGCACAATCCCAGCGTTAAAACGCAAACTTATTTTTAAGCTTTTAATCTGATAAGGTGCCTGTAATTGCTCAATCAAATCGGCTACAGCACATTTTACTTGGTCAGCCTCCACACTGGGGTAAACCGTTAAAAACTCATCGCCGCCAATTCGTGCATGAAATCCACCAAGCTCATCAGAGAATTGACGAATACGGTTTGCCACCGCAATTAAACACTCATCTCCTACTTGCGGACCAAGCTTGTCGTTTATGTGTCTTAAGCCTTTTATATCAATAGCAACAAGCGTGTAGCATCTATCTTTAGTGAGCTGCTTTGCCAATAAATCTAACATAGCTGAACGGTTATAAAACCCTGTTAAGGTATCGTGATGTGCTTGAAAACTAATTTGCTGCTCACGCTTATTAATATCATTACCCATGTTATTAAAGGCGCTGACTAGCGTTGCTATTTCGCTGCTTTGTTTTTTACCTTCAAATTTAAATCGGTAGTCACCTTTGGCAAATTGCCTTGCGATAACCGCTAACTGTGTAAGTCCGCTGGTTAAGTTATTGGCAAGCAAACTACTGGTGATCACACCAAATAACATGGTTAACACGGCCAATGTAACTAGCGTTAGCAATAGTTGCTCAATATCTCGATAACTTGAGGTTAAATCAGCACTTAGTAGTAAGGTGACCGGGTGTGATTGCAAAGATGGTAAAGCTATTTGTTGATTTTCATAGGCCAAATATTCAGCAAAAAAACGAGCTGTAGTTTTATTTTCAAAGTATTCTATAGGTTGAAATTTTTCAGGTTGAGGTGCAAACGAGCTTGCTGCAAAACTATCTAATTGCGCAACAAAGCTAACCTCCATACCGGTTAAGCTTTTCAGCTCAGTAGTCACAGCCGATGTGATTTTGAACCCGACTAAACTGTAAGCGATGGTTCTGGGGGTTTTAACTGGCAATAATATTACTTGATAGAGCTGATTATTTAACACTACAAAGCTCGATTGTTCAGAATTATTTAATAATTCATCCATCAAGGGCTGTAGGTTATCTGCAAAATTTTGTGCATTCACATTAGCAGACACTAACCGCCCCGATAAATCGAGCAACAGCATTAAATCGGCATTGATCCGTTGGCTATGATTGTATAATACACTACTAATGGTGGCTGCATCGCGAGTAGCAACTGCCTGCTTAAAACCAAAATCAGCGGTTAACACCTTTGCAGCAGTTAATAGCAAGCTCTCTTTTGATTTTAAATATTGCTTATAAACGCTTTGCGCAACCGTTATATTTTGCTGTACTTTTTCTGCCTGAAACTTACTCGTAGACCACCAAAAACTCACTAAGCTGAGTAAAGTTGTAAGTAACACCAAGCCAACGCATAGCGTTGTTATACGGCTACGTAAATTATTGCCCATTACCTTCCCTAAATTGACTGCCAAAGGTGTTACGTGGTGCAGGCGTAGACGTATTTATAGTGATTGATACCGGGCTGGTTGATTTTATATCAAACATTTTTTTATTATCCAAAGTCGCTGTTTGCAGTGAGTGCCAGACACTGGCTTGCACAGGAAAAGAGTCAACTTGTAGATTTATTTGGCCTTGCTCGTTGCTGGTATACACATGATTACTATTAGCGACATAAATATAGCCCACCATAGAATCGTGGATATTGCAGCCTAGAACAACAACACCTTGATTATCAAACTTAATGGGATCTTCTGGCTGACCAGAATAGAGCTTTAATTGAAAGGGCTTTGCTTTTGAAAAAGAATATACATGGTGGCGAATATTATCGCTATTTGGAAAGTTAACGTACTGACCTTGGTGTACAATAAGTAGCTGTGGTGAAAACTGTTTATCAACTTGATCCATTACCGCCGTGGGTAAACTGCCCGTAGTTTTTGAGGAAGGTAAATGATTTATTTCTACGACAGCATTAGGCAATACTTGGTCATGCTGATCTTTAATAACCAAATTAATGGTATTGCCAAAGGCCGACACACTAAACAATGCACCCAGTACTAATAAATAACGACGTTTTGCAATAACTTGCATTGCTCGCTCTAACATAATCACACCTAAATATTCACTATAGGTTAAGTTAATTAGAGACGAGCACTAATTGCAAGAATTATAGCTCAGTTAGTTAAAATAAATACTTTTTTACTAGTAAAAATGAGCATTGCTATGCCTGTCTACTTACTTCGCTAATTAACGATTAACCCGTAGTCAGTATCTAAAATTGCAATCACTTCTTGGCGCGGATCATTGGGTATAACGATCTCTTTACCGATAATTTTGCTAGCGATACCCACATAAGTGTCAGACACTTCAAGCATTACTGACTCAGGTAAAATATAATCTTTTGCTAGCTGCTCACGCTCAGCCATACGGTCTTTATTTAATAACACATCACTCTCTGGTACGTTATTAATTAACAGCTGACGGAAGCCTTCCTTTGAGTTTTCAACAATTTTGCCATTCTTATAAGATGCTTCATCCCAAATACGCGATGAATCTGGTGTCCCTACTTCATCAATATAAATAAGTTGCTGCACACCATTTAAATCTTCTACATAACCAAATTCAAATTTAGTATCGACGAAAATTTGCCCTAGCTTAGCTAACTCACCACTGATTAACTCGAATCCTTCTACCAATAATTTTTCGTATTTGGCGACATCGTCAGCCGATTTAAAATTGAAAACATCTAAGTTGTTCGTAATATTTTCACGAGTGATGTTTACATCATCTACGGCAGGAATATCAGCAACCCCTTCTATAATACCTTTAGTAGAAGGAGTTATAAGTACTTGCTCAAGCTTTTGATTCGCTTTTAAGCCTTCTGGAAGTTGCAAACCACAAAAGTGTCTTTCGCCTTTGGCGTAGTCGCGCCACATACTGCCGGTAATATATTGACGAGCAATCGCTTCAACTTTAACTGTACTGGCTTTACGAACAATCCATACGTATGGATGAGGAATATCAACAATATGATTACCCGCCAAACCGGCTTCATTAAACATGTTAAACCAATGAGCAGCCACTGAGTTTAATGCAATCCCTTTACCAGGAACGCCATTTAGGCCATTTTCACCTTGCCATATGCAATCAAAAGCAGAAATTCTGTCTGAAATAACCATAATGGCTAATTCAGTATCGGCAGGAACGTTATAGCCTTTTTCATTTATTAAGCGTTTGCTATCTGCATCAGTTAACCAATAAACTGAACGCACTTTGCCACTGTGTACTTTACCTTTAGTACGAATGGGTAAGTCATCGTTTACGTCTAAAACTTTATAGCTAGTCATGCTATCTCCGGGGTTTGGCATGCTCAAAGAGCAAAGTATGGAATTGGGGTTAGGCGCTCTATAATAATCTAGGCAACCACAAAGCTCAATCTTAGGCTAAAAACAAATCATCTCAGAATATTTATCTAGCTGACGCATTGGGGTAAACTTGCATGATTACTTGCCCTAAGGAGCTAGCTTGAACTATTTAACTGCCACTAAGAATAAGAAATATCTAATGTATATTTCCCAAAATTATTCCTATGCTATTTTAAGGCCATTGCAAGCAGAAATATTAGCTCAAGGAGGGGAAGTTAAATGGTTCTTAGAGGGTGATAATGTTAACCCTGACTTTTTGAAAAGTGATGAAAAAACACTAAATTCTATTCATGAGATAAACCAATGGGCGCCTGACGCAACCTTTGCACCAGCGAACTCTATCCCTACATTTTTCCCTGGAAAGAAAGTAGCTGTTTTTCACGGCTTTGATGCAGGAAAACTAAATAAAAAAGGCCAAAACGATCACTTTAAAGTTCGGGGATGTTTTGATTTATATTGTACACAAGGCCCAAATACGACGGCTCCGTTTACGGCGTTACAAAAAAAACTGGGCTATTTTAAGGTAGTAGAAACAGGTTGGCCTCCCCTAGATCAATTCTTTAACGGTAACTCAAAGCCTAGCCATATTGATGAAACAGACTCTCGCCCAACGGTATTGATCTGCTCTACATTTTCAAAACGCTTATCTCTTGCACCTAAACTTTATGATCAAATAAAACACTTTAGTGAAAGCGGTAAATGGCGACTATTAGTTCAGTTTCATCCGAAAATGCCGCAAGAGTGGGTTAATAAATATCAAGCGTTAAGTAATGATAATCTAACCTTTGTTGAAACAGACAATGTTATTCCTTTATTACAATCTGCTGATGTAATGCTGTGCGATACTTCATCCATACTACTGATGTTTTTAGTACAACGAAAACCGGTTGTAACGTTTTGTAATAAAGCACCTGAAAAACACTTACTTGATATTACAGATAAAAATAACGTTGAAGCCGCAATAGACTATGCACTAACTTACCCAAAAGAACTGGTGGATAATATTGAAGCTTTTTGCCAAGAATTACACCCATACACAGATGGCAAGTCAAGCCAACGAGTACTTTGCGCAACCAATGAACTGTTGCATAGTGATGAAAAGCTCAAAGCTAAACCACTTAATCTTATTAGACAATTTAAAATGCGCAAAAGACTTAACTATTGGAGTTGGTAAGACGTTATGATCAACCTTGAGAATGTATCTTTTAAATGGCATAAAAAAGCAGCCAGCCCCACTCTCACTATTGAGCAACTCGCCATTGATGAAGGTGAACATGTTTTTTTACATGGGCCAAGCGGCAGTGGTAAATCTACCTTACTGGCACTACTGGCAGGCATTAATGTAACGACTAGCGGCCAACTTTGTGTTTTGAACCAAAATCTAAGTGCGCTTACCAATGCACAGCGCGATGCATTTAGAGCAGATCATATTGGCTATATTTTCCAAAACTTTAATTTACTACCTTATTTAACCCCATTAGAAAATGTATGTTTAGGGTGCCAATTTTCGAAAAAGCGTCAGCAACACGTGCTCAACCAAATTGAGAGTTTAACCAAAGAAGCTGCCCGACTTCTCAACGCACTAGGGTTAGAGCCGCACTTTCATAATCAAAATGTTGCCACTTTAAGTATTGGGCAACAACAGCGAGTTGCCGCAGCACGCGCATTTATAGGCAGTCCTGAACTTATCATTGCCGATGAGCCTACTTCAGCACTTGATACGCAAAATCGTGAAAGCTTTATTAAGTTGTTATTTGAACAAGCAAAAAAAAGTAACAGTACGCTTGTTTTTGTCAGTCACGATGAAACATTAAAGCCACTCTTTAGCCGCACAATCGACTTAGTAAATTTACAAGGTGATGTATGATTTTATTTAAACTTGCCTATAAAAGTTTGCTAAATAGACGTGCCAGTGTATTACTGACATTGCTCACCATTGCGATTAGCGTCATGTTATTACTCAGTATTGAGCGCGTTCGCGTAGATGCTAAAAGTAGTTTTAGTAATACCATTTCGGGTACCGATTTAATTGTTGGCGCACGTACTGGCGATATTCAATTACTACTCTCCTCGGTGTTTAGAATTGGCCACACCAATAATGGTGTGAGTTGGCAAAGCTACCAATACATTACAAAACAACGCGGGGTTAAGTGGAGCATTCCTATCAGCCTTGGAGATAGCCATAAGGGCCAAGCAGTTTTAGGCACCACTCTTGATTATTTTAAGCACTATCGATTTGCTAAAAAACAGCCCTTAGCATTTACACAAGGACAGGCTTTTTCTAGCATCAATGAAGTTGTTATAGGGAGTGAGGTTGCAAGTAAACTGGCCTATAAAATTGGTGATGAAATCGTTATTTCTCATGGTATGGGCAATACTAGCTTTCATCATCATGACGATAACCCCTTCAAAGTTGTTGGTATTTTAAAGCCTACTGGCACCCCTGTTGATAAAACATTGCATGTGCCGCTGGCGGCAATTGAATTGATTCATGGTGGCGGCCATCATGAACATGACGATCATCATGACCACTCGAGTCACGCACTAGTTGGCCATCCAAAACAAATTACCGCCTTTTTAATGGGCTTCGATTCACCGCTTTATACGCTACAAATTAGGCGTAACATAAACCAATTTAAGCCAGAGCCTTTATTAGCGATTATGCCTACAGTCACACTAAAAGAGCTTTGGGAAATGCTGGCAATAATAGAAAAGATCCTATTGCTATTTTCATTTGTGGTGGTCATTATTAGCTTGCTCGGCATGTTAACCACACTGCTGGCTAACCTTAATCAACGCCGCAGAGAACTGGCAATATTGCGTTCTGTGGGCGCCCGCCCTTGGCAATTATTTTCACTTATCAGTATAGAATCACTGCTCACTACCTTTTTAGGTTGCTTAGTAGGCTGCACTCTATTTTATGCGCTTATGGGCACAACCGCGGGTTACTTACAAAGCCAAGCAGGAGTGAGCATTAATATCAGTATGCTCTCTGACTATGAACTCACTTTGATTGGCGTTATTATGGCTGCGGGATTCATTATTGGCTTGATCCCTGCTACACGCGCTTACTTTTATTCTCTTAGTGATGGTATGAGTATAAAAATATAAACTTTAGGATGATCATGACGTTATTTAAAGTAACTACACACTCTTTAATGCTATTAAGTGCAGTGCTAATTAGCTTTGCTAGCATTGCAAATCCCCCGAAGGAAATTTTTTGGGAAGACTTGATCCCACAAGGGCATGTGCAAATAGATACCCAAGCACAAGCTAATCACGAAGGCAGTGAGCAAAACTGGGTGCAACCTGATTTGGACGCGCCGGTTGTTAAAGCACTTGATGGGCAGTCTGTTAGCTTACCTGGGTTTGTTGTGCCACTTGAAGGTGACAGCGAACTTATTACCGAGTTTTTATTAGTCCCTTACTTTGGTGCCTGTATTCATGTGCCACCCCCACCGCCAAACCAGCTGGTTCATGTAACTATTAAAGGCGGTGTGCCTATCGATAGCTTATATGATGCGATTGTTGTAACGGGCGTTATTAAAACGCAAACTTGGTCTGGCGAAATAGCCCAAGTGGGTTATCAAATGCAAGCTGTCGGTGTTGCTCCCTTTGAGCTTTAATTCTTAAAATAAAACCCACTTTTAAAGTGGGTTTTATTTTGTTCTATCAACCACCCGTCCTTATATCTCGCTCAAGTTCAGACTGAGTTTTCACTGGATGACAAGTCGACTTCACCGTACTCTTATTGCTTTCATCTTCGTCAGAGCTAAAAATTGTGTAGCTATAGTCTGTTTCAACTTCACCACCTAAGCACTCATGCTCCGCAAATACTTCATTTCCATAACCGTCTGGCATTTCTTTTGACGCACACCCACTGAGGATCAGAAATGTTATTAAAATTGATATTACTTTCATATTAATCACCGTAAAAGGATATGTTATAAATTATAGTTCATACTCAAAATGCCATGAAGGAAACTTGTTGAGTAATGGTAAAAGTGCTTTTTCTTTTCTTAAATCACGACGCTCTCTCTCTAACTGTTCTCTTTCTCGGCGTAACTCTTTACTTTGGCTACTTGACGGTTTATCACTCGCTAATTCATTACTAATATATTGCAACCGCCAATTAATATTATTAAGTCGATCATCTATCTCAGCTTTCCTTGCTTCAAACTGATAACGCTCATTACCCTCTTGCCATGCTTTTCTAAACTGTGTGTCATTACAAACCCCGTTATACGCATCCCCTCGTAAGCCCAGGGTAAAGCCATTTTCAGGCTCACAAAAGGCTGCGAGCCCCTGCTTGTAACCAACCTTATAATCATCTAGTTTTGCAGTGATACCAAACTCACTACAAGCGGATATAATTTCTCTGCCATGTTCAAATGTATACCCTAGCTCGCCATGACTAAAGCCTAGGTTTGTCCAATTGGCCTGTATACATTCATCCTGAGACAAAGAAGAGCATCCTGATAGAAATAGTACAAATAAAATGAACATACATCGGCTAAACATGCTATTTCCTAAAGTGTTATAGACTATTCAAGTACCTATTTTAAGAGATATTCGTTTAAAGTGAATAGTAAAAATGTAACAAGCTATTCTAATTCCGTTGAAGTTTAAAATTTACGACAACAACTTAACTCCTTCACCTCTAAAAATCACACGAGGCATACTTATGGTATTAAAAAGCTGCCTCATAGATGTTTCCTTTATCTAGCCGTCTGAGCCGGATTAGTAGGCACATTATTTTGCTTCATTATCCAACGGGCTATGTTATCTTTTCGCATGAACTTAACACCAGTATGCTGTTTTGCATACTGGATAAAATCATCAAGCGCTTTTACTCGTGCAGGCGTTCCTGCAATACGGTCATGAGCACTAATCGACATCATTCGTCTTCTGTGTTTTCCTTCAGCGTATAACACGTCAAACTCATCTTTTAACTCTTGTAAGTAGGCTTGGGCCGTCATTGCAGTGCTTCCTGAATAGCGCACAATGTCGTTATTACGAAAAGTATAAGGTACAACCACAAAAGGCTTATTATTTACTGGTGTAAAAGAAGGCTCATCACGCGATAGATCATCAATATGATAAATAAACCCTAGCTCTTGCAAAAGCGTAAGTGTATTTTTTGAGTGTCTCATCCAAAATGCATTAAAGCCAACCGGCCGCATGCCTGTCACTTTTTCGATAATATCTGCACTTTTAATATATGAAGCGCGCTCTTGTTCAACACTCATAGAATATTGTGGTGTCCATGTTTGGCCGTGACCTGATGCTTCATGCCCTCGTGAAACCACTTCTTTAGCAAGTGCTGGATTTAATTCCACAGCCCTGCCCACCATATGAGAAGTAACTTTAATATTATGTTTATCCCATAGATCAAGTAATCGTGGGATCCCTTCATTCATCCCATACTGATACCAAGTAGGCGAAATAGTATCGTGATAACCCTGCTCTATTTGAGGAAACGGCCCTGCATCAGAGCTATCTTGTGCTGTTGCTTCAAATTGCATTGAAATAGAAATCACTAATTGTGCATCATCAGGCCAATAACCTGATTTCTCAGGTAGTGGGGCTGCATTTAATAGCTTACTGCTGCACAGTGCCATTAAAAGAATGAGTAAAGGTAAAGCCTTCATTTTTATCTCCTAAGCTAATTAACGTGGTCCTGCCGTTACTGTGATCTCGGCTGTTTGCAAAGAGTGTTGGTGTAAGAAAAACCCTGTAAGTGCACTTGTTGCCCCTTGTGGAACAGCTAATTTTTCTACATCCAATGCATACACTTTATAGGTGTAGCTATGCTTGCGTCCTTCTGGTGGACATGGCCCAAGGTATCCGGGCTTCCCCATATCCGTATTACCTTCAATGGCTCCTTTGGGCAAAGTCGTTGAAGATAGTGAGTTACTAGTAAGAGGAATATCATGTACTACCCAGTGCCAAAAACCACTGCCAGTTGGTGCGTCATTGTCATACACTGTCACGGCAAAGCTTTTGGCTTTCTTAGGCGCATTTTGCCATTTAAGTTGTGGCCTAACATTACTCCCCTGACAACCAAAGCTATTCCAGTATTGCTCACTCTTTATTGCCTGCCCTGGCTGTAAATCAGGGCTCGATAAACTAAATTCAGCCGCAAAACTGGCACTACTAAACAGCCCGCTGATCAGTAAAGTAACTACTGAGTTTGAAAAATTAACCATTTTTAGCCTTATATTTTCAGTTAAAAAGTTACTTTTGATATGCTGGGTAATCGGTATAACCTTTGGCTGTACCGCCAAACAATGTACTCCCATCGGTAATCGTGTTTAGTGGCAGTTGCTCTTGAATACGATACGGTAAGTCTGGGTTGGCAATAAAACGACGACCGAATGCGATGTAATCGGCAAGACCTTGTTCAATAAGCTGCGCACCTGAATGCTCGGTATAATTACCGGCAACAATAATCGCGCCACTAAAATACTGACGAAGTGCGACTCTAAACTCTGGTGTTACGGTAGGTGCATCGTCCCAGTCCGCTTCGGCAAGATGAATATACGCAATACCAATTTGCTCAAATTGCTTTGCTGCCAATAAAATAGTGTCAATTGCTTCACTATCACCCATACCACGCTGAGTGATAAAAGGCGCTAATCTAATACCCACTTTATGAGCTCCAATGGCATTACTAATTGCGCCAATAATTTCACAGGCAAAACGAATACGGTTTTCTTGGCTACCGCCATATTCATCTGTGCGTTTATTCGCTGAACGTCTTAAAAACTGATCAATTAAATACCCGTTACCTCCATGTATTTCAACGCCATCGAAACCAGCCTCAATCGCGTTAATTGCCGCTTGCTTATAGTCATTTACTATTTCTTTAATTTCTTTAACACTTAGTGCTCGTGGGGTTGGGCAGTCAAGCATCCGTCCTTCTCCATCATCGCCTACCACCCAAACTTGTGCATCTGGGGCAAGTGCAGATGGGGCAACTGGCGTTCCATCATGATGAAATGAAGAGTGCGACATTCGACCAACGTGCCAAAGTTGTAAAAATATTTTACCACCTTCCTTATGCACAGCTTGTGTTACTTGCTTCCAACCTTCGATTTGTTCTTGCGTGTAAATACCTGGCGTAAATGAGTAACCTTTGCCCTGAGCAGAAATTTGTGTTGCTTCAGAAATAATCAGCCCTGCAGTAGCACGCTGCGCATAATAAGTGGCCATCAGTTCAGTGGGAATATCACCCGGTTGCGCAGTTCGCGAACGGGTCATAGGTGCCATCACAATTCTATTTTGAGTGACCATGCCACCGAGGGTTTTAACTTCAAATAAGGATTCAATAGACATAACTAACTCTCTTATAAATAATGTTTATCTGGATTTAAATTAAATTTCATCACTACTAAATAGCATTTCGACCTTTATCTCTTCTGGTCCTTGTATAAATACTTGCTGCTCTAGTAGCTCTGGCACGGTTCGCTCAAAGTAGCTTATACCTGTTTGCGCTAAGCGACTTTTCAATCCTTGATAACCTATGCTATGAATGGCAATGTGATCTACCACTCCTCGGCCTTGGGTTTTGCTGTTTAATGCTGATAAGTAACCCTGTTGCGCTTTATTACCCGTGGCATTAACCAAATGAATCAAAGCAACATTATCACTGCCGTATAACCATGCCCCCTCGAAAGGGAAAGGCGGACGATACCCTTCAACTAGCCCAACTGAATTTATAAAGAACTGTCGCATCGCCTGGTAATCACAACTAGAAATTAATACATGATCTAAACGCATAAACTTTCTCTGTTGATAATGAGTACAACCAGTTTAACTATTTACTTAAATTTGATAATTGAGTTAATATCAAAAACACTATTCATTAATACTGAATTATAAAGAGTGAGGAACGATGGCTAAGATTGATGATATGCAGCTTTTTGTTCATGTGGTGCGCTCTGGCGGGCTTGCTGCAGCTGGGCGAAAAATTGGTTTATCGCCTGCGAGTATGACGGCACGTATCAACCAGCTTGAAAATCACTATCAAACCCGACTCTTAATACGTAATACTCGAAGTATTAAATTAACCGAGGCTGGAGAGCACTTTTTTCAAGGCTGTTTAAGAGTGATTGCTGAAATTGATGCCGCAGAGCAAAGTATTCAGCTTAGTAAAAACACTCTTTCGGGTAGTCTCAAAGTAACCGCACCCTCTGACTTTGGTAAACAGTTTGTTGCCCCTGCAATAGCTAAATTTGTAGCACTGAATCCACAAGTAAAACCACACCTACATTTAACCGATGGCTTAGTTAATCTAGTTGAAGAAGGCATTGATATTGCTATTCGCTTTGGAAACTTACCCGATAGTAATTTGATTAGCCGAATGATCAAAGCCAATAAACGTGTGTTATGTGCTTCAGCTGAATATTTAAAAATACATGGCCAACCTTTACAACCAAGCGATTTATTAAATCATCGCTGCTTAGTAATGGAGAGATTTGGTCAATCGATGCATGATTGGCATTTTAAAGACGAGGTAATTCGCGTACCTGTAGCTATGAGTAGCAGTGATGGTGCAGTGATCAGACAGTGGGCAATTAACGGTGCAGGTATTGCTCTAAAATCAATGGTAGATATTAATGATGATCTGACTAAGGGTAATTTAGTGACGCTACTTGATGACTATATTCTCGGTTTTAGTAATAAAGATAAACAGCAAGTTGGCTTACAGTTTCTTTACCCATCAAGGCAATTTCAGCCACGACAAGTTGCCGCATTTATGGATTTTTTTCAGCAGCAAATTTAACAATAAACAGCCAACAAAATAAAACCTTGAGAGTTTGCACTTCCAAGGTTTTATTTATAACGTTTGGCAGTTATAAAAATTAAGCCGTGCCACCTACTGTTAGGTTATCTATTTTCAGGCTTGGCTGGCCAACGCCTACTGGTACACTTTGACCGTCTTTACCACAAACACCGACGCCTTTATCAAGCGCTAAATCATTACCTACCATAGAGATTTGTTGCATAACCTCAGGGCCATTACCAATTAATGTTGCCCCTTTAATTGGCTGAGTAATTTTACCATTTTCAATTAAGTAAGCTTCTGAGGCACTAAACACAAACTTACCTGAGGTGATATCCACTTGGCCGCCACCAAAATTAGGGGCAAACACGCCTTTTTTAACCGTGCTGATAATATCAGCTTGGCTGTGCTCTCCGCCTAACATGTAAGTGTTGGTCATACGTGGCATTGGTAAATGCGCGTATGACTCACGACGTGCGTTACCTGTTGGGTTTACCCCCATCAAACGCGCGTTCATTTTATCTTGCATATAGCCTTTTAAAATACCGTTTTCGATAAGTACGTTATAGGCTGCAGGCGTGCCTTCGTCATCCACATTAAGTGAACCACGACGATCAGCCATAGTACCATCATCAACCACAGTACATAGCTCTGAAGCGACTTTTTGCCCTACTTTACCGCTAAACGCAGACGCGCCTTTACGGTTAAAGTCACCCTCGAGGCCATGGCCTACCGCTTCGTGTAACAACACACCTGGCCAGCCATTACCTAATACCACTTCCATAGTACCTGCAGGGGCATCAATAGCTTCTAAGTTTACTTTAGCTTGACGAACGGCTTCTTCTGCAAAACCCATCCAACGCGGCTTACCATCAACAAGCTCTTTAAAGTAACCATAATCTAGGCGGGCACCGCCACCAGCACCGCCACGTTCACGGCGACCATTCTTCTCTAGCAATACAGAGCAGTTTAAACGGATCAGTGGGCGAATATCGGTAGCAAAGGTGCCATCGCTGGCTGCAATTAATATCTCTTCGTATACCGCAGACATTGAGCTAATAACTTGCT
Source organism: Pseudoalteromonas sp. 2CM39R (assembly GCF_023161845.1). NCBI lineage: Bacteria > Pseudomonadati > Pseudomonadota > Gammaproteobacteria > Alteromonadales > Pseudoalteromonadaceae > Pseudoalteromonas > Pseudoalteromonas sp. 2CM39R. The sequence goes on from NZ_JALNTM010000006.1 coordinate 286,307, forward strand.
CAGCATCTGGGGCTAATTCGCGAATATAGTTTTCAAGCTCACGTAACAAATTAACCTTATCGGTATCGCTCATGCTAGAAATTGGTTGATGTGGCGCGTACTGCTCTTTAGCAGCCACGTCACTAAATACTTTAACCGCTTTATCTTCACCTGCATCGGCAATACTACGTGCAGCAGTTGCGGCCTTATTTAGCGCTTCTAAATTAATTGCGTCTGAATACGAAAAACCAGTTTTTTCACCACTAACAGCCCGTACGCCAACACCACGTTCAACGTTATAAGACCCTTCTTTAACAAGGCCGTCTTCTAATACCCAAGACTCATGATGACTAGATTGAAAATAAAGGTCGGCATAATCAACTTTGTGCTGGTGAATATAAGCTAATGTTTTTTCGAGTTCTTCTCGATTTAGCTGGCTGTCGTGTAATAAATGCTGTTCAACCGAATTCATAATAATGGCTCTCTAAATCGTTGGTGAGATTGCAGCGGCATATCTCGTCTAATTTTGTGTAACTGGTTCAAATCTACGGTACAACTAATAAAACCAAGCCCTGTTGGTTTTTCACTTAATGTTTCACCCCAGGGCGATAACATCAGGCTGTGACCATAAGTTTGTCTACCGTTTTCATGTGTTCCATATTGCGCTGCAGCAATAACATAGCACTGTGTTTCTATTGCTCGTGCTGCAAGTAGCGGCTGCCAATGCGCTTTACCTGTTGGAACAGTAAACGCACTGGGTACTAATATAATTTCTGCGCCTTTACGAGCTAAGGCATTAAATAAACCAGCAAAGCGCAAATCATAACATACTGTTAAACCAATTTTACCAAAGGGAGAATCAACAACCACAATCTCATCGCCCGCTTGAGTAAAGTCGGACTCTCGGTAGCTGCCGGTCTGGTCATCTACCTCAACATCAAATAAATGTATTTTGTTATAGCTTGCAACAATATCGCCTTGGTTATTAAACAAGTGTGAGGCAGCGTAATACTTATGTTGGTCATAGGGCTCTGGCATGGTGCCAGCATTTAACCAAATATTGTGTTTACGACACAATTCACTAATTTGCTGTTTATATTGCTCAATACGCTGTGACACTAACAACGTATCACCAGCGTGTTTACTAAACACTAAAAACGCTTCTGGTAAACATACTAACAAAGGCCGCGTGCTTGGTAATTCAGCTAACGCTTGCTTTAAAGTTGCAATGTTATCATCAGGGTTAAAGCCTGAGCACATTTGCAATGCGATAATCGCAGGAGATGAGTTTATACGTTGTTTATTCATTGCGCGGCGCTAACCTCAGCATCTTTGAGTTTTAACTCTGAGGATGCTCGCGGCTGATTTTGTGCAGCTTGTGGCAAGGTCACCTCTCGGCTCTTACGATCTAACTCTTGTACCTGAGGATCGTTCATTTTACCCGTCACTTTAAAGTTGATCTCTGAGATCACTCGCGCAGAATGAATTACTTTATCAATTGCTAAAGCTGCAAGCCCCGTTACTGGGTTAACCATCCAAGCCACAATTACTGGAATACTCGACGTTACTTGCGGTGCAACTGCTAAGTCGTAGTCAATTTCGAGAGTATTTAAATTTGCATACCCTTTAATCGAGAGATCGGCAGGCACCCCATCCATTTTAGTATCTTGGGTATAGGCAATGCCCTTATCTATCTGCATCGTACCTTTCATGCTGTTATAGAAAAAACCTTTAGAAAATACATCTCTAAAATCAAGTTTTAGCTTACGCACTAATGAATCAAGGCTCAGTAATGAAAATACCCGTGCGCCTCCATCACTCACCTCAGTTAAATGGCCTTCGCCTAAATCCCAACTAATTTCACCGTCTAAACTAGCAATGTCTAAGTTATAAGGTGCCGCTTGCCAATTTAGTTGATAATTTAAATTGGCGTTTGAGTCTTTAATAGTAGTAGTGATATCAAATTCATTAAATAAAGCGCCAATATCATCACTTTTAAGTTCGCCGCTCATTGCTGTTAGGCCATTTTGCCACTGCCCTTTAGTACGTAATATATGATCGCCCTTATCAACTACTAGCTCAGAAATAAGCAGTTTTTTACCATCACCTAACAATGAGGCGCTGACTTTATCTAGCTGATAATGGCTGACCTTACAATCGGCACATTCAAACTCAATAGCAGGCAAATTTGTAAGCCATGCAAGTTGTTCAGGAGATGATTTTTCGCTCGGTTGCAGTGTTTCGGCCTCTAAAAAATTAAGCCTTAAATAGTCACTGTTTATTCGAATCGGCTGACTTGATTGCTCGCTGGGAATGAACACTTCTGCTCGTAATTCTTTAGCATTGAGCTTTAATTGCAAGTTATTATTTAAGGGCGATAAACGCATATCAAAATCATTAAACTGCATGCCACTCACATTAAAAGAGTTAATATTCGCAACAACCTCATACAAAGGCGGCATAATACCTGGCGATGCACTCTCTGGCTGCGCTTTAGCTGCATTAATAATTTGATCAATTAAATCAATCCAAGGTAATAACTCACTTTGCGCTAAGTTAATACTTACCGCTAAATCTTGCGCGTTAAGCCCTAAATCTTTGTTACCGATTATAAAGTGGGCGTTGTTAAACTGTGATTTAGCATTGTCTAGAATGGCATTAAAATACACTAGCTGATCAACGTTTGCGGTGATCAAGTTAGATATATCATCACCTTGAATAACTGCACTCAGTGGCCAAGCTTGCTCACTGCTTTTTGTATATGCTCCAGGCAAAGAACTATTTAAGCCAATAAGTGGCGATTCAACTTGGGCGCGGTAGTTAAACCCTTGCTCGGTAAAGTTAAGATCCAAAGCAATATCAACATCACTTTGCCCGCTTAAGTAACCATCTAAAATGCCTTGCCCACGGTTTATAAGTGTTTGTGCATCAAGCTGAGCATTTATATTTATATTAGCGCGATAATCCTCTGCGTTTGCGTCACTATTGTAGTTAATAGTTAATGGCATACCCAGCCATGTAGCCGTTGCATTAGTGAGGTTTATTTGTTGATTATTAAAGCTAAGTTCGCCCTTTAAATGCTCAAGAGAAATACCAGGTGCAGAAATGTAGAGAGGTGAGTCGAGTAAATTAACCTTACCACTGACACTGGCTCCCCCCTCAAATTGTGAACCTATTAGTAATTCAATATTTGCACTTGCAAGCCCCTGTCCTTGCACAACATTAAAAATATCAGCTAATGGATTTGCTAAAGGCGTAGCGGCAAAAAAATCGTGCATTTTTTCAAGCTCAGCTTGCTTATCAATATTAACTACCAACGGCGCATCGCCCATTAAGTCATCAATACTCACATGCACACTGCTGCCAATGTCAAGATTTACCAGCTGGCCTTGCTGACTATATATATCCATTCGCTCATTAGCAAAATGCAGCTTTACATTGGCATTTGTGACTGCTGGCCAATCGGGATCGAATTGATAAGTAGCATTATCTATTTGTGCTATTACATCAAACTGCCCTGAACCATCTTCAAATGGAAAGCCTGATAGTGGACCAGAAAATAACACCTGAGTATCTGATACTTCACCTGCTTTTATTGCACCATTTAAATAACTAACTAACTCAGGGCTCATTAACGTTAAAGGAAAATAGTGACCAGCAATACTGGCATCAGGTGCAAACGCTTCAGCATATAAATCTAAGCGTGGCGTATCACCCAAACTCAGCTGCATTTGTGCGCTTAAAGTCACCTCATTGTTATCAAACCACAGGTTATCACTGCTGATGTACCAATCGCCTGAGCGCTTAGCTAAATCTAGCTCAATATTTAATTGGTTATAATCAATATTATTACTAAAACTAGCGCCTGTAATTAAACGGCTGTTCTCACCAAAAATCGCAATGCGACCATACTGCTGATTAACCAGCCCATTAACTCTTAAAGATTGAGCGGCAGGTACGGCGTTTTTTTCTTGCCAGCTAATTTCGTCAGCATCAAACCATAGTTGCCATTGCTTTGTATCTGCAAACTCAAGGTACGCAGTCTTTATTTGTCCGCTAGGTTGGCGTGCTAAAAAAGGGGCTAGGTCGGTAAAATTAGTCAACTCAGCTAAATCACTCAATAGCGCTAAATCAAGCTGCTGTAGCCATACTTTATTTTGCTTACCCAATAAGGCTTCAAATTCAAGGCTTGGCCATGTGGTTTCACCCGTACTAAATGCTAAGCCCGTGCTTTTTAATCGCCAGCTATTTTGCTCTGGGTATAAATGAAATCCCCCTTCACTTAGGCTTACCTTTTGTGTTTGCTCATTGAGTTGCCAATTTACCGCGCTCGGTAACCACTGAACTTTTACGTCACTCACTAGACCTTGCTCTAATCTAAGCCAAGCTTGTAAATTTAAATCGCTATGTAGTTGCTGCTTTTGAGTATTAATATATTGCGCTAGCCAATTTGACACATCAACCTGATTAGCCTGCACATATAAATCGCCGACCATTTGCTCTAAGGTTTCACCCTTAAGTGCAATGCGCGCATCAAAATTACCCACCGAAATGCCCGGTAAGGCTAGACTACCACTACCAAGGTGTTGTTTATCTTGGTTTTGCCATACAATGTTTTCTAATAACAGTTTACGTTCTTTGTTATCTTCTAAAACAAAATTGATACTGGAGTTTTCTATTGCAAAATGACCGGTTTCACCTAAAAACAACCCTTCTATTAACTCTTTTTGTTCAAATGACACATCGTCTTGGTTGCCTACAAATAAATTCGCGACATTAACCTTGGTATGAAAACCATTGATGACAAAGTAGTTCGACTTAAGTTGAAGAGACTTTAGGCTTTCCCAAAGGTTTAGCTCTAAACTGGTTTTCGCAATAGTTAAAGAAATAGGGGCTGTTTGGTTGTCTTTAAATGATAATTCTTCGAGCACTAAGGCTGGGCCATTACCTTGCCAACTTGCCGATATAGCGCCTATCGATAGGCTAATATCAAACTTGCTATCAAGATAATTTTCTATCTCGCCTTTATAGTCATTTGCGTAGGGTAAGGTGTATTTTAAAATAGAAACAATGACGGCCAGTAGCACCAAAATTACAGCACTTATTTGCCATAATTTGCGCACACAAAAGAAACAGGCCGCTTTAAATTTCATTACATCATTACCACATCAAACTGCTCTTGGCTGTATAAGCTCTCTGTTTGAATATTAACTTGCTTACCAATAAACAACTCTAACTCTGCAAGGTTATGATATTCGTCATTTAATAGCGCTTCACATACTGCAGGAGATGCATAAACTACAAACTTATCAGCTGCATAAGCGCGGTTAACACGTACTATCTCACGAAGGATTTCATAGCATACGGTCTCAACCGTTTTTTGAGAGCCTCGCCCTGAACATGCAGGACATACATCACACAGTATATGCTCTAAACTTTCGCGAGTTCGCTTGCGGGTCATTTCAACCAGCCCCAATGCCGATAAACCATTAATATTGGCTTTAGCACGATCTTTAGCGAGCGCAGACTCTAATGAGTGCATTACCCGGCGTTTGTGCTCATCGCTCACCATATCAATAAAGTCGATAATAATAATACCGCCCAAATTGCGCAGCCTTAGTTGACGGGCAATAGCAGAGGTTGCTTCAACATTGGTATTAAAAATAGTTTCTTCAAGGTTACGGTGACCAACAAATGCACCGGTATTAACATCAACCGTGGTCATTGCTTCTGTTTGATCTATGATCAGGTATCCGCCAGACTTTAAAGTCACCTTACGGTGCAACGCCTTTTGAATTTCACTTTCTACATCAAATAAATCAAAAATGGGGCGCTCGCCCGGATAATACTCAAGTACTTGTGATAATAACGGCACAAATTCTTCAGTAAACAGCTTAAGCTCTTGATAGGTAAGCTTAGAGTCAACACGAATGCGCTCCATATCTTCGCCCACGTAATCACGTAATGTTCTAAAAGCCAGCGTAAGATCTTCATGCAGAATACTCGCTTTGCTGGTTTTACGGCGCTTAGAAACTATTTTATCCCACAGCTTTTTTAAAAATGCAGCATCGTGACGAAGCTCTACTTCACTTGCGCCTTCTGCGGCAGTTCTAACAATAAAGCTACCGTTTTCATCACCATATTCAGCAACAATTTTTTTAAGCCTAGCGCGTTCCTCTTCCGTTTCGATACGTTGACTAACACCAACATGCGTCGCATCTGGCATAAATACTAAATAGCGTGACGGTATAGTAATATCAGTGGTTAAGCGAGCACCTTTACTGCCCAATGGATCTTTAACCACTTGCACCATAATGTACTGACCTTGGCGAACAAGCTCACGAATATCTTGGACTTTTTTAATTGGCTCGTCGTCAACACCTTCAACAATAGAAGCACTATTGACGATATCTGAAGCGTGTAAAAAGGCGGCTTTCTCTAAGCCTATATCAACAAAAGCGGCTTGCATTCCAGGTAGCACGCGACTTATTTTACCTAAGTAAATATTGCCTACTATGCCTAAATTACCAATACGCTCTAGCTGAATTTCTTGTAATACACCGTTTTCGATTAGGGCAACGCGACTTTCACTCGGCGTGACATTGATCAGTAGTTCTGTACTCATGCTACCCTCTTAAGAATGTATGTAATAATTGTTCTGTCTCATATAAAGGTAAGCCTACAACGGCAAAATAGCTACCCGAAATATGCGTTACAAAGCGTCCGCCTAACCCTTGGATACCATAACCACCGGCTTTATCTTGAGGCTCGCCCGTTTGCCAGTAAGCGTCTATTTCTTCATCACTGAGTATTTTAAAAGTAACATCAGTACTGACAACACAACTCATTACTTTTTCTGGTGTCGCAAAAGCGATAGCAGTTAACACTTGGTGTGTATTTCCTGATAAACGTTTTAAGGTGTGAGTAAAGTCTTCTTTATCTCGTGGCTTGCATAATGATTGATTATCCATCACTACCACGGTATCACTACCTAGAACAGGCCGATCGGTATATCCTTGTTTTACACCCATTTGTGCCTTTAAACGCGCTAAACGTTCGACATAATCATATGGGAGTTCGTTAGCGAGCTGGCTTTCATCGGCATCAACACTAAATTGTGAAAACTCGATACCCAACTGGGTTAAAAGCTCTTTACGGCGGGGAGACGCGGAGGCTAAATATACTGCGCAAGTCATTATCTGATCCTAAAGTGTCTACGGTATTTTCTAAGTAGTAAAAATACCCATATCCAACTCAACATGCCTGTTAATACAGGCCATAAGTAATGTGGGCTAAAATAAACGCCAAGTAAAAAATGATTTAACCAAAACTGCATTAAATGATAAAGCGTTAAAAATAAGCCAATTAAAAGGCTTTGTTGCCACAATGAAAAATTGCGAATTTTTTGAAAGTTACTTGCCGTAACAAAAATACACACCGAGTAGGTTAATGAGTTTACACCTAAAGAAGAACCCGTCGCTAAATCAATCACTAATCCAACAACCCAAGCCGTACCTATGTTTAAGCGATGCGGTAAAGCCAAAGACCAGTACATAAGTACCAGCAGCACCCAGTCAGGGCGAAATGGTTCAAGTGAAAAGGGTAACGGCATCAAAGCCATTACCAATGCAAAGAAAATACTTAACGCAATTAATAGCATATGGCGATTAATCATCTCCCATCAACTCCTGCTGATTTAGCCATAACACGACTAACAATCGAATTCGGTCTAATTGAGCTATAGGTTCAGCAAATACTTGCGCAAAAGGTTGTCCTTCATCACGGGTTATTTCGGTGATCACCGCTACCGGATAGCCCTCAGGAAACGTACCACCAAGGCCAGAAGTAACCAGCACATCGCCAATACGTACATCTAAACTATGCGGCACATGCGACAGTTTCAGTACGTTAATTTTACCAATGCCTTCAACCACTGTTCGCACATCATTACGTAAAATACGTACAGGCGTAGCATGGGTGGTATCGGTAATTAATAATACTCTTGAAGTGGTTGAGCCCACTTTAGTCAACTGCCCCACAAGCCCCATATCATCAATCACTGCTTGGCTTTCACTTAAACCATCGGTGGTTCCTCGATTTATCACCACTTGGTGGCTATAAGGATTTGAGTGAACAGAAAGTACTTGAGCAATAATTTTACGATTGGTGTGTTTTGAGGACGAGCCCATTAAGGCTCGTAATTTTTGATTTTCTTTTGCTAAGAATTCATATTGCTGAATTTGCTCGCTCTGCAATATTTGCTTTTTTTTCAGGGCTTCATTTTCAGTTTGTAACTGTTCGCGGGTGTGCAAGCTCTTAGCGCTAAAGCTAAATACTTCGTAAGGTAGATTGGCAACATAAATGAGCGGACTAACTAAGGTATTCAAACTGGTGCGGATATTCTCACCGCCCTTAGTGTATCTATCCCCAAGGATCAATACGATACTCAAAAGCACTGCGACAAAAAGTCGCAGTTGCAAAGAGATTGTTTTTTCAAACATTGATTTCATTAATCGTAACTAAAAACGTCACCACCGTGCACATCAATCATCTCAAGCGCTTTACCGCCGCCACGAGCAACACATGTAAGTGGATCATCAGCAACAACTACTGGAATGCCAGTTTCTTCCATGAGTAGGCGATCTAAATCTTTTAGTAATGCGCCACCGCCAGTTAACACCATGCCATGTGCTGAAATATCAGATGCCAGTTCAGGAGGTGATTGCTCAAGTGCAACCATGACAGCGCTTACAATCCCCATTAGCGGCTCTTGTAATGCTTCTAAAATTTCATGCGAGTTAAGTGTGAACGAACGAGGAACACCTTCTGCAAGGTTACGACCACGCACTTCTATTTCTACTGGATCGTCTGTTTTAAATGCAGAACCAATTTGGTGTTTAATATTCTCAGCTGTGGCTTCACCAATTAAGCTACCAAAGTTACGACGTACATAATTAATAATGGCTTCATCAAACTTGTCGCCACCAATACGAACAGATGACGAATAAACAACACCATTGAGTGAAATTATAGCCACTTCGGTTGTACCGCCACCAATATCAACAACCATAGAGCCCGTTGCTTCAGATACTGGTAAGCCTGCACCAATTGCAGCAGCCATAGGCTCTTCAATTAAGTAAACTTCACGAGCACCTGCCCCCATCGCTGATTCGCGAATGGCACGCTTTTCAACCTGTGTAGCGCCACAAGGCACACAAATAAGTACACGTGGGCTTGGTCGCATAAAGTTATTGTTGTGCACTTGCTTAATAAAGTGCTGTAGCATTTTTTCGGTCACATAAAAATCAGCAATCACGCCATCTTTCATCGGACGAATAGCTTTAATATTACCAGGTGTACGCCCCAACATTTGCTTAGCTTCTGTACCTACAGATGCAACACTTTTAGGCCCACCAGCACGCTCTTGACGAATAGCAACAACTGAAGGTTCGTTTAATACAATCCCTTCTTCTTTTACATAAATTAGTGTGTTGGCTGTACCTAAATCGATCGATAGATCGTTTGAAAAAATACCACGGAGTTTTTTAAACATGAGGCTGGATGACCTTTGAAATTCGTTCTTATTTTAGTTGCGCTTACTTTAACATTCTCAATGTAATGAGCAATATAAAGCGCAGCCGTCTTTGTAATCATTAAAAAGAGGAAGCGTGTGCTTCCTCATTAAATATTATTGTTCGCTCATTAAGCGAAAGCCAATGTAATTAGCTCTAAAATCTGGCGCTAGGATTAAACGCGTTGAGGCACGAGCGAGGCTAGGAGCAAAGTTCCATGCGCCGCCACGAACCACAGCATTTTTTTTATTCTCTGTGCTACTAGTCCATTCCCATACATTGCCCACTGTATCGTATAAGCCAAATGCATTTGCAGAAAAAGACCCTACCGGAGCGGTGCGTTTGTTTGACCATTCGCTACCACACCAACCACAGTTTGCTAAGTTTTTACCAATTTCGTTACCCCAAGGGTACTCAGTATCTGTACCTGCACGCGCAGCATATTCCCACTCAACCTCTGTTGGCAGACGATACACTTGTGCTGTTTTATCAGAAAACCATTCTGCGTAAGCCGTAGCATCATTTTTTGTCAAACACACAGCTGGAAAATCATTTGTTTGCTCAAACCCTGGAGCTCGCCAATTTAAGCTCGCTTCCCAAACGGGTTCACCATTTAGATAATAAGCACAGCCTTTGCTTTTTTCAGCTTCAGTCTTGTATTGTGTCTCGTTTACAAACTTCTCAAATGCGCCAACAGTGACTTCTTTACTTTGCATGACAAAAGATTCACTAATCGTTTTTTCAACAACAGGACGCTCGTTTTCCAGTCCATTGCCGTTAATATCGCCCATTTTAAATGTGCCAACAGGGATTATTACGGCTGACGAATCCACTGTTGGTGGCTGCGTATCAACTTCCATTCCCTTAGGACAATCTGCTTGTATTATTTGCTCTCGCTTTTTAGTCGGTGCAGCAATCGACTCTGACTTTTTTTCTAACTTAGCAAAAAGCGTGCGTGTCTTTTTTAAGTCAATACGTGCTTTATAAGGGATGTAACCCTCTTTGCGTATTTCTAATTTATGCAAACCACGCGGTAATCTTGTTACTAAGCGAGTTGAACCTACACTAATGTCGTTAATAAAAACTTCATCACCATGTACGTTAGAACGCAAAGTTAACTGAATTAACTGATCTTTCTTTTGTTCAGCGACCACTTTAGGCTTTTTATTAACTATTTTAGCGACCGCTTTATTATCCGTATTATCGCTGAATGTTAACTGACTATCAGAAAAAGTAGTGCTATAAGCTGGCTGATAAGTATTTGTCAGCGGGGTACCATACTCTGAACAAAAACTGTTATTTACACTTAATAAGTGACATAAACGACTACTGTTTACATCCCCACGCATAGTAACGCTTAAATTGACGTTGTAATCACCTTGGCCGCTAAATGCGCTCTTAATGACGTGACTACTTAAAATCTGTACTTGTGCCCCTGACATGTCTCGCTTAGGTTCAACCAGACGTTTTTCTGTAAGGTTTTCAAAAATTTGATCTAAAAAGCGATTAGTGGCTTTTTTCAGCCCCATCTGCTGGCCGCGTTGTTCACATGCAGCTAGTGTTTCAGTACGTTTACAATTAAGGGTATGATCGACCTCCAGTGTTCCCTCGCGGGTAAACTCATTGCGCAGTCGCTCTACACGCGCAGTAGTGTATTGCACTTTTAAACTTTCGATGGTGTTCTGAAGTGCATGTTTATCAGCGCGAATTTGCTCAATATCTTTTAGATGGGATGCAATTGCCGCCAATTGCATAGAAATATCATTTTTATTTTGTTCTTGATCAACAACGGCTTTTTGATAACGCGATTGTGCAGAAGTAATATCAAGCGACGGGTTATCAATTAAGCGTCGGTACATATCATTCATCGCATCTAACGCTTGATTTTTTTCTTTATCAAGTTGTGTTGAACGCGCTCTTAGCAATTCAAGTTGGGTTTGAAGCTGATTTTCTTCTTGTAAATATTTATCGAGCATCGTTGTTGAACGAGTGTATTCTGTTTGTTTCGTATTAATCTCTGATTCAATTCTGTTTACAGTAGTTGTATCTTGTGCAAATACTGTGCTGGCAAAAAAGCTAGCAGAAATTAACAGAGATAAAGGAGCAATTCGCATATATTCCAGTCCCAAAAAAGCGGCAATTATTTGGTTATTATTATTTTTTATAATAAAACCTTATGCTATGTACTTGAAGCACAAAACACAAGCTTTGTTCATTTATTATCTCAGTTTACAACTATTATCCCGTTTCATGCCAGTAAATAACCGTTTCATTTGTACTAAATAGCTAATTTATTTAACAACATCGATATTTATCTGCCATTTACGCCCAAAAGATACCAATTTAACGGCGTATTCATATTTTTTAATTTGCTTAAGTAATAAAATTTAAGTCAAAATAACGCTATTAAACAGCACATTCACCATGTAACTAATAAAAAAGAGTGATAATGCCAATACCATTCAATATTAATGAACATAGTTATTTACAACCAATTAGTAACAAATTGCTAGCAGAAAAAAACATTACGTTAAACATTAAGCGTGATGATTTATTGCACCCTGTTATTAGTGGTAATAAATGGCGTAAGCTCAAATACAATTTAGCTCGCATGCAACAACAAGGCAAAACAGAGTTACTGACCTTTGGTGGCGCTTTTTCGAATCATATTCACGCGTGTGCAGCCGCAGGAAAAGAATTTAACCTAGTAACTCACGCAATTGTGCGCGGACCTGAACTTGACCTCAATAATCCAACGTTAAAATTTGCAAAGCAATGTGGCATGCAATTACATGTAGTTAATCGATTAGAATACCGACAACGAAATGATAAAGCATACTTATCGGCATTACAGGCTCGATTTCCCAATGCGTATATTCTGCCTGAAGGAGGCACTAACGAGTTTGCTTTAGAGGGATGTAAAGAACTCGCCCAAAGTTTACCTGAGCACGACTACTTAATCTGTCCTACTGGCAGTGGTGGAACATTGGCGGGCTTAATAGAGGGCAGCTCAAATAAAAGCACCCTACTAGGTATTGCCGTTTTAAAGCAAGCCGACTACCTGAGAGACGAAATACGAGCCCTTAGCCCTAGAGCTAAATCACAAAGTAATTGGCAATTACTTACACAATTTCATGATGGCGGTTATGGTCGTTTTACCTCTGAACTGTGGCAGTTTTGCCAATATATGTTGCAACAATATCAGTTACCACTTGAGCCTATTTACAGCGGTAAAATGATGTATGCACTTTGGCAGCTCATTAACAACGACTACTTTCCCTCTGGCAGCAAAATTATTGCAATTCATACAGGTGGGCTGCAAGGTTTAGACGGGCTAAAATATCGTGGACTTGTTTAATTAGCTAATGAAATGCAACTTGAGTGAAGTCGGGTAATAATCCAGAAAAATACCCCCCTTGTGCAGTACTAACACCTATCGCTTTTAAAAATTGCAGTTCCTGATACGTTTCTACACTTGAGGCCACCACTGGCAGACTCAATAATTTGCCAATATGCACAATTCCCCTGACAGATTTTTGCTGGAAATAATTATGATCTATTCCATGAACAAGTTCATAGGCCAAATTAAGCCCCACTATTTGCTTATTATGGGTGAAGTTAAATATACTTTTACTACTTCTGACCTCATCTATAACGATATTAAAGTTGAGCGCTGTTATGGCCGAAAAAGCAGCCTGCAATCGATCTTGGTTATTTAAGAAATCAGCCTCATTTATCAAAAACTGTAACGTATGCACGCTTTTCAATTCACTCATATGTTTACTTAGCCAACCCCAAAACTCACTATTAAACCAACTTTTAGGATGCAATTTAATACTAATAACAGACGGTGACTTTTCTATTAACAGCAGTTTTTTAACTTGCATAACAACTGCTTGGTCTAGTAATAGCGCCTCATCCTCATTGTAAAACTGACTTATATAATCTTGATTAAATAGTTGTTTATTTGCCTTATCGCTACTTTTAATTAAAACATGATGTTTAATAATAATGCCACTATCCAACTCGTATACAGGTTGAAATAAAATCGCTAATTTTTGCTTTTCAATTCCCTGCTTGACCAAGTTTTCATCAGCCACCTTAAGGTGACTGCAATTGAGTGCCAATTGATGATAATGCTTCACTCTACTTTGCATTGATAGTGTGAGTGACGATTTGGCAAGCTGATACACCATCACCTGATCAGCATTCGAGTAGTAAGTACACACACCTAACTTTATACTCTCGTCAGCCACTCTAGGGGCTAAAATATAGGCTGCGTTAAGCATGCATTGATGTAAATGTTTAGCACAATTTGCTTTCTCAATCGCACTAACCCCTTTGAGAGTAAAAGCAAAATTACCCGCTGTTAATAACTTAACGGATATTACAGCCGTATTGGTAAAATCTTTTGCTAGTAATACTTTAAGAGTCGCTTGTAAGTCCGTATTTATATCAAAATGACATTCGCATTGAATGAGTGCAAATATATTATAGCCAATTGTTTTCTGCTCCTTGGCTGCTGTCTTTAATACCGATAGTGAAGGCATTGTTTTAGGCGTATAACACACTTTTTTATAGCTATCGCTTTGGTTACGCTTTAATACCATTGAGTTATTTACTCTCGTTTTGAGTAATATAGCGCGCCTAACAGCAAAAATTATGACCAAAATAAACACATTCATTATTATAAATAGGTCACTGTAGGCATACCAAAGAGGCCATGAATATAACAAAACCCCTTTTGAATTAGAGCTGAAGTATTGCTTTTGCTGCTTAACATAAACAGAAACTTTATCTGGAGCTAGGGTAAAAGGTGTATTTGTTAAAAGTTGTTGCTTATTCACTAGTGGCTGCTGTAATTGCTTAGCGAGTTCTATACCTGTTTGCTTATTTTGATATTGTAAAACTAAATTTAAACCACTATTAAAAATAACAAATAGCATAAAACACAGAGCGTAAAATAAGGCACTAGCGTAATTGGTAAACTGAGACTGACTGGCTTTCATAACTTACCCGCTCATTAAATAAGTTATTAAAGTGTTGTCTACTATTTGCAATTGCACAAGCCAACCGTAAAAGTTTAGTAGCTGTTTTATTATTAATACTTAATGTTTATAAACATTATATTTAGTCATAAGTAATCGCTGCACCTTATTGGCACAGGTGGGAGGTTTGTTACAAATTAAACAGATTGACGTTGCTATGCTTTGTAAACCTTAAAACAATGTATAAATTTCTAATGAGAGTTATTCACTCATATAAAGATAAGCGAAAGGTATGGTAACTAGTCTCAATAAAAAAGCCCTGATTACTCAGGGCTTTTTTTTAAAACTTTCTAAACTAAAAAGTTGGAAGTTAGAACGGAATATCGTCATCAAAGTCGATTGTTGGTTCCATAGGGTTTGATGCGCCACCTTGCGGTGCATTTTGCGGCTTAGGAGCAAACCCGCCTTGCTGTTGTGGTGTATTATTTTGCTGAGGTGCAAAGCCACCTTGTTGCTGTGGTTGGTACTGGTTATTTTGTTGTGGAGCCGGCTGCTGGGCAGGTGCAGATTGTTGCTGTGGAGCATAACTGCCTTGCTGACTATTCTGGCCTTGGTTATTTTGACCATAGCTACCGCTTTGCTGTCCGCCTTGGTTACCTTGATAACCGCCACTTTGTTGACCACCTTGGTTACCTTGATAGCCACCGCTTTGTTGGTCGCCACCGCGTGCACCTAACATTTGCATTTGACCTGTAAAACCATCAACAACAATTTCTGTGGTGTATTTTTCTTGGCCCTGTTGGTCAGTCCATTTACGAGTTTGAAGCTTACCTTCTACGTAAATTTGTGAACCCTTGCGGCAGTATTCGCCTACAATTTCAGCTAATTTGCCAAAAAATACCACACGGTGCCACTCAGTTTTATCAACCATTTGGCCAGTGTTTTTATCTTTATAGCTGTCTGAAGTTGCTAAGGTAATATTTGCTACACCATTACCATTAGGCATGTAACGAACTTCAGGATCTTGCCCTAAATTACCAACCAAAATTACTTTGTTCACACCGCGTGCCATGGAACCATCTCCTATAAACGTTAGATTAAACCAGCCACTCTTCGGGCTTGGTCTAGGTCAAATTCTTTATCATTAATCTTTAAGTAGCTTCGACTTTCATCGCGAACTACGGTTGCTTCTATTACGCCGGGTAAAGCAACTAACTGAGAAGCTAGTGTTTGTGCCTGCTCTTCAGAATCTAATTGGGTCATTAAACTAATAACTTTGCTTTTCGGTGGGACTTGCATTTTCCACGCAATAATAAGCCATATTACCCCAACAAGTGCCGCCGCCGCAAACACAGCTTGCGTACTGGTGGTTTGTGCTACATACCCACCCAACATACCGCCTAAAAAAGCACCTAAGAACTGGCTAGATGAATACCCACCCATAGCGGAGCCCTTTTGGCTTGCAGGCGCAATACGAGACACAAGAGCCGGCATAGTGGCTTCTAAAAAGTTAAAAGCAACAAAATATAACAGCATACAAACCGCAATGCCAACAACGCTATTGGCCCATATCGACATACTTAACATACTGACTATTAAGACCATCACTGAACCAATAAAGGCTTGTTTTTCTTTCTCTTTTTTAATTGCCACTATCATTACTGGCACCATCAAAAAAAACGCTAAAAATAAAACCGGGATATAAAGCTGCCAATGGTTTTCAGCCACAAGTCCATCTTTAATTAGTTGACTTGGCAATACTACAAAAATAGTCGTCAATGTTAAATGCAGCAATAATACACCTGCATTTAGACGCGCAAGCTGCGGATGTTTAATTAGCTTTTTAATGTCACTAAAGCTGGCAAGTGTATCGCCTTTAGGGGCTTTATTTATTGCACTAGGCACCAGCATAGTGACAATAAAAATTCCTAATACAGCCAGTATAGCAGTTAACCAAAACACTCCGGCTATACCCCATGAAGCTGCCACAATTGGCCCAAGTAGCATAGCGAAGGCGAAGCTCATACCTATGCTCATACCAATCACTGCCATGACTTTTGGTCGTTGTTCGTCACGGCTTAAGTCTGATGCAAACGCTAATAGTGCGCTGGCGATAGCACCCATACCTTGTAAGGCACGTCCTACCGTCACCATTTGTATAGACTCGGCCAAAGCAGCAATCACTGAGCCTAAAGCAAATACAAGTAAACCACCTACAATCACTTTTTTACGGCCAATTTTATCGGATAGTCTTCCCATTGGGATTTGTAATACGGCCTGCGTTAAACCATACGCACCAATTGCAAAACCTATCCATATAGGTGAAAAGCCTTCAAGCGATTGACCATAAATAGCTAAAACAGGCATCAGCATAAACAAGCCGAGCATTCTAAATGCAAACACACTCGCTAACGATACGGCGGCGCGTTTCTCTCGTGAATTAAGTGAAGATGCGGTCATTATTTGCGTGATCTTACTGTGTGAAAAAATTAGGCAAGGATTCTATCACAAGCTTGGCAATAATTAATCGTCTATAACTAAGGATTTTTTCAATGATCAAGGATTAATATTGCAGCGTATTATGCGATACTGAACAAATAATTTTGGCAATAAACGAGATAGCATGGAAAACATTGAAGTCCGAGGCGCCCGCACGCACAATTTAAAAGACATCAGCCTAACCATCCCACGTGATAAACTAATTGTTATCACTGGCTTATCTGGTTCAGGAAAGTCATCACTTGCATTTGATACGCTATATGCAGAAGGGCAACGCCGGTATGTTGAATCACTCTCTGCTTATGCAAGGCAGTTTTTGTCATTAATGGAAAAACCTGACGTAGATCATATTGAAGGCCTTTCCCCTGCTATTTCCATTGAACAAAAATCAACCTCGCATAATCCCCGTTCAACCGTGGGAACCATTACTGAAATCTACGATTACCTGCGTTTAATGTTTGCACGGGTTGGCGAACCTCGCTGTCCAACTCATGATCTTCCTTTAGCAGCGCAAACAATTAGTCAAATGGTCGATACCGCATTAGCGCTGCCTGAAGGCACTAAGTTAATGCTACTTGCTCCTGTTGTTAAAGACCGTAAAGGTGAGCATGTAAAACTATTAGAACAGCTTGCCAGTCAAGGTTACATTCGCGCTCGTATAGATGGTGAAGTATGCGACTTATCCGATCCACCACCGCTAGATTTACATAAAAAGCATACTATTGAAGTCGTGGTGGATCGCTTTAAAGTCAAAGACGGCCAGCAACAACGTCTTGCGGAATCATTCGAAACGGCACTAGAAATGTCAGGCGGCGTTGCCAACATTGCTTTTATGGACGATAGCAGTGCTGAAGAAATGCTGTTTTCAGCAAATTTTGCCTGCCCAACCTGTGGCTATGCGATGACCGAACTTGAACCGCGTTTATTTTCGTTCAATAACCCTGCAGGAGCTTGTCAAAGCTGTGATGGTTTAGGCGTAAGACAATACTTTGACCCTAATCGCGTGGTTCATAACCCTGAAATAAGTTTAGCTGGCGGTGCAATTAAAGGCTGGGATAAACGCAGCTTTTACTATTATCAAATGTTGCAAGCAGTTGCACAGCATTACGATTTTGATTTAGATGTTCCTTATCAAGAGCTTGCAAAAGAACATAAAAAAATTATTTTAGATGGCTCTGGTGATACTAAAATTGCATTTAATTATCGTAATGACCGCGGTGATTTAATTACACGTAATCATGTATTTGAAGGCGTGTTAAACAATATGAACCGCCGCTACCGTGAAACTGAGTCAAACTCAGTGCGTGAAGAACTAGCCAAATATCAAACCAGCCAAGCCTGCCCTAGTTGTAAAGGCTCACGTTTGCGCCAAGAAGCACGCAATGTATTTATTGGTCAAACTAACTTGCCAACCATTACGCATATGAGTATTGGTGAGGCGATGAGCTTTTTTGAAGGTTTGCATTTAACTGGGCAAAAAGGCCAAATCGCCGAAAAAATTCTAAAAGAAATTCGCGATCGCCTATCGTTCTTAATAAATGTAGGTCTAAATTACTTATCACTTGAGCGCAGCGCCGACACACTTTCAGGCGGTGAGGCACAGCGTATTCGCTTAGCGAGTCAAATTGGTGCTGGGTTAGTGGGTGTTATGTATGTACTGGATGAACCTTCAATTGGTTTGCACCAACGTGATAACGACCGTTTATTAAAAACTTTAGTTCATTTACGCGATTTGGGTAACACCGTCATTGTTGTAGAACACGATGAAGACGCCATTCGTGCCGCTGATCATATTATTGATATTGGCCCAGGTGCTGGCGTACATGGCGGCCATGTTATTGCTCAAGGTACACGCGATGATATTTTAGCAAGCAAAGACTCGGTTACCGGCCAGTTTTTATCGGGCGTGCGTAAAATAGAAGTACCTAAAGAGCGCCATGCTACTAACGAGAAATGGTTAGAACTGTTTGGAGCAACGGGTAATAACTTAAAAAATGTTGATTTAAAAATACCTTTTGGCTTAATGACCTGTATTACCGGCGTATCTGGTTCGGGTAAATCAACGCTCATTAACGATACCTTATTTAAACTTGCTCACACAGAACTCAACGGCGCAACTACTGCAGAAGCAGCTCCTTATGGGTCAATTGCAGGACTTGAGCACTTTGATAAAGTAATTGATATTGACCAAAGTCCTATTGGCCGCACACCGCGTTCAAACCCTGCCACTTATACTGGTATTTTCACTGGTATTCGTGAGCTGTTTGCGGGTACTCAAGAAGCCCGTTCACGCGGTTACAAAGTGGGTCGCTTTAGCTTTAATGTTAAAGGTGGGCGTTGTGAGGCGTGCCAAGGTGATGGCGTTATCAAAGTAGAAATGCACTTTTTACCAGACGTATATGTACCGTGTGATGTATGTAAGGGTAAACGTTATAATCGCGAAACCTTAGAAGTACAATATAAAGGCAAAAACATCAACCAAGTGCTCGACATGACCGTTGAAGATGCCCATGACTACTTTGATAAAATACCGGCTATAGCACGTAAACTTAAAACCCTAATGGATGTTGGACTCTCTTATATCCGTTTAGGCCAAGCCGCTACAACACTTTCTGGTGGTGAAGCACAGCGAATTAAGTTAGCACGTGAGCTTTCTAAGCGTGATACTGGAAAAACCTTGTACATTCTTGATGAGCCAACCACGGGACTTCATTTTGCTGATATTGAACAGTTATTAGTGGTGCTTCATCGCCTACGCGATCATGGCAATACCATTGTAGTAATTGAGCATAATTTAGATGTAATAAAAACTGCCGATTGGATCGTTGATTTAGGCCCTGAAGGTGGTGCTGGCGGCGGTGAAATACTGATTGCAGGCACACCAGAAGAAGTGGCGGAATGTCAGCGCTCACATACTGGGCACTACTTAAAACCGCTATTAAATAAATAGCGGTAATACACTTTGAGGAAAGCCGGTGTTAAGGTATTTAAAAGTTGCAAAATGGCGTGCTAATAAACAGTTTAAGCAACAGCAAAAAAGCTGGCAACCACACCAAATTAAACTGCTGAGTCATATAAAAAGCATATGGTTTAACCTTAACACCGCGCAAAAGCTTTACCTTCTTGCACTTATAAGTTTAGCTATTTTTAAGTTAACCTGGTTGTGCGCCAGCATCACCATTGTTGCACTAATCGTAGAGTTTTGGCCCAAGTTTAATCAGCTCTGGAATTCACTCGCTGGCAAAGCACTTATTTTGGTATTTTATGCCAGTATTGCTAACTTTGTTCTAGCAGGTGCAAGCGGTATAGTGAATGAAGTAACGCAAGTATCAGCTAATCATTTTAACTACACCCACAACTTTGCCACTTTATTATATTTACCGCCTTGGACACTGGGGATAACCCTAGCAACCTTACTCGGCTTACAGCTTATTTTGCCATTTTACATCATCGTTTTACTGCTTATAAAACCCTTTGGCTCTGATCGTATTAAATTTATCAGTCAAAGCTATTCGCCGCTTCTCACTGCATTTACGCGCTTTTTTTTAGCTACTGTGGTGTTTGTAAGTTTAATCGCATTCATTGATGACAAACCGCCTGAAAAAGTATTAAACGACATAGTAAATAATTTTGAAAATAGTAAGTCTATTGCAAATAAGTCACCCGCAGAACAGGAACAAGCAATAGAAGAGTTAAGTGAACAGATAGAAAAAAAACTTCCCTCTTCAGACAATGACAAAACTCAGACAAAAACATTTGGTATTCGCTTAGAAGGCGAAGACGATAATACCCAGACAGTTAAGCAGTTTTTAGATACTAAAGGCTACTTTGAGCGCAGTAAACGCTTAATCGCTATGTTTGCCTATAGTTATGAAGCAGATAGCTACTCTCGCTGTAAAAAGTCAAAAGAGAGTAAGTCAATTGAGCTCAATGATTACGAAATTGTTGAAATAACGCCTGATCAAAGTATGCCTTATGGCTATCAATTTATAGTTAGAGCCTGTGAATCTGCCGGTATTTCAGCTATGAAACATTAAAATAAAATGCCGCTAAATTAGCGGCATTTTTGCAGATAAAAACACAGGCTTATGAGCGCGGAATAAACCCAACCGCATCATAAACTGCTTTTAATGTTTTCTCAGCACGGGCACTGGCTCTCTCTGCATAATGAATAGCGCTATTCGCCCCAACTAATTTGTACTATTTGCATATCTTTATACTTAGATCCCGTAAATAATATTTCATTGCTTTCGTTTACCTCAAAACCAATAGGTCGAAAGTCCACGTGTGTATCTTGTATGGTTTGATCTTGTAAATTTAGTCTAGCGATTCTTGAAATAGAATCTGAATAATAGAAATAGTCTTTACTGATCCCATATGCAACTGACTTTTTGGCATTTTTAGGTAATTCCCAGCTTTGCCTATCGGATAAGCGAATTAACTGATTATCGTTGGTTACGTAGCCGTTACCTTTACTATCTGAAATGAGTTTATTCGCTTTTATTCCTTCTATTACATGAGTATCACGAGTTAGTAAATTAAACTCTGCCAATATATTTTTTGTACCAAGGCGCTTAATATAAATAATGCTTTCGTTATTTTTTGACCAAATATAGCTTACTATTTCATGTTTATTAAATTCTTCTAATGGATAAATTTTTTGAGTGTTTACGTCATAAAATAAAAAGCTTTTATTTTTTATGAACATTATGCGCTGCTTATTGGGAGAAGCTCTGAGCATTCCTAATGCAAAAGTCGAAGGGGCATCATCATAATTAAAAAAGCTGAGTTGCTTTGTAAAACCATTTTGAGAGAGCCATAATTGACTGCTGCCAGAACGCTCAGATACAAAAACATGCGCAGGCCCTTCTTTATTAACTATTTCAATAATGTTGTAGTCGTCTTTATCACTTTTATAGAGCGTTTCATATTTAGGTGTATCGCCAAAAGGGTCTGTTACTTTAATTAGCGAGTATGATTGGGTTTTATTCTCTGAATAAAAAAGACTATTGGCAGAGTGCACTGCTATATAATAAGGAGTTATATTTGGGGTTACTGTTAGTGTATTTTTAACAGTGCTTTTTTCATCAAATATAATGGTTGAAAGCTGTGTTCCTTCAAATACTATTATGCCTTTATCGTCTGCAAGCCAGTCAAACGCGAAGCTAATTATACTTTTCTTTGCTTTAAATAAGCGCTTGGTTTCGTGGGTTTCAAAGTCGTAACTAAATACAGAAAAAGGCTTACCCTTTTGACTAAGTATATACGCTATTTTATTACCAGATTGAGATAAACGCGGCATGATCGCGCCGTACATTACACCTGGCGGTGGGATCACTATAAACTCTTTTTTAAGTTCTAAATCAAATTTATATAAGCCTGAACCATCATGCTCATTTTTATATTCGGTGTAATAAATATGCTCACCACTTTCGTCTACTTGCGCATAGCCTGTGTATCTAAAGTCACACTTTTTAATAGAGGTAGCCTCCCCTATAACAGGAAACTGGCTTAGATCAACGAGTACCATTTCACACTTTTGTTGTTTTAAATTGGTAGCTTGTAATAACACTGAGTGCTGATTTAATTGCCACGATAAAATAGATACCTGAAAGCCAGGATAGGTAATTTCAACTTCCCTTTGATCAGATAGTCGCTTTACAAATGCATGCATTACGTCATTTTCAGGTTCTATATTGGTGTAAGCTAAATATTGTTTATCTGAGGATAATTCAGGGTGAACTTCACTACCTATATTCCACGTGCTTGCTACCTTATTAACCGTGATCTGTTTAATCTTTTCGCTAGAAGGTGCATTAATAAAAAACAACCCTAACCATACTAAAAAGCACAGACAAATAATGACGACTAAAGAATAGATCAAAAACTTTTTACTATTCGTTCTTTGAACCGGTTGAGAAGTAGTTGCAGTCACTACCTCTTCATTTTTGGCAAAAAAATCCGGTGAGTCAGGCAAAAAGTTTGCAGGCTCTTCAAAAACGCTTGTTTGCGTTAAACGCTCTGGTATTACGGTTAGACTGTAACCTTTACGGTAATGAGTTTTTAAAAGCGGTGCTTTTTCAGTTGGGTGGGCAAGCTGCTTTCTTAACTCTGAGATTGCACGGTTAATCGCATTATCATCAACAAAGCTCTGTTGCCACACACTTTCAATAAGCTCTTGTCGAGAAACAATGTGTTGAGGCTTATTTATAAAGTGCAGTAATAGCTTTACTAAAAGTGGGTCTAATTCCCTTTCCATATTGTTTGAAGTAATCACACAGCGATTACTAATAAATTGCCAAGGTCCGATTTGATAATTCATAGTTTTACATATTTTTATTTTTCAACAACCCTACCACAGGTACACTTTTTAATATAGCTAGGTTAATTTAAAACCTTATATTCACAGATAAGGTTTTTGACTAACTCTCTAATTTAAAACAACAAAAAAAATAAAAACCTTATAAATAAATCACTCATAACTAGATAAGCGACTCTAGATAAATTTAGCGATATTCTTTAAAACGTCATCAACAAGCAGCTTACTAAACACGACTTTTTAATAGTAATTAAGCTGACTTTTAAACATAAAAAAGGTTTCATTATGAATAACGCAACTAAAAAAGTATTACCCGTAATTTTATTAGCAACAGTATTTAGTACAGCCTCTGCAGTCGCTACAGAAAGTAAAAACAACACGCTACTAACCAATTCAGATCAATGTGCAGCGGGTGAAATAGTCATCAATAGCAATCAAATAATTTATGCTACCAACACTGACTCACTCATCAAGCATGAAGTAAACACTGAAACATTATTTACTAGTATAGAGAACCAAATTGCAACCGACTTTGAATCGTCCATCAACAAGATGAACTCAAAAATTGATAGTAACCTTTCAAAAATAACGTCGTCACTAACAACTTATATAAGCACTATTTTAACCAATCAATAATAAATAAAATTACATTAAGGAAGTGTTATGAATACATTTACTAAAAAAGTTCTTTCAGCAACCGTATTATTGAGCGGCTGCTTATTAGCAACGACTGTACAAGCACAAAGTTCAGTGTGGCAAGTGAGTAAAGGAAATGACTCATTATTTATTGGCGGCACAGTACACATTTTACCTAAGTCAGAGATGCCTCTACCAGTGGAGTTTAACCACGCCTATAAGCAAGCAGATACGATTGTATTAGAAGCACCAATACCTGATCCTAGCGATGCACAAGCACAAATGAAAATGTTGAGCGCACTATCTTATGAAAATAATGAAACATTGAGCCAAAAGCTAACTCCAGAGGTAAAGCTCGCATTAGAAAAAAAGCTGGCTGAATTTGGTGCAAACCTAACTAAATTAGATAACTTTCGTCCTGCAATGGTTAGTATTGTGCTGATGTCGATGGAGCTGCAAAAACAAAATTTAATGGGTGAAGGCGTTGACGCTTACTTTACTAAAAAAGCGACCTCAGATAATAAAGAACAACAATACTTAGAGACTATGGCGTTTCAGTTAGAGTTATTTAAGACTATGGGTGAAGGTAGCGAAAATGACTTTATCAAAAATAATTTAGCTGGGTTTGATAATTACGGTGTGATGTTTAAAAAATTACTCTCAGCTTGGCGTAAAGGTGATACGCAATCGCTCTACACAGTAGCACTTGAACCGATGCAAAAAAATGATCCTGCAACTTATAAACAATTAATGACTGATAGAAACAATAACTGGTTAGTTAAAGTGGAACAAATGTTTAACAACGATAAAAGTGAATTCGTACTTGTGGGAGCAGGCCACCTCGCCGGAGAAGATAGCTTACTGACATTACTTGAAAATAAAGGCTACCAAGTATCTTTAGTTGATATTAACAATACAACTTTCAAAACAATCGCTAAGGCCGAGTAATGGATAAAACAGACAAGCAAGCATTGTTACTTTTGTCTATATTTAGCTTTTTAATGTTAATCAGCGTAATATAAAAAATGCCGCTAAATTAGCGGCATTTTTGTATCTGCAAAAAACAGGCTTATGGGCGTGGAATAAACCCAACCGCATCATAAACTGCTTTTAATGTTTTCTCAGCACGGGCACTGGCTTTCTCTGCACCCATTTTCATAATGTCATTTAATAACGTTTGGTCTTCACGTATTTCTTTAAAACGAGCCTGAATTGGCTCTATCATGCTGACAACAGCTGCTGCGGTGTCTTTTTTCAAGTGACCATACATTTTATCTTCGTATTCAGGGACTAGCTCTTCAATTGAACACTTAGTCGCAACACTTAATAAGGTAAGTAAGTTAGAAACACCTGGCTTTTCACTACGATCAAAATAAATGCGTGCTTGTTCGTCTGAGTCGGTAACCGCTTTTTTAAGCTTTTTCTCAATCTTTTTCGGCTCGTCTAACATCATAATAAAACCATTTGGGTTTTCATCAGATTTAGACATTTTCTTCAGCGGATCTTGCAAGCTCATAACTCGCGCACCAAACTCAGGAATATAAGGTTCTGGCAGCGTAAAAATGTCGCCATATACATTATTAAAACGATTCGCAATATCACGAGTTAACTCTAGGTGCTGCTTTTGATCTTCGCCAACTGGTACTTTATCAGCTTGGTATAATAAAATGTCAGCTGCTTGCAAAGCTGGATAAGCAAATAAACCCACATTAATATTATTTGCATGCGTTGCCGACTTATCTTTAAACTGGGTCATGCGATTAAGCTCACCCATTTGCGCATAACAGTTTAATACCCAACCAAGTTGTGCATGTTCTGGCACTTGAGATTGAACAAATAATGCCGCTTTTTCTGGGTTAATGCCACACGCCGTATATAAAGCAACACCATCTAAAACGCGAGCACGTAATAACTCAGGGTCTTGGCGTACAGTAATTGCATGTAAGTCGGCAAGCATAAAGTAGCTATCATATTCTTCCTGTAGCTTAACCCACTGGTTAATAGCGCCAACATAGTTGCCTATTGTCATACCACCGGTTGGCTGCATGCCACTTAATACTACTGGTTTACTCATGATTTTCCTTTATTTTTACTTAATTTGAAATGCTTAACGCTGCGTTAGTGTCGGTATTATAGCTAAGAAGTTATCGCATAGGTACTGTGGATTATAATCCCCTAGCTGCTCTCCTTGATGATACCCATAAGTAAGGGCTATCACATCAATACTAGCAGCTTGTGCTGCCAGTATGTCACTCTTTGAATCACCGATCATAATGGCTTTATCTGGCGAAATATTCAATGCATTACAAGCAAATAAGAGTGGCTCAGGTGACGGTTTTTTTGCCATGTCGTCACCGCAAACAATTACTTCAAAATGACTGCGAATAGCCAGTTTATCTAAAAGTAGTTCAGTAAAGCGGCGTGCTTTATTGGTAATAAGTGCTTTGGGCATACCACTAAGGGCTGCGAGTCCAGTTTCAACATGCTGATATAATACGCTGTATTCACCAACCTGCTCACTGTAATGTTGATAAAACAGGTTGATAGCTCGTTCGCTTAAAGCCTCATCGAGGTGCTCACTAATTTGCATATCACCGCATAGAGCTCGCTTTACTAACACCTCTATGCCATTACCTACCCAGCTTTCAACTAATCGCTGACTAACTATGGGAAACGCTAAATCACTTAGCGTAAGATTTAAGGCCATATATAAGTCATACACGCTATCAACTAGCGTGCCGTCTAAGTCAAATAGTGCAGCATCATATTTCATTATTTAATACTTTCTAATTGTTGGCGCATTTCATCAATTACGCTTTTATAGTTAGGCTGATTAAAAATAGCAGAGCCTGCAACAAACATGTCAGCCCCCGCTTCAGCCGCTGCAGCTATGTTATCTACTTTAATACCGCCATCAACTTCTAAACGAATATCACGCCCTGAATCAATAATGCGTTGCTTTGCCTCTCGCAGTTTTTCCAGTGTTTGTGGAATAAAACTTTGCCCACCAAACCCAGGATTTACTGACATTAATAAGATCACATCTACTTTATCCATCACGTGATCGAGGTAACTTAAACTTGTTGCAGGGTTGAACACTAAGCCAGCCTGACAGCCTTGATCTTTTATCAATTGCAAAGTACGGTCAATATGCTCACTGGCTTCTGGATGAAAGGTAATAATTGATGCACCCGCCTCGGCAAATTGTGGAATTAAGCTATCTACCGGTTTTACCATTAAATGAACATCAATAGGGGCTTTAATCCCATAATCGCGAAGTGCTTTACACACCATTGGGCCTATTGTTAAGTTAGGGACATAATGGTTATCCATTACATCAAAATGGACAACATCAGCTCCTGCAGCTAACACTTTGTCGACATCTTCACCAAGGCGTGCAAAATCTGCAGATAATATTGAGGGCGCTATTAAGTATTTTTGTTCACAGTTGAGCATCGCTAATCCATTAATGAATAATTTATGGCGTTAATGTAACTTAATTAACGATGTTACCCAAGTAACACCTTTAAAAAATAGCGCTAAGATAGCAACACCAATGACAAACTGTCTTTAACTATAACAACAGTTAAGCTGCGTGAGCTAAGAAGGATAAAACATGCTTATAAAAAATTCTGCGGTATGATTAGCTGTGAATATAACTAAAAATAAAGTGTATTATTTAAGCGATTTTTGTTATGCTTCGCGAAGAACTAAATTATTAGGTTTATATTATGCGTGCTTTTAAAATTGGATTATTAATCACGTCGGTAAGTGTCATTATTGGAGCAGCGTCGCTTTCTTCAAATACGGAGCAAGAATTAAGCTCTGCCAACACTTGTTTTCATAAAGAGCAAACTAACGCTATCAATCATAGCGTAAACCGCTGTATTCAAATTGAAGAAGATTCCTCATGGGCTTCTTGGTTAACCGGCGATAGCCGCAGTGCACAGTTCCATTATCTAGACTTCCTAGAGTTATTAACAGGTACTGATGACAATCACAAACCCTCTTCAATCAAACCATTATTTTAATTAATGCAGCACTTTTTAAGCGCGTTACAAAGTGTGCTAGCTGCATTTTTTGGTGTGCAATCCGAAGATAAACGTCAAACAGACTTTAAACACCACTCCCCTATTACATTAATAGCTATTGCTGTGGTACTTTTTGTATTATTTGTGTTGGCTATTTACGCAACCGTGACTTCGGTGCTAAGTACATAGCCATTAGCTCATCGACTTTATTTCGTGAACCGCCTTTTGGGCTAATCGTGCGTTTAACCTGAATTTTATCCAAAGAAGCTTGGCAGTAAATTTTGCGTGTCCATACCGTATCGTGATTTGAAATAAGGACCGGCGTATTATTCTCAAATGCCGCTTGCTCAGCTAAGTTCGCTAAATTAGCCTGGTCGTCCAAATTAAACCCGCCTTTTGCATACGAAGTAAAGGATGCCGTTTTACTTAATGGCACATAAGGCGGATCGCAATAGATCACTGCATTATTAGGCACCAGTTTGAATACATCATCATACCCTAGGCAAGTAAATGTAGCCTGTTGCGCTTTGCTAGCAAAAAAGTACATTTCTTTTTCAGGAAAATAAGGCTTTTTATATTTACCAAAAGGCACATTAAAAATGCCCTTTAAGTTATAGCGGCATAATCCGTTATAACCATGGCGGTTCATATATAAAAATAAGATGGCTCGCTCATATACATCGCTGCTTTGATTAAACTGCACGCGATAATCATAATACGCATCTGAGTGGTTGTTTAAATCAACAAAAAGCTTTTTGGCATCACTAATAAACTCATCAGGCGAACGCTTGAGCTCTTTATATAAATTGATTAAATCAGCATTAATATCGTTAAGTACATAGTGTTTAAAATTGCTATTTAAAAACACTGAGCCCGCACCAACAAAAGGTTCAACCAAAGTATCTGCATGCTTACTTGCTTGATTTAGTCGCGCGTTAATATCTTCAACGAGGCTGTATTTTCCGCCAGCCCACTTAAGGAAGGCTCTACTCTTTTGCTGCATTGGCTCTTTACTTCAATTCGGTGTTGCGCGATTTTACACTAAAGTTACTGAGTTTACTGATCAACTCGTGCAATTTCTTGTTTTATTTTACTAATTTTTTTATAGAAAGGTTTATTTTTTCTAACCCCTGCAGGAAGCCCTTGCAGTGCTTGCTTCGCCTCATTTAAGTTAGCAAAGCTACCTGTAGTTACTACCCACCATATTTTACCATTTCGTTTAGTTTGGTATGTATTAGTAATACTTTTTAGCTTATGTTTAGCAATAAACTCATTACCTACCTGCTGCTGAGTTACGGCTAAGAGCTGAATAACAAAATTATCCTCAGGTTGTTGTAAGTACCAATTACTGGGTATTTTTACTATTTGGTTTTGCGACTTTGTTTGTGCAGGTTTAGTAATCGGTTTTTCTTCAACGGGTTTTAATTCCGGCTTTTCCTGCTCAACAACAATCGTTGATTCCGTTAAGCTCTCGACAATCGCTGGAACATTATTATTGGTGGTGTCTTGAGTGGGCTTTTGAATGACAGCCGCTGACGGCTCACTACTTACAGGTGGTATAAGTTGCTGTGGTTTATTTTTAATAGCTTGCTCAGTTGTAATAGCGGTTGATAGCACTTGCTCATCAATTTGACGATTAGCATTTTCCCACCACTGGGTCATATCGGCTTTGTATACAAGACCAATAATCAACAGCATAATTATCAATAATAATGTGAGCAGCTGTAAGCGCCAAGACACCTTATCTTTAACGACAATATCAGCAACCTGCTCGCTTGGCTGCCAGGCTAACAACAGACTCGGGTTACCTTGAGCTTCAACTAAAAAGGTTTGAAAGACAGGATCTTCATCATAAGGTAAGCTCGTAAAATACCACCCCATAAGCTGCTTACTTTCAACTGTATTTAATGGCTCTAAATGTATATTTACTGCATCTTTAAAGGGTAGTTTAGACTGCGATGCAATCATAATATAAAGTACATTAGGTGCATTTTTTGATAGTAGCTCAAGCTCCGCGATTAGCTCTTCAGATAAGTGTCTGCCGCCATCAATAACCCACAAACACGCCCCACATTGTTGCTGTTGCGCTAATTGATAATAGTTTTGCGATAAGCTTAGGTTGTGATCAATTAAAGGGGCATTAAAACTTTGCTCTAATAACTGAGTCATTAACTGCACATCAGTCATCTGTGCGCTTACTTGCACAAATGCTTTATTAAAATCGTTATATTTATCAGTAATGAAGGTTTCAAGCAAATAGCTTTTACCTAGACCAGAAGTACCCAATAAAACAATTAGGTTTTGACCATATTCAAATTGTAATGCGATTCTATCCACCAAAGCCGCACGGCTTGGTAAAATTTGTGACTGCATTTATTGCTCGATCAATGCTCTAACTTGATCATCAGATACATCATCAACTAATGCACACTGACCAAATTTGGTGGGTAAAATAAATCGGATAGTCCCTTTTTTATTCTTTTTATCTTTGCGCATATGCAGTAAAAATTGCTCACTAGTCATATCGCTAGGGATTTCGATTGGTAAATTATACGCTGCTATTAATGTGGTAATACGCTCTACATCTTGCTGTGTTAAGTCGTTACGAGTATGAGCAAGCTTGGCAGCAAGCACCATTCCTGTTGCCACAGCTTCACCATGTAACCACACGCCGTAGCCCATTTGCGCTTCTATAGCATGGGCAAACGTGTGCCCTAAATTTAACAGCGCACGCAAGCCTTGCTCTTTCTCATCTTGTGCAACGATAAGCGCTTTAATTTCACAGCATCTAAAAATAATATGCTGTAAACAGGCTTCATCTAACTGTTGTAATTGAGCGATATTTCGCTCTAAAAAAGCAAACAACTCAGTGTCGTAAATTAGGCCATATTTAATAACTTCAGCCATGCCTGCAGCAAACTCTCGGGTAGGTAAAGTATGTAAAGAACGCGTATCTATAAACACAGCCTGGGGTTGATAAAAAGCCCCTATCATATTTTTACCTAACGGGTGATTTACTGCTGTTTTGCCACCAACTGAAGAATCGACTTGAGATAATAACGTGGTAGGAATTTGGATAAAAGGCACACCGCGCTGATAACAGGCAGCAACAAAACCAGTTAAGTCACCAACTACGCCACCACCTAATGCAATTAAGCAGGTGTCACGACCGCAATTATTTTCAAGTAAGAATGCTGATATTTTTTCAAACCAGGTAAGCGATTTATATTGCTCGCCATCTGGAATAATAAAATGAAGTGGGTTTAGCTGTGCTAATGAGTCAAGCAACTGCTGAAGATAGAGCGGTGCAATAGTGTCATTAGTAATGATGATAGGCCGACAATCACCAATATGATGGATTAGACGGCCTGTATCTTGAAGTGCAGATTGACCAATATAAATAGGATAACTTCGCTCGTCTAAATTAACAGTTAATTCAAGCATGCTGGGTTAGTCCTTTTTAATACTGGCTTTTAAAAATCCAATTTCTCGATTATTTGGTTAGCAACAACTTTCGCGCTCTGCTCATCAGTGCGTACAACAAAATCAGCTACTTCTTTATATAATGGTTCACGCTCTTCTGCTAAGCGCTCAAGTACATCACGAGGTGCTTCTTCTGTTTGCAGTAATGGGCGACGCTTGTCGCGTTGCGTACGTGCAACTTGCTTTTCAATCGGTGTCTCTAGGTATACAACAATACCGCGAGCCGAAAGCTTGTTTCGAACTTCTTTACTCATTACTGAGCCACCACCAGTAGCAAGAACAATACCTTGCATCTCGGTTAAGTCACCAATAACAGATTCTTCACGAAGTCTAAAGCCTTCTTCACCTTCAAGATCGAATACCCAGGCAATATCTGCGCCCGTGCGACGTTCGATTTCTTGATCAGAATCAACAAATTCAAGGTGTAATTGGTCAGCGATGTGACGACCAATCGTGCTTTTGCCAGCCCCCATGGGGCCAACTAGAAATATATTACGTTTCTCAGCCATATCTTTTAGTACAAACGAACTCTAAAATTTGAAATAAAACCCCGCCTAACGACCTGGCCCCAAAATTAAGAAAGGGATTATCTCAGTAATCGGTCGGGTATTTCAAGTCAATTAGGATAAAAAGCCATATAACGAGCAATTAAACTAAATAATTACCCATTGGTTAACAAAAAAGCACCTTATTATAGGCAAGTTTATCTTCTAGGGTTAAAATTTATGCAATTAAAGGTTACTACGTGTTACTTAGTAAGTGCTTTTGTATAGTAATTTCAAAAAAACTCAGTCACAAACAACATAAACGTAGTCTTAAAATGCATCCGCAGTACAGTACACAATATAAAATTATATACTGCCTAATTGTACATCTACAGGGAGTGTTCACACCAACATAACTAAATACCAATTCCATCTAGTTTGTCGTTCAGCCTAGATAGTTTGAGTAACCAAAGCCCTGAAGAGTCAATCTGTCTCAAGCAGCACTCAGGTTAGGTAATTAGTCTATTTGAATTTTAGGTGTGACAAAAATCAGCAGTTCGCGCTTTTCATTAAACTCGCTTGTGCTTTTAAATAGTCTTCCTACGTAAGGAAGGTCGCCCAATAAAGGTACTTTTTTGGTCGAATTAATAATTTGCTGTTGGAAAATACCACCCAACACTACCGTTTGTCCATTCTCAACGAGAACTTGAGTCTCAATTTGTTGCGTATCAATAGCAACAGCAGGACCAGTTCCTGTTTGAACAGTATCACCACGGGTATCTTGAGTAATTATTAAGTTTAAAATAACTTTGTTGTCTGGTGTGATGTGAGGTGTTACCTCTAGGCTCAACACTGCCTTTTTAAAGCTTACAGTTGTTGCGCCACTTGAAGCAGATTCAACATATGGGATCTCAGTACCTTGCTCAATACGCGCTTTTTGCTGGTTAGCAGCGGTGATACGCGGACTAGCAATGATTTCACCCTTATTTTCTTCTTCGAGCGCAGTTAATTCTAAATCAATTAACGTTCCATTAGCTAGTTTAGCTATATGCATACCAATACTTGCCGATGGATTTGCGACAGGTAAATTAACGTTGAGTCGATCTGAAAGGCTAGGAATATTTCCATTAGAAATCGTTTCAGCGCCTTCTAATGTACCAGAAACACCATCAGAACCTTGTTGATCACTGAAGCCCCAACGAACGCCTAAGTCTTCGGTTACATTATCACGAACGGTTACCATACGCGCTTCAATAACCACTTGTTTGACCGGTATATCTAAGGTTTCGACCATGCGGCGAACACTTTCAATGCTTTTTGCCGTGTCTTTCATTAATAGCGTATTAGTACGTTGATCAACAGACACACTGCCTCTCGCTGTAATAATGCTATTGGTATCTGTTTTTAATAAGTCGGCAAAATCTTCTGCTTTGGCGTAATTTAAACGGATGTATTCACTATATAGTGGCTCTAAATCCTCAACTTGTTGCTTCGCTTTTAACTCTTTTGCTTCACGGGCAGCAAGCTCTTCAGATGGCGCCACCATTAAAATAGAACCATCCATACGTTTGTCTAAGCCTTTTATTCTTAGCACGACGTCTAATGCCTGATCCCAAGGAACCCCATCTAAGCGAAGGGTAATGTTGCCAGTTACTGAGTCACTTGTTACCAAGTTAAAATCATTGTAGCCCGCAATAATCTGTAACACGGCGCGAACAGAGATATCCTGAAAATTAAGCGTCATAGGGCGGCCTAAGTATTCTTTGCCTCCATCTAAAAATCCATTTTGAGTCTCGTCTTTCTCAACCGTTAAGGTAAAAATATTTTCGATTTGCTGATACGTGTAAGCAAAAGCTTTATTAGGTTCAATTACAATGCGTGTCAGATTATCTTCCTTAAACGTTTCTATACTGCTCACTACAGTACCAAAGTCGAGTACGTCTAATTCATACAATAAGTCATCTAAAATATCGGTATGATGAAACTCTGCAATGATTTTCCCGCCACTTTCATGAACCTCAATAGCAGCCTGTGTATCTTGCAGGTAAACAAGTACTTTTGCTTCACCTTTTTCACCGCGGCGAAAATCAATTGCTTGAATGCCATTAATATAATTAGAGGTATAAGCAGGTGTATCTTCACTTGTTGTTACCATTTGCTCTGTTAGAGGATTATCAGATATTCTTATTGAAACTAAATTGTTGTTTACCTCAGTCTCATATATTTTTAATCGCTCCAAATTAATGGTTACCTTTAAACCCGCGCTGGTCATTATGCTGCTGATGTTACTTATTCCTGCTTGGTTAATAGCAATATTTGCCAACCCTTCATCTAGTTCAACAGCATTAAATAATAGCTCTATACGTGCCGGACTATTAAAAACTTGTACCTCAGGTTGTTGCTGTAACTCTTCATCAAATACTAGCTGTAATTCGGTTTCACCTTTAAGTAATGGATTATATCGAACATCATAGAGTAAAGGGGCTGCACTGACTGTTTTCGTAATTAGTAATAAAAATACAAATAGCAACGTCGTTAAAATACGGTGATGCGAACACTCAGCTTTGTGCATATAGGGAATACCATTTTTCTTATTAATTTGCGCCATTAGTTGCCGCCTCTAACATTTCTAATTTGGTCAAACGTTCTTTCCAACAACCTGACCCATCAGGGATTAATTCTACTAATTCAATATAGTCACTGTTAACACTGCTTACTTTTCCATCATAGGTACCTAAATAGCTCCCTATGGATACTCGGTGTAAGGTGTTATCAGCAGCTGTAATGAGCGCCCATGTCTTGCCGTTCGATCCTATTGTGCCCTTCATTGATAAATTATCTAATGGGTACTTCTCCAGAGGTTGACGAACACGTTCTGGGTCTGGGTGAAGACAGTTTTTAACTTGTGTTAGCTTATTTTGTATAATTTCTGGTTCTGGTGCTACAAAAGGGCTACGTATATCTTTGGCGTTATATTCAAAGTGCTCAAATTTAACTAACTCAGGTATTTTTTCTACACGTGCAGTAGTGTTTGCCTTAACCTGATCAATAAATTCTTTTTGCTCAGATGTATCTTCATTACAGCCACTGAGCAACAATATTGCGACAGTTAAAAAGGGAAGTTGCTTCATCATCTTACTCCCTCTTCATAACGATAAGTTTTTGCTACTACACTAAATGTTAGCTGCTTTTCGCCAGATGATAAAATAGAAAAGTCGTGTAAACTTACTATTCTTGGCAATTGAGCCACTTTTCCTACAAATTCACCAAACTCATGATAAGTGCCTACCACTTCAATTTTAATGGGTAGTTCGGTATAGAACTCTTTTTCAACTTCTGGTAGCCAACCAATTTTTAAAAATGTTAAGCCGCTGGTTGTCCCCACATAGGAAAGGTCATCTAATAATCCTGGCGTCTCATTTGAGGTAGGTAGACGTTTTAATAGCTGAGAAAACTTATCTTCCATCTCAACCATTTGTTCACGATAGATATCGAGCTTACTGGCAACTGCATATTTAGTTCGATAAGTTGTGCGTAATTCTATCTCTTTGGCAACCGCGTTATGGTAGCTTTCTATCTCATCTGACACTAATAAGCTGTAGCTAAAAAACAATACGAGACAAGCAACAAAAGAGCAGCATATTGCTTTTACAATAACTGGCCACTCGCCTATATTATCAAGCTCTATTTCATTCCAATCTATTTCTGAAAACGACTTAAAATCAAGGTTCATTACGTACCTCACCTATTCTGCCAAATGGTTTTACGTAGAACTCCATATTAAAATCGCTGAGTAAACGAGAAGACTGCTCACCTGCAACAATACCTTGCATTGTCGGGCGCTCTAATAAATAAGAACTTTGTACCTGTCGAAGCATAGTGGATAAACGATTATTAGACTCACTTTTACCTAATACATGAATTTGACTACCTTTACGCTCAAGCTTGGTTAAGTAAACCCCGGCAGGCACTATTTTTGCCACTTCATCCATTATTTGCGTGCCTAAATTTCGGCTGCTTTGTAGTTCTTCAATTAAACGCATACGTTGTTGTAGGTTTTCTTTTTTTTTGTCTAAATCACGTATATCGCGAATTTTTTGATCAAGCATTGTAATTTCTGAGCTGAGGTAGTTATTTTTTAGCATTTGTCCTTCTTTTAGACCGCTATAGAATGTACTCAGCGCATACATAGTTACAAAGCAAGCTATAACCACGGCCATCAGCAATGTAATAAATTTCTTTTTAGATTGCTCACGCTGTAATTCACGCCAAGGTAGTAAATTTATATGTGGCATGATGAAAAACTCCTCAACGCCAGGCCGGTCGCAATTGCAAACTGAGTGCGGTGGCGCTGTATTATATTACGATCTACTCTAGGTGATATTTCCATTTTATCAAATGGTTCAACAACAACCGTATGTATCCCTAATTCTTCAATTAATAACCTATCAATACCTTTAATCATGGCAGAACCGCCAGTCAGTACGATATAATCCAACTGCTCTTTACCCGTTGTGGTTAAAAACATTTGTACAGCACGACGAACTTGCTGCAATAGCGAGGTTTGAAAAGGCGCTAACACTTCAAATGTATAATTAGGAGGTAAATCACCCGTTGTTTTACCAATTTCAGCCTCATCAAAGCCTTTATTGTAGTAAGCAACAATACTATTTGTGTATTGGTCACCACCAAATACTTGGTCGCGGGTATAAATTGTTTCACCAGATTGCACTACACTGACTAAGGTAAGCACTGCACCTATATCAACTACCGCAACGGTCTTATCAAACGCATCAGATGGGAGCTGTTGATAGTAAACATCCATAGCCCGACTTAATGCATAACTTTCAACATCCACAACTTTTGCAGTTAAGTTAGCAGCACTAAGTGCGCCTACTCTCGCTTCCACACTTTCCGTTCTCGCTGCAGAAAGTAGAACATTAATTTTGCTCGGATCGGCACTGTTAGTAGAGAGTTTTTCAAAATCTAAACTGACTTCATCTAACGGATAGGGGATCAAACTATCGGCTTCAATCTCAATCTGTGACTCTAATTCAGCGTCGCTTAAGGAAACATCCATGAAAATGACTTTGGTAATCACTGTTTGCCCTGAGACAGCAACAGCAGCAGACTTTAATGACTTTGGTAGTTTTCGTTTTAACTTGGTTATCACATTGCCAATTGCTTCAATATCTTGAATGTTACGCTCGCTCATAGCGCCTTTTGGCATAGGTTCAATTGCAAGTGCCTCTAGTCGAAGCCCAGTTTCTGTTTCACTTAAAAGCACGGCCTTGATAGAGTGCGATCCTATATCAATACCCACCATCATAGGCGATGGTTTTTTTATCAATTGACTTAGCATGTTTGAAACTTTGCCTTTGTTTTAATAATAAACAAGTTATAATTTATATCTTAAAAAATATTATTCAATTTTTAATCAATATATACTAGCAGTCTCAACCTGTAATTGGGAGTCCGTTTAGGGAATTATCAGTGATTTTATTAAAAAGAACTTTACAATTTTTGATCATTTGTGCATTACTTGCACTAATTACATTGCTTAGCCTTTATTACTACGTTAAATCCGATATTCCAAGCGTACAGGTTTTAAAAAACGTTCAATTACAAACGCCTATGCAAGTATTCACCAAAGATGGGCTCTTAATCAACCAATTTGGTGAAAAAAGACGTATCCCTGTAACTATAGACCAAATTCCTGAGCCTTTATTACAAGCTTTTTTAGCAACAGAAGATAACCGTTTTTATGACCATATCGGTATCGATCCAATTGGTATTGTACGCTCAGCACTGGTACTTATTTCTACCGGTGAAAAAAAGCAAGGTGCTAGTACAATCACGATGCAGTTGGCTCGTAACTTCTTTTTAACGCGAGAAAAAGCCTACATTCGTAAGGTAAAAGAAATATTTATTGCCATCCATATCGAAAATTTACTTTCAAAAGATGAAATCTTTGAACTTTATCTGAATAAAATAGAGCTAGGAAACCGAGCCTTTGGTATTGGTGCAGCTGCTCAGGTTTATTATGGTAAAGAGCTAAAAGAGCTTACTCTTGCACAAATGGCAATGATTGCCGGTTTACCCAAAGCGCCTTCAGCACTTAACCCTATTCGTAATCCAAAGCGAGCCAAGGCCAGAAGAAATGTAGTGTTAGGGCGAATGCTAGATGAAAAATATATTTCTAGAGCGCAGTATAACGAAGCTACGAGCCAGCCAATTACCGCCTATTTCCATGGGGCTGAAATTGACTTATATGCGCCATATATTTCAGAAATGGTACGTGCTGAAATGGTATCGCGCTACGGTATAGATAAAGCCTATAACTCTGGATTTAAAGTGTATACTTCTGTTGAGTCAAATATTCAACAGGCGGCACAAACGGCTTTGGTTAACAATTTACATGCCTATGATATGCGCCATGGATTTAGAGGTCCTGAAGCCATTTTATGGGATCCACAAACAGAGCCCACACCTTCTGATTCTGAGTTATTAAACACTTTAAAAGAGGCCAATGAACTAGGCCCTCTAAAAGCCGCTGCAGTTTTAAATGTATCCGACAAAAGCGCGGAAGTAATACTTAAAAGCGGCGAGCGCACAACATTGACTTGGGATAATCTAAAGTGGGCACGTAAGTTTATCACCCGTTATCGCCAAAGCTTTGCTCCTGAAACAGCAAGCGATATATTAACGCCTGGCATGCAAATATGGCTGCGTAAAAATGATGACAACAGCTATATTTTGAGTCAAATCCCTGAAGCTGCAAGCGCCATTGTGTCTTTAGACCCACAAGACGGGCGTATAAAAGCCATTGTAGGCGGTTACAGCTTTGAACAAAGCCAATATAACCGTGCAGTGCAAGCTAAACGCCAAGTTGGCTCTAATATTAAGCCATTTATATACTCTGCTGCACTTGAAAAAGGCTACACCTTAGCGTCAATTTTAAATGATGCCCCTATAAATCAATGGGATAAAAGCCAAGGTGTCGCATGGCGACCTAAAAATAGCCCTGCCATTTATAATGGCCCTATTCGCATTCGCCGTGCTTTAGCACAATCAAAAAATGTGATTTCGGTACGTTTATTACGTGGTGTTGGCTTGCAACGTACAGCCGATCATTTACTTAAATTTGGCTTTGCAAATGAAGATATAAATCGCAGTGAATCACTGGCTTTAGGTAGCGCATCTATCACTCCAATAGAGTTAGCTCGTGGCATGAGTACTTTTGCCAATGGCGGCCACTTAATCGAACCTTACTTTATTTCAGAAATTCAAGATGCCATGGGCAACACCTTATTTAAAACTAACCCGACTGTAATTTGTGATGATGAAGCGACAACGCCTAGCTCGCTAATGCTAAGTGAGCAAGTAGCACCAAATTGCGCGCCGCAGATTATATCTAAACAAAATGCATTTTTAATTGCCAGTGCTATGAACAGCGCAATTTGGGGTGGTGGTAGCTGGTCTCATAAAACAGGTTGGAGTGGCACAGGATGGCGTGCACAAGCGCTAAAACGTCGCGATCTGTCAGGTAAAACAGGCACCACGAATGACTCTGTAGATACTTGGTTTAGCGGCTTTAATCGCGATGTGATGACCTCTGTTTGGGTTGGCTTTGATAACCCTGGTAATACGTTGGGACGCTCAACCTATAACAATAACTTAGGAAGTGGGCAAATATCAGGCGCAGAATCAGGTGCTAAAACAGCTCAGCCTGCATGGGTGGATTTTATGAGAGTCGCACTGGATGGTAAACCTGCGGCACCTATCGAACCGCCTGAAGGGTTGGTTTCTATTCGTATTGACTTAGAAACGGGGCTATTAAGTCATAAAAACGATTACACCAGCCGTTTTGAATACTTTGAAAAAGGCACCGCTCCCACCAAGTATGTGTTATCACAACCAAATGATATATTTGAAGAAAACACTAAAACTGAAGAAGAGCTATTTTAAATATAGCGAACATCAAAAAGGCCGCTAATTTGCGGCCTTTTTGATGGTCTAACTAATATTTTGTACCAACCAGTATAAGTCAGAGTGCACGCCAGCTGCGGTCACTTCTTTACCCGCACCGGGGCCTTGTATCACTAATGCGTTTTGGTTATACCACTGAGTATTAATCACAAAAATATTATCGCCAGGTGTTAAATTAGCAACCGCTTCGCTTTTTGGTACATAGGCAATTCCTACCTTAGCGTTTAGCTTGCTGTTTTTAAACTCTAGCAATCCGGTATAACACAGTGCAGCATTTTGTTGCAAAGCCGCTTCGAAGTGCTGCTTGATAAACGTATCTAAACTAGCCTTGTTATCAACAAAGTCATTCCAACTGCCCGCACTCAGCTCATCGGGCATCAATGCCGATAAAGAAATGTCACCAAGTTCCAATTCAATACCTAATTCACGCGCCAAAATAAGCAACTTGCGTTGCATATCTCGGCCAGATAAATCTTCTCGCGGATCAGGTTCGGTGAACCCCAAAGCTTGTGCTTCAAGCACTAAATCTGAAAATGCCTTGCTGCCATCATACATACTGCATAACCATGACAGCGTGCCAGAAAACACGCCTTCTATACGCGTTATTTTATCGCCACTGTTTTGCAAATCGGCCAGTGCAAAGTTAATCGGTAATCCGGCTCCCACACTGGCATTATAACGCCAATGTAAGCCGCGCTGTGCCAAATCTTCACGTAATGCTTGATACCAGCTCAGCGGAGCTGTGCCTGCGTATTTATTAGCACTAATTAAGTGACAATTTAATTCCACAAATTTGCTATAAAGCTGGCTAAAATATTCACTGGCGGTAATATCAAT
Source organism: Pseudoalteromonas sp. 2CM39R (assembly GCF_023161845.1). Lineage (NCBI taxonomy): Bacteria > Pseudomonadati > Pseudomonadota > Gammaproteobacteria > Alteromonadales > Pseudoalteromonadaceae > Pseudoalteromonas > Pseudoalteromonas sp. 2CM39R. The sequence continues at coordinate 327,125 of NZ_JALNTM010000006.1, forward strand.
CACTACCTTATGTTCATACTCAAGTGTATCAATGTATGACAGCAAATCAGCTTGCTGATAGGGGCTTGCATGGTTTTCCCATTGCTGTTGCCAGCTCTCACAGTCTAACCCATTGGCATTAACCAGCATCTGCTCTGAGCGTAGTAATGCTACTAACTTAACATTAAAACCTGATGATAAACGGGCTATTTGTGCTGGTAGTTGGCGCATAAGTTCGGTACCCACATTACCAAGCCCTGCAATAATTAAAGCTATTTCTTGCGCTTTATTGATCAATTTATCATGCAGTAAGCTCAGCACATCACTCTCAAGTACCTGATCGGTTAATAATAACGTATAACCGTCACCAAAATGAGTAAACCTAGGGTGGATTGATTGCGCTTGAAGTACAGCGGCACTTTGCTCACCGAGCATCGCTATATCTTGCTCTGATGCAATAATTGCAACCCCATTTAAGTTAGACTCACTAATGTTGGCGCGGCCAGCAAAATAATTAACCACCTGATATGTCGCCGACGCAGGGACTACCAAGTAAATTTCGCCCGCATGTTCAAAGTGATGCAAACTATGCTGAATAAGCTGACTAACATGCGCTACCTCGCCTTCACTCAAGTCATCAACAGTGAGTAAATCCACATTGTTAATCGTGGTTAAAAAGCGCTTTTGTTTACTCATTCCTAGTTTAACTATTTCGGTATGGCTGCCTTGAAGATCGTAACTACTGCGAACAATTAACTCTATATCGGTCCCTTTTAATGGCGATAATGTTTTAGCATGTAGTACGGGGTTACCTAGTCTAGCCAATAAATTAGCTTGTTCGCGGCACACCCGCGCATACTTAATCGCATTAGCGACCTTACGCGGATCAGTACTAAAAACACCTTGAGTGTCAGTCCAAATAGACACTTTTTTAGCATTGCAATATCGTGCTAATAAAGTAGCACTGTAATCACTACCATTTCGCCCTAAGGTCACGGTTTCATGTTGTAAATTAGCCGCAATAAACCCTGTAACGACATTAATTTTGCTTGTATCTATGGCTTTTAAGCACTGCTGCTGATTATTAGCATGCTGTAGCTGCCCTGCGTCTAATATAAATAACTGCCTAGCGTCCAGAGCGCAAGCACTAACGTTAAGTTGCCCTAAGTAAGCGCTTAATAGCCTTGCAGACCATAATTCGCCATGAGCTAATAGCCACGCTTCAGTTAATATGTCTTGCTTAGCCTGCTGAGTAATAATGCTTAGCTCAGTGGCAAGTATATTGAGTGCTTCATGCTTAGCACCCGCTATAAGCAATTGTTCAATTAGCGAAGATTGATGATTACTTATTAATAAAATAATGTCAGCAATCGCTTGGGTATCTTGCTGTTGGAAGCTTTGCCACAATTTAACCAAGGTATCGGTGGTTTTACCGGCAGCAGATACCACCACACAATCCCCTGCTTGAGCATGAGTTAAAATAATATTTGCGACACTTTTAAAGCGATCCGCTGAGCTTAAACTCGAACCACCAAATTTATGAACCTGATTTACCATGTTAATACCAACTCGACTTCATGTTTTATATTTTCAAAATTGGCAGGCACTACCATAACGCCGGATTCGCCGCGTTTAGTTTCGCTGAGCCAAATGACTCACTGGCACCATTTTTTGCAGCTAAAGCATTATCTGCTTGCCCGGGGCGAACCAAATTAAATACCCTGTCTAAATCAGCAAGTAAGTCTTTTGCATCTTCAATACCCACCGAAATACGAATAAGCGTATCACCTACCCCAGCTTCTGCACGGGCAGTCGCCTCCATGCCTGCATGGGTCATGGTTGCGGGGTGACAAATCAAACTTTCAACTCCGCCTAATGATTCCGCTAAGCTAAATTCATTTAAGCGCGTTAAAAACGCTGCAGCATCGTTTATATCGCCTTTGATATCAAAACTAACCATTGCACCAAAGCCAAACTGCTGCGCCTTAGCAAGCGCATGTTGTGGATGTGATTCAAGACCTGGATAGTAAACCTGAGCAACAAACGGGGAGTTTTCTAGATACTGTGCAATAGCGAGTGCGTTTTCTTGGTGTTGCCTCAAACGCACGTTTAACGTGCGCAAACCTCTGAGAGTTAAATAGCTATCAAATGGCGCTCCAGTAATGCCAATATTATTTGCCCACCATGCCAGTTCTTCACCAAGTTCAGCGGTTGCTGCAATAACCGCCCCCCCAACAACATCTGAATGACCATTGATATATTTAGTAGTTGAGTGAACCACAATATCAGCACCAAATTTAATCGGATTTTGCAAAGCCGGCGATAAAAATGTGTTATCGGCAGCAACCAGTGCACCGCACTGCTTAGCAATATCGGTAACTGCTTTAATATCAGTTAATCGTAAAATTGGATTACTCGGTGTTTCAATCCAGATCAGCTTAGGTTTAATAGCAAGAATTTGCGATAAGCTTTCGCTTTTAGTGAAATCGACCACTTCTAGCTTTAACAATCCGCGTTTTTCCAGTGAAGTAAATAAACGATAACTGCCCCCATAACAATCGTGAGGGATCACTAATGTATCGTCACTATTTAATAATTGGGTTGTTAAGTGAACAGCCGCCATGCCCGTTGCGGTAATTATGCCTTTAGCCCCGCCTTCAAGTTCAGTGAGCGCCTCAGCCAAAATGTCACGATTAGGATTACCACTGCGGCCATAATCATATTGGCGCTTGGTATCAAAGTCAGCAAATGAGTAAGTGGTTGATAAATAAAGCGGTGGAACAACCGCACCATGCTGTTTATCGGCTTCTATTCCACTACGAACAGCAATTGTTGCCTTATTTTTTTCACTCATTTTCGTCACCTTCACTATTTTGGATGTTTAGACGTCTAAAAGGTAGCGCATGCAGTTTAAGATGTCAAAACATTTAAATGTCTAGATAGCTAAATAACTAGTATTTGACTATCTTTTTTAAACCGATAGAATTTCACGCATATTTACACGCTTTGATGCTGTGTGAGCAATTTATAATCTGAGGCAACGATACATCTTATGGCTAAATGGAATGGTGAATATATTCACCCATACGCAGAACACGGGAAAAAATCCGAACAAGTAAAAAAGATCACCGTTTCGATCCCGCTAAATGTATTAAAAGTATTAACCGACGAGCGTACCCGTCGTCAAATAAACAACTTACGCCATGCAACAAATAGTGAGCTTTTATGCGAAGCGTTCTTGCATGCGTTTACAGGGCAACCGCTACCTAATGATGATGATCTACGTAAAGACAACGCAGAAAAAGTACCTGAAGAGGTGAAGAAAATAATGCAAGAAATGGGACTAGAAGTGCCTATTTTAAATGAAGACTAAATTTCTTTATCTGTGTTATAAAAAAACCTCAGCAAATGCTGAGGCTTTTTTGCGTTAATTTACACTTAAAATTACGCCATGTAATTTTCTGGCATATCAATTTGTGCCACACCCGAATCAACTGCAGCTTGAGCAACGGCTTTGGCGATACGAGGCAGTAAACGCAGATCCATAGGTTTTGGTATAATATATTTAGCACCAAACTCTAATTTATCGATACCTGCAGCAGTCAATACTTCAGCCGGAACTGGCTCTTTAGCAATACTGCGAATTGCCTCTACAGCAGCTATTTTCATTTCATCGTTTATTTCACTTGCGCGTACATCTAGTGCGCCGCGGAAAATAAATGGAAAACAAAGTACGTTGTTAACTTGGTTCGGATAATCAGAGCGGCCAGTTGCCATAATAAGATCGTTGCGTGCAGCATGTGCTAATTGCGGATCAATTTCAGGATCGGGGTTTGAACATGCAAATACAACTGGGCGGTCAGCCATTAACTTCAAATCATCGGCGGCTAATAAATTAGGGCCTGATACACCAACAAACACATCGGCATCTTCAATTACGTCCTGTAAAGTACGTTTATCCGTGTTGTTTGCAAATAATTGCTTATATTCATTTAAGTCATCACGACGTGTATGAATAACACCTTTACGGTCTAACATATAAATATGTTCACGCAGTGCGCCACACTTAATTAAAAGCTCCATACAGGCAACAGCTGCAGCGCCGGCACCTAAACACACGATAATCGCATCTTCAATTGCTTTACCTTGTACTTCTAGCGCATTTAGCATACCCGCAGCCGTTACAATTGCCGTACCATGTTGATCATCATGAAACACAGGAATGCTGCAACGTTCTATAAGTGCTTTTTCTATCTCAAAACATTCTGGCGCTTTAATATCTTCTAGGTTGATACCACCAAACGTATCTGCAATATTCGCAACCGTGTTGATAAAGTCTTCGGTTGTGCGGTGCTTAACTTCTATATCAATTGAATCTAGGCCTGCAAAACGTTTAAATAATAATGCTTTGCCTTCCATTACTGGTTTTGAGGCCAGAGGGCCTAAATTACCTAAGCCTAAAATTGCGGTGCCGTTAGTAATAACCGCAACCATATTTCCTTTACCAGTATACTTATAGGCATTTGCTGGATCAGCGGCAATTTCACGAACAGGTTCTGCAACACCTGGGCTATATGCGAGCGCGAGGTCTTTAACCGTCTCAGCGGGCTTGGTCAGCTCAATACTGATTTTACCTGGAACGGGATGGGCATGGTAATGTAGTGCTTGTTCACGAAAATCTGACATAACGCGATTATATCCTGCAATTTAAGTTAAAGTGAGAGGTAGTTTTATTCTACGATACCTTTATTATTTTTAAATTCCAAGCAATATCAGGTCTATCCTGTTATATGCTAGAACTCTTAATTTTAAGTGATTTATCAGCAACTTCCCTAGATTATCCTGACATTTTTAAAATATAAATTCGTCATAAAAATGAAAATTACAGGTCGTTTTACCCTTATTCAATATTTATGAAATACTCTTTTCAGTCTTAAATTAAAATAGTGAAATACCGAACTTTGTTTAACTTTAAATACAAATAACTTCACGTTAACTACATTTAAGTACCATATTTAAAGTGTAACAAATAAAAATATAGAGAATATTGGCAATTTTGTCTGCAAATGTTTATGCATATTCGGAATAAGAACAGGAAATAGTTATGCAAAAATAATAAATACAAAACTGTTATAAAAATGGAGGGATAAGTGAATTTTAGGCACAAAAAAAGCACCCTAAGGTGCTTTTTTTACATAGAAACAAAAAATTATTTTTTGCTGCTAAGTGCACCGAAGCGCTTGTTGAAGCGATCAACACGGCCGCCAGTGTCTAAAATCTTTTGCTTACCAGTGTAAAACGGGTGACACGCAGAACATACGTCTAAGTGAATGTCTTTACACAAAGTAGAACGAGTTTCGAATTTGTTTCCGCATGAACAAGTTGCAGAAATTACTTCGTACTTAGGGTGAATACCTTCTTTCATAGGAACCTCTAGTTAAGGCCGCATCGCTCTCCAAACCCGAAGTCTGGCACCATACGTCGTTAAAACAAATTTATTGGTCGCGAATTTTATCCAACAACCCGCACACACACAAGCTTTAATTATTCTTTTTACTAAAAAGTCGGCAAACACCTATTGATTACTGATTTGTCGGTAGGCTTTTAATACTATTTTTAGTACATTAGGCTATTAGGTTTCTTAGTTGAGTTGTTATGTGTTTTGTTGAAGTTGCAATAAAAGTCCCCTTACCTCGCACCTTTGATTATAAAGTGGATGAGCAATTAACACCGCTGACTCAATTGCAGCCTGGCATGCGCGTACTCGTCCCTTTTGGCAATCAACGAAAAGTAGCGGTTATCCTTAGTTTAAAAACCGATACAGAAGTTCCTGAAGGCAAAATCAAATCTATTATTGAAGTAATTGATAATTCGCCGGTGTTATCTGCGCAACATTTGGAGCTGCTGAAGTTTACTGCGCGTTATTATTGTTATCCACTAGGTGAAACTATTCATATTGCACTCCCCAATGCGCTGCGCCAAGGTGAATGCCCTGATAAAACCAGTATAAATATGCTGACGTTAACTGATAAAGGGGCGCTTTTACCATCTTTAAAAGCTAAAACACAGCTTAACTTGCTTAAGCAATTATCTGCATCGGGTAAGTCATCATTAACGGAACTAAAAGCACTCGGGTTTAATAAAAAGACTATTGATAGCCTGTTGGCAAAAGAGTTGATAGTGCAAACCATTGAACATGACAATCAATGGCAACATGCCTCTCCTACTGTGGGCACTAAGCCACGCTTAAATAAAGAACAAGCGATTGCTTGCACAGCTATTAATCAAAGCACCGGTTTCAATAGCTTTTTACTTGAAGGTGTCACTGGTAGCGGTAAAACAGAAGTTTACCTACAGTGCCTTGAAGAGGTGTTAAAGCGTGGAGAGCAAGCGTTAGTACTTGTTCCTGAGATAGGTCTAACACCGCAAACAGTGAATCGTTTTAGGCGCCGCTTCCCTGACACGCCAATTATGCTATGGCATTCAGCGCTCACCGATAACGAGCGCCTGCAAACATGGCGGTTTTGTGAAAAAGGCAGTTGTGCCATCGTTATAGGTACTCGTTCGAGTATTTTTCTACCCTTTTTAAAACTCGGGATGATTGTGGTTGATGAAGAACATGATGCTTCATTTAAACAACAAGATACTTTACGCTATCATGCACGCGATTTAGCAGCGTATCGCGCATATCAGCATAACATTCCGCTTATTTTAGGCAGTGCTACCCCCGCTTTAGAAACACTGCACAAAGCAATTAATAACAAATACCAGTTACTCACATTAAGTGAGCGAGCACAAACTGCCACCGATAATCAATTTAAACTTCTCGACATGAAAGGTCAGCCTGATCAAGCAGGTATTGCCCATGCGAGCCTAGCGATAATGCGCCAGCACCTGAATAAAGGTAAACAGGTAATGGTATTTTTAAACCGCCGTGGTTTTTCGCCTACTTTAATATGTCATGAGTGTGGTTGGTTAAGTGAATGTAATCGCTGCAGTACCAGTGCGACCTTTCATAAGGCCATCGGACAGATGATTTGCCACCATTGTGGTGACCAATATCAAGTACCGCATCAATGCCCTGACTGTGGAAGCACGCAGATATTTCCTAACGGCAAAGGCACTGAACAAATAGAAGAATTTTTGAGTACTGAATTTAAAGACATCCCAATTAGCCGAATAGACCGCGACTCTACGAGACGTAAAGGTAGCCTTGAAAAAGCATTGGATGAAATAAACCAAGGCGGCGCACGCATTTTAGTCGGTACGCAAATGCTGGCCAAAGGCCACCACTTTGCTGATGTAAGCTTAGTTCTCATTTTAGATGTAGATAGTGGTTTATATTCGTGTGACTTTAGGGCAACAGAACACCTTGCTCAATTAGTGACTCAGGTTGCAGGTAGAGCAGGACGTTCTGGTGAGCCCGGTGAAGTATTATTACAAACGCACTTCCCTGAGCACCCATTATTACAAGATTTAGTTAATAACGGCTATCAAGATTTTGCCCGCTTTGCGCTCACTGAGCGCAGTGATGCGCAACTGCCGCCCATCACCAGTATGGCGATAGTTCGTGCACAAGGACATAACATTAAGCAAGTCGTCGACTTTCTAACGGATTTGGTTCCTGTCAATGGGGTATCTGGTATACAATTGCTTGGACCAATCCCAGCACCTTTAGAAAAAATTGCAGGGATGTATCGTTTTCAATTACATATTCAAGCGCAAGATCGACGCATTTTACATCCGTATCTTGCACAAATGGTTGATTATCTCAGCACCAGTAAACTAGCTCAAAAAGTTCGCTGGAGTTTAGACGTAGACCCTACAGACATGATTTAGGTAAGGCCACACATAACACCATGGCACAGCACGATTATATTAATAAAAAACCAAAAAATAGAAAAAACACCAAACAAGAACCGGCTAAAAAACCTTTTCCGCTGTTATTAACCCTGATTGCACTAATACTTGTCGGTGGCTTTGCATACGGACTCTGGTTTGTTAAAAATAATGCCGATCCTGATCTTGTTGAAAAACAGGCAAACCCAACAGCCGAAAAACAAGTAGAAATAGCTAAACCGCGACCACCTAAATTTATTAAAGAAATTAAAGAGCATGAAATTCAAGTTGAAGTGAAAGAACTTGAACAAAAAGGCCCTTATGTTATGCAGTGTGGTTCATTTAAAACGCATCAACAAGCTGAAACCTTAAAGGCTAAAATAGCCTTTGCTGGGCTAATTTCAGAGATCAAAAAAGCCACAGGTACCAATGGTGTTTGGTATAAGGTGCGTTTAGGGCCTTATGAAACCAAGCGCCAAGCAGAAAGTGATAAAAATAAACTAAAACGAATTAATATCGTTGGCTGCGGAATTTGGGGCTGGACTTGAATTTAAACCATTCACCCATATAACCTCTTCATAATCGTTTTTTACGCGCTGCCCCCTTGCAGCGCGATGATGAGGAATAACATGACTACAATCGTAAGTGTACGCCGTGATGACAAAGTTGTTATTGGTGGTGACGGCCAAGTCTCCCTTGGTAATACAGTAATGAAAGGCAATGCCCGAAAAGTTCGACGTCTTTATAATGGCAAAGTAATAGCTGGTTTCGCTGGCGGTACTGCTGATGCCTTCACCCTTTTCGAACGTTTTGAAAGCAAATTAGAAATGCACCAAGGCAATCTAACTAAAGCGGCCGTAGAAATGGCTAAAGATTGGCGTAGCGATCGTGCCTTACGTAAACTTGAAGCCCTGCTAGCTGTTGCTGATGAAACTGCCTCATTGATCATCACTGGTAATGGTGACGTCGTACAACCTGAAAACGACCTGATCGCAATTGGCAGCGGCGGAAACTTTGCACAATCTGCTGCAACCGCCTTATTAGAAAATACCGACTTAAGTGCCCATGAAATTGTAGAGAAAAGCCTAACAATTGCTGGCAACATCTGTGTATTTACGAATAACTTCCAAACTATCGAAGAATTGTAATAGGAACTCGCCATGTCTGATATGACCCCAAGAGAAATTGTTCATGAGCTAGACCAACATATTATTGGTCAAGCAAAAGCAAAAAAAGCGGTTGCTATTGCCCTTCGTAATCGCTGGCGCCGTATGCAGTTAAACGAAGACTTACGCACAGAAGTAACGCCAAAGAATATTTTAATGATTGGCCCAACTGGTGTAGGTAAAACAGAAATTGCGCGTCGTTTAGCAAAACTTGCTAATGCCCCTTTTATCAAAGTTGAAGCCACTAAATTTACAGAGGTGGGTTATGTAGGTAAAGAAGTTGAAACTATCATCCGTGATTTAGTTGATGTTTCAATTAAAATGACTCGTGAGCAACAAACTAAAAAGTTTAAACACCGTGCAGAAGAAGCTGCAGAAGAGCGTATTTTAGATGTATTACTGCCTCCAGTGAAAGATCAATACGGTGAAGTTCAGCGCGATGAAAACTCATCAACACGCCAATCGTTTCGTAAAAAATTACGTGAAGGCCAGTTAGATGACAAAGAAATTGATATTGACTTAGCGCAAGCCCAGCCGAATGTTGAAATTATGGCTCCTCCTGGCATGGAAGAAATGACCAACCAGCTACAGGGTATGTTTCAAAATATGGGTGGTGATAAACGCACTAAACGTAAGCTTAAAATTAAAGAAGCGTTTAAATTACTTACCGAAGAAGAAGCTGGTAAATTAGTTAACCCTGAAGAATTGAAAGAGCAAGCAATTTTTGCGGTAGAGCAAAATGGCATTGTGTTTATTGATGAAATAGACAAAATCTGTAAGCGTGGTGAAGCCTCAGGCCCAGATGTAAGCCGTGAAGGTGTACAACGTGATTTATTACCGCTTATTGAAGGCTCTACGGTTAATACTAAGCATGGCATGGTTAAAACTGACCACATGCTATTTATTGCCTCAGGTGCATTCCAAATGTCTAAACCATCAGACATGATCCCGGAGTTACAAGGCCGTTTACCTATTCGTGTTGAACTTGAAGCACTCACAGCCGATGACTTTAAGCGCATTTTAACTGAGCCACACGCATCACTTACGGAGCAACAACGCGAGCTACTCAAAACAGAGCATGTCGCTGTTGAATTTAGCGACGATGCAATTGAGCGAATTGCTAAAGCCGCTTGGCAGGTTAATGAGAAAACCGAAAACATCGGTGCTCGCCGTCTGCATACTGTTATGGAAAGATTAATGGAAGAAATTTCATATGATGCTTCTGAAAAAGCGGGTTCAAGTTTAGTTATTGACGCTGCCTATGTTGAAAAGCACCTAGGTGCGCTGGTTGAAGATGAAGACTTAAGCCGCTTTATTCTTTAACAGCCGTTTAATGTATACTAAAAGCCTCCAGCATGGAGGCTTTTTTGTAAGTGAGATGACGATGAAACAAGTAACTAAAGTGCACTATCATAGTGTAAGTAAAAATTTAGATGTGTTTTTTGATGATCATTCAGACGCAACCTTCAGTACTGAATTTTTACGGGTTCACTCTCCCTCAGCCGAGGTGCAAGGCCATGGCTCTGAGCCTATGAAGTTAGTACTTAATAAACAAACAGTGGGCATTAAAAGCATTACACCCGTAGGGCATTACGCATTACGTTTAGAGTTTGACGACGGGCACAACAGCGGGTTGTTTAGCTGGCAATATTTGGCTAAGTTACAAGCCGAACATACTAAGTTGTGGGACACTTATTTAGAACGTGTTAAACAACATGAAAATAACAAAGATAGCGTACCAATAAAATTTGTACCTTAGCGTCAGTTATGATGCTTCTGCTTCGTTAATAACAAACAAGCGGCAATTAAGCCGCTTGTTTCTATGGATAATTAAACTTTATATTTTGAGATTGCTTGATGAAGCACCCTTGATTGCTCAGATACCTCTTCACTTGTTTGCGCATTCGTTTGTGAATGAGCAGCAGCCCCTTCAGCAATATCTCGAATACGGACTACGTTTTTATTAACCTCTGATGCTACCTGACTCTGTTCATCAATAGCAGTAGCAATATGCGTACTCATTTCCATAATCGTTTGCACATCAACAGTGATAGCTCCTAGCAATTCACCCGCTTTTGTTGCTTGTGTTGCACTCTCACCACCTTGAGTACGACACTGATGCATGATACTCACTACCTCTTGGGTACGCTGTTGTAAGGTGTTAATAATACCCTCAATTTCGCTAGTTGACTCTTGCGTGCGTTGTGCAAGTGAGCGCACCTCATCTGCAACAACCGCAAAACCACGACCTTGTTCACCCGCTCTCGCGGCTTCAATGGCCGCATTTAAGGCAAGTAAATTAGTTTGTTCTGCAATGGCACGAATTACATCAAGTACAGAGCCAATGGTTTCACCATCTTTTTCTAGCTGTGACACCACGCTAGAGGCCTTACCAAGCGAATCAGACAAAGCATTAATATGTTTAATGGTTGATTCTACTTCAACCTGACCTTGTTGAGCACTTACATTGGTTGATTCAGCTTTTTTAGCAGCAGCTTCTGTATTATGTGAAATGTCTTGAATGGTAGCTTGCATTTCTGTGGCTGCAGTTGCCACCATATCCGCTTCATGCAATTGCTCTTGCATGCCTGAGCTAGTCGCTGAGGTTGTTTCAGATAGGTTACCCGTTGCTATATTAAGCGTTGTCAGTGCAGTATTTACTTCATAAATGAGCTCTTTAAAATCACCGATTAAACTATTAAAGTCTATGGTCATTCTGGTTACTTCATCTTCCCCTTTATGCTCTATAAACAAGCTTAAATCATTGTTTTTTCTTATCTTGTCAATAGTTTGATAAACTCTCTCAATAGGCTGAATAATCGAGCGACTCGTTAAGTACACAAGAACCATAACAATAACACTGGCAATTATAAATATGGCTATTGCCAATAATTGTGCCTGCTGGGCCGTCTCAGCAACTTGTTTTTTAGTTGCTGTAGTAATGGCAGTCACCACATCATCACTTTTCTTAATACTGACTCTCATTTTTCCAAGAGCACCCGAATCTAAATCAACCCCTAAAGCGATTTGTGCTTCAACTAGTGCGGTAAATTTACCTTGGTAAGTAGTCATCATTGAGGTTAATTGATTGCGTATATTACTAGGTATTTCTGCGGTATTTACTTGTTGTTTTAACTCATCACCTAATTTATTAAATCGGTCTAAATATTTGGTATCTAAACGCAACATAAAATCTTTCTCAGCACGGCGTAGCTGCAACATGGTGGTCAGTAATTTATAATCATTTTGCTGATTCAGCAGTGTTTCAATGTTGTGTACTGACTCACGCAGTTCGCCATAAAGCGCATCTTTAGGGTGTAAACCTATCTTCCGTTGCAAATTAACAACAATTTGAAAGTCATCATAATACTGCTTTGCAAGCACCTCAAATTGGTTAACCTGATCAATGGCAATATCTAAATCTTTAGATAAAACAGATAGTTTCCCTAGTTTTAGCTGCAGCTGTTTATATTCATTGGTGAATAAATCTAAGCTTTTTTCATCTTTGTAAAATAAAAAGTCTTTTTCATATTTACGCATCGAAAGCTCATGTACATCAAGCTCTTCGGCGTATTGAATTGTTTCATTTAATTTAAGCATCACACGTGCTTCATAAATTATGATGCATAGCATGACAATCATTGCTAAACCTACAACTAAGGCATTTAGTTGCAAACGGCGTTTTATCGTCAGATTTTGTAGAAAATTCATTGTAAATACCTATATTAAATTTGCCAGCGCAGTATAAAGTGATGCTTTCTTTCATTTAACTCATTAAGTTTGAACAAATAAAAAGGGTCGCCGGTAAAGTCTAACCATTAACAAACTCCTTTTAAACAAATGGACAATATAAAACCATTGGCCTAACCACAGTATTACTCAATTTTACAACTCTTGCCACTGAAGATGAAAATGTTCAGCCGCATCATGGATGCAATACACCTGTTTATAATCTTGTTGTGGGGAAATGACAAGTTTATGAAAGAATTATTATTCTTATAGTTGATTTAGTTCTAATTATGGCTAAATTTACTGCGATTAAGTCGTTGTTATTGCATATAAGGAGGGTATACTGAGTCACTAACTTATGTATCTTTTGAGGATAAAATAATGGATTACAGCACTTCTGATTTATGCGACCACTTTGCTGATGTGGTTGATGTGCTTGAACCTATGTTCATCAACTTTGGTGGTCGACACAGTTTTGGTGGCCGCATTAAAACGGTAAAATGTTTTGAAAACAATGAACTGATCCGCCAATTACTTTCTCAAGATGGTACTGATCAGATTTTACTTATTGATGGCGGCGGCTCAACTCGCAGAGCATTAATCGACATTGAGCTGGCTGAGCTGGCACTAGAAAACAATTGGCAAGGTATTATTGTATATGGTGCATTACGTCACGTTGATGAGCTTGAAGAACTTGATTTAGGGATCCAAGCTATTGCATCAATTCCTGTTGCAGCAGACAGTGAAGGCGCGGGCGAAAGCGGTATAGGGGTTAATTTTGCTGGCGTATCATTTTTTGATGATGACTTTGTTTATGCCGACAGTACAGGTATTGTACTTTCTGCTGAAGAATTAGAGCTAGAAATAATAGAACTTTAGTGTGACTGTTCAGCTTAAAATATATAACGAAAGCACGGTAAAGGAAATTTGCTCTGACCGTGCTGGAGAGCTAAAAGCATGGCAGTCGATGGCATTACTCGATGCCCGCGACAATATCCAACAAGCGCTTGCTGATGCCGTACAATTTGGTATGCGATTTGTCTTACTCGGCATATGTGAAGACATTGGACCGAGAGCCAACCTAGGAAAAGGCGGTGCACAGTATGCTTGGCCTGCTTTTTTACAACGGTTTTTAAACCAACCTCACAATAATGCCATCGCTATGCAAAAAGTGTTACTGCTTGGCGAAGTTAACCTCGACGATTTAATGCAACAAGCCCAAACGCTTGATAATCATAATCCAAACGACTTAGCTCAATTGCGTAAGCTGTGCGCTGAAGTAGATGAGCGAGTTGAAGCAATTTTAGACATGGTTTTTAAAGCGGGCCTTGAACCTATTATTATTGGCGGCGGACACAATAACTGTTTGGGTATTATTCGCTCGCTTGCCAAACATAGCCACAGCGCAATTAACGCGATTAATTTAGATCCTCATGCCGACTTTCGTGAGTGTGAAGGTAGGCACAGTGGTAATGGTTTTAGCTACGCTTACCAAGAGCAGCTGCTCAAGAATTACCATGTTATTGGCTTACATGAGCTAAAAAACAATCAGCCTATTTTTGATGCTATGCAGAGCGCTAACTTTAGCTACACAACCTATCAAACAATTAATGTGAAGCGAGAAATAAACTTAACAGAAGCAACCACCCATGCACTCCAAAGGTTTGATAACGCACAGCTAGGGGTAGAAGTTGATTTAGATAGCTTAACCAATATGCCTGCAAGTGCCTTTAATTACTGTGGTTTTGATGTCAGCGATGGTGAGCATTATGTTTACTTAGCTGCAAATGATCCGCGCAGTGCTTATTTACACTTATGCGAAGCAGCACCTTCACAACACCCTCATTCTATAACTGCAGGTAAATTACAGTGTGGCCAAGTGATCAGTGCTTTAGTTAATACCTATTTACAAACAAAACTAAGCATTTAAAACACACTTAAAGTTCTTGTGCTTCTAACCATTGCTTAAACCAACTCATTAATCCTAAACTGCTCAATGGGTGTCCAAAATAGTATCCCTGTGAAGCATAGGCTTTTAGACTTTTTACAAACTTTAGTTGATCGAGTGTTTCAACACCTTCAAAAATAACTTTCGTCTGTTGCTGGTTATGCATTTCAACCATGCCACCTACTAAACTACGTATATTATTTTGATTACTAAAGTCTGCAGTTAATGCTGGCGATACTTTAATATATTCCACCGCTAAACTAGGTAACTTAGAAAGTAATACAGGGTTATCACCTAAACCATCAACACACACTTTTAAACCTAAACTATTAAGCCTTGCAATCATGGCTCTGCCTTTATCATCTAAGCTAGTAAAAATATGTAGCGGACATTCTAAAATTAAATCACCAGGCCTGAGTTGATGCTCACCAATAACCCCATAAACAAAATCCACAAACTCTTCGTTGAGCATTTCCGGGCCAAATAAATTAACACTTAAAGGTACCGACACTCCTTCCATACGAAGTGCCATGGCAAGCTCTCCAGCACGTTCAATAACAAAGGTAGCGAGTGAGTAACCAAGCCCTGCGATTCTAATATCATTTATAAATCGACTCGCCGACAAAATCCCTTGAGTTGGATGCTGCCAACGTAATAGCAATTCTAAAAATTCGATTTGGCCATCACTATTTCGAATCACAGGTTGAAAAAACAGTTCAAACTCATCAGCAAAACTGATATTCGCCAGCTCAGTTAATCGCGCTTGCTGCTCTAAGTGCTCAACCGTCATCTGCTGATGATAAGCCACTATTTGTTTATCAGGTCGGCTATCAAGTGCCAAGTAAGCATGACTAATTAACTCATCAAAGCTACTGCTTTGCTGCTCACAATGTACATAACTGGCTCTTACTTTTACTTCAATCGTACAATTAGCTACATTGAATGGCTTTAAAGTCGCGCCAATAATTTGCTTTATAAGCTGTTGATGTAAATGATTATGGCTTTGTAAATCACAAATAAATGCAAAGTTTAACCCACCCAAATGCGCTAACTTAGCCTGCTCGTCAAGATAAAACACTTCATCACTATTTAATAAGTCTTTTATTCTATTTGCCGACTGAGACAAGAGTAAATCACCAAAATCTCGGCCAATGTGTTGATTAACCTGCGCAAAGCCCTCCAATCTTAAAACAATAAGTGCAGCTCTGAATGAATCTTCATTAATAAGCTCATTATATTTTTGACGTAACTGTTGTTTATCTGGGAAGCTAGTTAAAGGTGAATTTTCAACATACACCTCAGGGTCGGTTTGCGGCTTTAAGGGTGGAGCAATCTGTGGTGCATTATCCATTGAAAAGCTACTGCTACTGAGCAGTAAAATTGGAATAAGTAACCACGCTAAATGTAGCGTAAAAAAGAGGTAACCAATAAATAATAAAGCAAGTAACCCTGTTGCACAGGCACTAACAAGTAATGGGAGTTTTTGCTTTAGTAAATTCGCTTGATATAAATGAAAACCAAACCCCAGAGCCAATAACACAACAAACCAAGGAATGGCAGTACTAACCATAGCTAAACCAATCAGCCCGGTGCATAAAAGGATGAGTCTTATTACGTTACTTTTAACGGTTAACAATACAGCAACCATTGCCATTAAAAGCGCACCACTTAAAAATATAGCTAAATTACTGTAGCTCAATAACGTTCCATCCATAGCTGAGGTACTCACTGACATTAAATAAAACATGGGTTTAAGAGTTAAGTCTTATAATTAGCTAAGTTTACCCAATATCCATAAATTTAACAGTTTATTTACTCCAAACTGATAACTTAATTGTGCTGGATGCTCAATTTGCCAATGTGCTATATCAGCGCGAGCACCTACTTTTAATACGCCTCTATCAGTAAAACCAAGAGCCTGAGCTCCGTGTGCAGTGACTCCCATTAATGCTTGCTCTGGAGTAAAATTAAATAATGTACAAGCCATATTCATCATTAATTGCAAAGAACATAACGGTGATGTGCCGGGGTTAAAATCACTGGCAATTGCGATGGGAACCTTGTATTTATTTAACAGTTCAATCGGAGGGTATTTCGTTTCTTTTAAAAAATAAAAAGCACCGGGCAGTAATACCGCCACAGTACCTGCATTTGCCATAGCTTTAACACCGGCTTCATCAAGATATTCCAAATGATCGGCCGACAAACCATTGTATTGCGCCACCAGCGCAGCACCTTGTTGATTGGATAACTGCTCAGCATGACACTTAATTGCTAACCCCAGCTTTTTAGCCGCATCAAATACTCGCTGCGTTTGCGCATAACTAAAGCCAATATCCTCACAAAACACGTCAACCGCATCGACTAAATCATGTTCAACAAGTGTGTTGAGCATTTCATTACACACTAAACTTATATAATCATCACTGCGATTTTTAAACTCTAAAGGCAATGCATGCGCGCCTAAAAAGGTATTAATGACTTCAATAGGATGATGTTGATTTAAAAGCCTAGCAACTTCTAATATTTTTTTCTCATTTTCTATATCAAGCCCATACCCTGACTTAATTTCTACCGTAGTGACACCTTCAGCTAGCAGTGCATTTAAACGATCTTTTGCTGCTACAAATAATTGTTCGTGGTCAGCCTCTCGGGTTGCTTTAACTGTACTTGCAATCCCACCCCCTTGCGCGGCAATTTGCTGATAACTCACCCCCTGTAAACGCTGCTCAAACTCCTGTGCACGAGAACCGGCAAACACTAAGTGAGTATGGCAATCCACTAACCCCGGGGTTAACCACTGTCCTTTGATACTTACTACCGGAGTGGCTAATACATCAAAGTCGGGCAACTCAGTTTGCTTACCTAACCATGCTATTTTGCCATTTTTAATTGCTAAAGCCGCATTTTCTATCGCTCCATAAGGCGCATCAATGTTGCTATCCATAGTGGCAATATTGGCATCGGTGAGTAATAAATCGATATCATTTAACTGTTCTGTGGATTCTGTAGCTTGCATAAGTCTCTCCGCGATAGTGTTCAAACGAGTTTAAAAACACACCTTGTATATACAAGATGATTATGCCATCTTACTAGGTATTGTTTATTTTTAATATACTAAAAATATTTATGCCAGCACCTAAGTTTACGCAAATAAAACAATTTATTGTGGACAAAATACGCAGTGGGCTTTGGCTTGAAAACCAACGTGTCCCTTCAGAAAATGAACTAGCAAAACAATTTACAGTAAGCAGAATGACCGCACGTCGAGCGTTAAGTGAGCTAACTGATACAGGCATTTTAACCCGTAGCCAAGGGCTAGGTACTTTTGTCGCAAGCTTTAAGTCGCAGTCATCACTACTGGAAATAAAAAACATTGCACATGAAGTCAAAGAGCGAAACGGAAACTACAGCTGCACAGTGCAAGTATTAGAATCAATCAATGCCGTGGCGCCAATTGCTATTGCTTTAGGTGTTGAGGTAGATAGTGTGGTGTATAGAAGTGTCATTATTCATAATGAAAATGACAGTCCCTTGCAAGTTGAAGAACGCTTTGTAAACCCGTTACTTGCCAAGGATTATTTACAACAAAATTTTACCGCTCTTACCCCACACGAATACCTATCAACGGTTGCCCCTTTAACACAAGCAAGGCACACGGTAGAGGCTATAACGCCAAATAATGAAATGTGTCAGTGGCTTAACCTGTATAACGAAGAGCCATGCTTACAAGTAATACGCCGCACTTGGTCGGTTAACGGGATTGTTAGTTTTGCACGGCTTATATCGCCGGGCAGTAAGTATCGCTTGGGCGGACAATTAACATTTAAAAATAATAATAAAGCGCATAACACTTAAATTTAACAGGAGTGAACAATGGATCATCGACTGGACACACAACGCACAATTCGCGCACAGCATGGTAATCAAATATCTACAAAAAGCTGGCAAACCGAAGCAGCTAAACGCATGCTAATGAATAATTTAGACCCTGATGTTGCCGAGCACCCGCAAGCTTTGGTGGTGTATGGCGGGATTGGCCGTGCTGCCCGTGACTGGCCAAGCTACGACAAAATAATTGCGACGCTTGAGCGCCTTGACGATGACGAAACCCTATTAGTGCAATCAGGTAAACCGGTGGGGGTATTTAAAACTCATAGCAATGCACCGCGGGTATTAATTGCAAATTCTAACCTTGTTCCGCACTGGGCTAACTGGGAACATTTTAACGAGTTAGATAAAAAAGGCTTGATGATGTACGGCCAAATGACCGCTGGCTCTTGGATTTATATCGGTTCTCAAGGGATTGTTCAAGGCACTTACGAAACCTTTGTAGCTATGGCAAAACAACATTTTTCAGGCGATGCCAAAGGTAAGTGGGTGTTAACAGGTGGCCTCGGAGGAATGGGCGGTGCACAACCATTAGCAGCAACCATGGCAGGCTTTAGTGCCTTAGTAGTGGAATGTGATGAAAGCCGGATCGATTTTCGAATAAAAACAGGGTACGTCGATGTAAAAGCCACAGATCTTGAGCATGCATTAAAATTAATAACCGATGCCTGTGTCAAAGGTGAAGCGCTTTCTGTGGGTTTACTTGGTAACGCGGCTGATGTTTTTAGTACCTTAGTAAAAAGTGGTATTACTCCCGATATAGTCACCGATCAAACCTCAGCCCATGATCCGCTTAACGGCTACCTGCCACAAGGTTGGAGTATGGAGCATGCTGCAAAAATGCGAATCAATAATCCACAAGCAGTGGTGAAAGCGGCCAAACAGTCAATGGCAGTTCAAGTAACAGCGATGTTGGCACTGCAAGATGCAGGCGCGGCAACGACTGATTACGGCAATAATATTCGTCAAATGGCGCTCGAAGAAGGCGTAACAAATGCATTTGATTTCCCTGGATTTGTACCTGCTTATATTCGTCCATTATTTTGTGAAGGCATTGGCCCATTTAGATGGGTAGCACTCTCAGGCGATCCCGAAGATATTTACAAAACAGACGCAAAAGTAAAAGAACTAATTCCTGATGATAAGCATTTGCATAACTGGCTTGATATGGCGCGTGAGCGAATTCAATTTCAAGGATTACCTGCACGTATTTGTTGGGTTGGCTTAAAAGACCGAGCGCGCCTAGCGGTTGCCTTTAATGAAATGGTTAAAAACGGTGAGCTTAAAGCACCGGTAGTTATTGGCCGCGATCATCTTGACTCAGGCTCAGTAGCTAGTCCTAATCGTGAAACAGAGAGCATGCAAGATGGCTCCGATGCAGTCTCTGATTGGCCTTTATTAAATGCCCTGCTCAATACCGCAGGCGGTGCTACTTGGGTATCGCTTCATCATGGCGGTGGTGTAGGTATGGGCTTTAGCCAGCATTCAGGTGTGGTTATTGTTGCCGATGGTACCGATGAAGCAGAGCAACGCCTTGCAAGAGTGCTTTGGAATGATCCTGCTACCGGTGTGATGCGCCATGCCGATGCCGGTTATGACATTGCAAAAAATTGTGCACAACAACAAAACCTAGACCTACCTATGCTTAACAAGGATAAGTCATGATTTCATACACACTTACACCGGGTCAGCTTGAATTACATACCTTAAGAAAAATTAATCAATCGGCCGTAGATTTAACTTTGGCAACTGAAGCCGCTACACAAATAGCAGCCAGTGCCCAGACAGTTCAAGACGTAATAAACGAGCAGCGTACTGTATATGGTATTAATACCGGCTTTGGTTTATTAGCCAATACAAAAATAGCGAATGATGAGCTAGAACTATTACAACGCAGTATTGTGCTTTCACACGCTGCCGGCATTGGCGAGTTAATGGATAACAGCACGGTCAGATTAATGATCACCCTAAAAGTAAATTCTTTATCACGGGGTTATTCTGGTATTCGTCTAGCTGTCATTGAGTTTTTTATACAGCTACTTAAAAATGAAGTATACCCATGCGTGCCTAAAAAAGGCTCAGTGGGCGCATCGGGCGATTTAGCCCCCCTTGCTCATATGTGCCTGCCTTTATTAGGTGAAGGGAAAATGCGCTATCAAGGAGAGCTAATAAGCGCAGAACAGGGGTTAAAAATTGCAGGGCTTGAGCCACTGATATTAGCTGCGAAAGAAGGCTTAGCACTACTAAATGGCACACAGGCCTCTACTGCATTCGCACTGCAGGGCTTATTTAGAGCAGAAGATTTGTACGCACAAAGCTGTGTTATTGGCTCTATAAGTATTGAGGCCGCCATGGGCAGTCGCGCACCATTTGATGCTCGTATTCATGAGGTTCGTGGTCAAAAAGGGCAAATTGATACCGCGCACGTATTTAGAGAGCTATTAAGCACCCACTCACAAATTAGTGACTCACATATTAATTGTGAAAAAGTACAAGACCCATATTGCCTACGTTGCCAACCTCAAGTACTTGGTGCATGTTTAACCCAAATACGTCAAGCCGCCGAGGTACTACTGTGTGAATCAAACGGGGTAACCGATAACCCACTCGTTTTTGCCGATGTGGGAGATATTATTTCAGGCGGAAACTTTCATGCTGAGCCCGTTGCTATGGCCGCTGATAACCTTGCGATTGCCATTGCCGAAATTGGCGCCTTAGCTGAGCGACGTATTGCCCTACTGATTGACTCTAATTTATCAAAATTGCCGCCATTTTTAGTTGAAAACGGTGGGGTAAATTCAGGGTTTATGATTGCTCAAGTAACCGCAGCTGCGCTCGCCTCTGAGAACAAGTCACTAGCACACCCAGCTTCGGTAGACAGCTTACCGACCTCAGCTAATCAAGAAGACCATGTCTCTATGGCAACTTTTGCTGCTAGGCGCTTAGTTGATATGGCTAATAATACGCAAGGCGTGTTAGCCGTTGAGTGGCTGAGTGCTTCTCAAGGGCTAGAGTTTAGAAAGCCGCTACATGCGTGTGAACAGGTGGAGCATGCTAAGGCGCTGCTACGCCAACATGTTAGCTATTACGACAAAGACCGCTACTTTGCCCCCGATATTGAAGCGGCCAACAGACTACTAAGTGAAGGTAAGTTGTGCGACTTTATAAAAAATTCGCCCTTACCTTCTTATTAAATACCATACTGATAACTAAAACCAAGCGCTTCTATCGCTGAGCCAATAACTTTGCGCTCAGCGACTTCATCACTACTAAAACTTGGCATTTGTGTGCCATACAGCTCACACTTTTGTGCATAATAATCTGCTTTGCTCGGGTGCGCAGGGTTAACTACATTATAAATGCTTTGCCCTTGTGACCAATTGTTAAGTACCGCATAAATGGCATTGATCACATCTTGTTGATGCACCATGTTCACCACTTGCTGACTAGAGGTGTTGAGTTCCTTACCCGCCACAAACCGACCCGGCTCTCTGTTTGGCCCCAACAACCCAGCTAAGCGCAGTACTTTACCTTGCTGTTCAAGAACTTGCTCTTCAGCATCATAGAGCTTTATTTGTCGTTCGTTAGTGCCAGATATATCGCTACTTTCACTATAAACTCCAGGCTCTTGATCATACACTCCAGTCGATGAGCACAATAAAAAACCTTTGCAATTAAGCTCAGTTGCCAGCTTTAACCCCTGTTCCAGCACTTGCGAATAATTGCTTTCGCTGTCACGACTGCGCGGCGGTATAGCACATACCCAATACGCATTTTGTAAATCTACTTGATGCTGCAGCTCGCCGTTTTGTAAAACAAACTGACGCTCAAAATCAAATTGATGAGTGTCACTACGATGAGTTCCTTGCACTTGCCAACCTTGTTTTTGTGCATCAATACATAAGGCTTGGCCAAGCCAGCCAGCGCCAAGGACTACTAAGTTATCTTTGTTGGTTTGCACTTTATTTTCCCTTTTATTAAAACTCAATCAACGCGTTTTATAGCAACAAAAAATATGATGAACTCTATACTACTAAAAATAATATTAGCAAACGCTGATTGCATAAGATATTAACACACGCTTCATTTGCGATTAGTAGCTTATTTAATGATACCGCTACCATGTATATGCACCTGCCGATAAACCGTATGGCTTAAGTGACTTACGAAGAGTAATAAATAAAAAGATTGTGCAATTTAAGAGTTAAAAAGCGATGACCGCAAGCAAAGCATTTAAGGGTAAAATTTAGGCGTTTCACCCTTGTTTTTAATTTATTCAACACCATATCTTCAGAGTCTGTTTATCTGCAGTTTTAATCAAGTTTCGTTACATAACGCTATTTTTATGAGCGAGATCTCATTTTTCTGTTTTAAATGAAGATCTTTTTATAGAGGTAGTTTGATGTTTAGCAGAGTCTGGTATAGTAGCGCAGGTAATAAACAGTGCTTTTTAAGCAGCTTAATACAAAATTGCTAATTAATGTGTCCTAAAGGTTAATTCAAAGAATACATTAATTATCAATTGTAAAAAATGGGTTAGCCGATGCACGGCTAGCAAAAAAACACATTGTAACGGTTTTATCATGATATCTAATTTATTTACCAAGATTTTTGGTAGTCGCAATGACCGCACTATTAAAAACCTAAGAAAGACGGTCGCACTGATCAATGCACTTGAAACGCAACTAGAAGCGCTTTCAGATGAAGATTTAAAAGCTAAAACAGCTGAGTTTAGAGAACGTTACGATAACGGACAAAGCCTAAGCGATATTCTACCAGAAGCATTTGCTGTGGTACGTGAGGCGTCAAAGCGTGTAAACGGTATGCGTCACTTCGACGTGCAATTATTAGGTGGTATGGTTTTACAACAAGGCCGTATTGCAGAAATGCGTACTGGTGAAGGTAAAACCCTAACCGCGACACTTCCAGCATATTTAAATGGCTTAACAGGTAAAGGCGTTCATGTCATTACCGTAAATGACTACTTGGCTAAGCGTGATGCTGAAACCAACCGTCCACTATTTGAGTTTTTAGGCTTAACCGTTGGTTGTAATGTTCCGGGCATGATGCCACAACAGAAAAAACAAGCTTATGCAGCTGACATCACTTACGGTACCAATAACGAATTTGGTTTTGACTACCTACGTGACAACATGGCATTTAGCATTGATGAGCGCGTTCAACGCCCATTATTTTATGCCGTAGTGGATGAAGTGGATTCAATCCTAATTGATGAAGCGCGAACGCCGCTTATTATTTCAGGCCCAGCTGAAGACAGCTCAGAGCTTTACACTGAAATAAATACCATTGTTCCTTTACTTGAACTACAAGAAAAAGAAGATGAGGAAGGGATTGAAGGTGATGGCGATTTCACTATCGATGAAAAATCTAAGCAAGTTCACCTAACTGAGCGTGGGCAAATAAAAGTTGAAGAGCTACTTACAGAGCGCGGCTTAATTGAAGAAGGTGATTCACTGTACTCAGCAGCGAGCATCACGCTACTCAGTCACGTTTATGCAGCTCTTCGTGCGCACAAGCTTTACCAAAAAGATGTTGACTACGTTATTAAAGAAAACGAAGTTATCATTATTGATGAGCACACAGGTCGCTCTATGGAAGGACGCCGTTGGTCAGAAGGTTTACACCAAGCTGTAGAAGCAAAAGAAGGTGTGAAAATTCAAAACGAGAACCAAACGTTAGCTTCTATTACGTTCCAAAATTACTTCCGCTTGTACGAAACGCTAGCAGGTATGACAGGCACAGCTGATACAGAAGCGTTTGAGTTTCAGTCTATCTACGGTTTAGACACAGTTGTTATGCCAACCAATAAGCCAATGATCCGTGATGATCGCGCAGATTTGGTGTACCTAACGCAAGAAGAAAAGTACGAAGCCATTTTAGCAGACATTAAAGACTGTCAAGAACGTGGTCAGCCAGTACTTGTAGGTACTATCTCAATTGAAAGCTCTGAGTACTTGTCGCAGTTTTTACGCAAAGAAAAAATTAAGCACAACGTACTTAATGCTAAATTCCACGCACAAGAAGCAGACATTGTTTCTGATGCGGGCTTACCAGGCACAGTCACCATTGCCACCAACATGGCCGGTCGTGGTACCGATATTGTACTTGGTGGTAATTGGAATAGTGAAGTTGAAAAACTTGAAAACCCAACTGACGAACAAATTGCCGAAATTAAAGCCGCATGGAAGATTCGCCATGACGCAGTAATTGATGCCGGCGGTTTACACATTATTGGTACAGAGCGTCATGAATCACGTCGTATTGATAACCAATTACGTGGTCGTTCTGGCCGTCAAGGTGATGCCGGTTCAAGCCGTTTCTACCTATCGATGGATGATGCGTTAATGCGTATTTTTGCCGGTGAGCGCATGACCAACATGATGCGTAAACTAGGTATGCAACGTGGCGAAGCCATTGAACACCCATGGGTTAACCGCGCAATCGAAAACGCCCAGCGTAAAGTAGAAGCACGTAACTTTGATGTGCGTAAACAGCTACTTGAGTACGATGATGTAGCAAACGATCAACGTCGTGTTGTTTACTCTCAACGTAACGAATTGCTTGAAGAAGGTGATATTTCAGAAACGATTACCGCTATCCGTGGTGATGTGCTCGCGGGTGTAATTGATCAATACATTGCCCCACAAAGCTTAGCTGAAATGTGGGATGTCCCAGGGCTTGAAGAGCGCTTAAAGCAAGATTTCCTAATTGAGTTACCAATTACTCAGTGGTTAGCTGATGACAATAAACTGTACGAAGAAAAACTTCGTGAGCGTATTGAAGAAGCGGTTGAACAAGCTTACAAGCAAAAAGAAGAAATGGTCGGCGATTCTGTACTTCGTCAGTTTGAAAAAGCCATTATGCTTCAAAGTCTTGACCAACATTGGAAAGACCACCTTGCTGCAATGGATCACTTACGCCAAGGTATTCACTTACGTGGTTACGCACAAAAGAATCCTAAGCAAGAATACAAACGTGAGTCGTTTGAGTTATTCTCTGAAATGCTAGAAAACTTAAAAGTCGATGTGGTCGGTATTTTAAGTAAAGTGCAAGTTCGCGCTGAAGAAGATGTTGAAAAAGTAGAAGAGCAACACCGTAAAAGTGAAAATGCCCCTCGCGAATATCAACATGAAGAAGCAGAACACGTAGGTGGTGAAGCACCGCAAAGTGCTCAGGTTATGGCGCGTAGCGAGCCAAAAGTTGGCCGTAACGATCCATGTCCATGTGGTTCAGGTCAAAAATACAAACAATGTTGTGGTAAATTAAAATAACACCACTTTGTTACGTTAGATAAAAAGCGACGCTTGCGTCGCTTTTTTTATGCTATTTAAGGGAGAGGTAATGACTAAAGTAATCATCAATGTTGCTGTGGGTGTAATTAAAAAAAATAACAATTTGTTTATTTGTAAACGTGCAGATGAGCAACATCAAGGTGGGTTATGGGAGTTTCCTGGTGGCAAAGTTGAAGCCGGAGAAAGTGTGTTTCAAGCCCTAAAACGTGAACTGCTAGAAGAAGTAGGGCTGACTATTCATAGTTCAAGCGAACTTATCACTATAGAGCATGACTATGGCGATAAATGCGTACGACTTAATGTGCATGTGGTCAGTAACTTTAACGGTCAAGCTCATGGCGCAGAAGGGCAACCAAGCGAATGGGTGGGCATAGACGAGCTTGATAACTATGATTTTCCTGCTGCTAATGTTGAGATTATCAGCGCCATAAAAACGAAATATAGCTAGGGTCTGTTGATCATTCAAGGTTAAATTTGCAGCAGTCTGTTTGGTATTTAGGTAAGGCAGAGCCTATGTGGTGTGGTTATTCCCCATAAATAGGCGATAACGCAGCATCAATGCCAAACAGTTGCTGCCCGAAGGGTTCTGCCTAGGGGCAATTTACTCTTTGTTGCTCGGTTTTTACTTAGCCCACTAGGTTACAAACCTCGCGCCGCGATTAAACCGCCCCTAGTTTGAACAAATTTTAATCCGCAAAGGTCAACAGACCCTAGTTTTATTATCAGGTATATAAGTAACTAAAAAGCCAGTGAACATGATGCTCACTGGCTTTTTATTTTGCGATTAGTTTAAGCTAATTTTAGCTTAAATTACCAAATTTTTACGCGATCTTCAGGCTTGATATACATTTTATCGCCCTCTTTAACATCAAACGCTTGGTAAAATTCTGGCATGTTCGACAAAATACCAATTACGCGATAATGACTCGGTGAATGTGAATCGGTCATTAAACGATTACGTAGCGCCTCATCACGGTATTTACGACGCCAAATTTGCGACCAGCCCATAAAGAAGCGTTGGTCGCCCGTATAGCCTTCAATAATGGGCGCTTTCGAATCACCCAGCGATAGCTGATACGCTTTATAAGCGACGGTTAAGCCGCCTAAATCACCAATGTTTTCACCCAGTGTCAGCTCACCATTAACGCTGGCATCTTCAAACGGTTTATATTGATTATACTGTGCAACTAAGGCAGCACTTCGCTGTTCAAACTGCTTAAGGTCTGACTCGCTCCACCAATTACGTAAATTGCCATCACCGTCGTATTTTGCCCCTTGGTCGTCAAAGCCATGGCCTAACTCATGGCCAATAACCGCACCAATAGCACCATAGTTAACAGCATCATCAGCTTCTAAATTAAAGAAAGGAGGCTGCAGAATCGCCGCAGGGAATACTATTTCGTTATTCACTGGATTGTAGTAAGCATTCACTGTTTGTGGAGTCATATGCCACTCAGAGCGATCAACTGGCTTACCTAATTTAGCAATCATATCTGCATAAGCCCATTCACTGTAGCGAATATAGTTACCTACCAGTTCATCAGGGTTAATCGCTAAATCTGAGTAATCTTTCCATTTATCTGGGTAACCAATTTTAGGGGTAAACTTATTGAGTTTTTCTTGCGCCGCCACTTTTGTTTCAGGGCTCATCCACTCAAGGTTTTCAATTGCCACTGAATAGCCTTTAATCACATTATCAACTAACTCTTCCATACGTGCTTTTGCTTCTGGCGGGAAGTTTTCTTTAACGTAGACTTTACCTAAAATTTCACCCAGTACACTGTTTGATGCATCAACGGCTTGCTTCCAAAGTGGTGCTTGCTCTTCAACACCACGCAACGTGGTGCTGTAAAAATTAAACTTCAAATCCACTAAATCTTTATTAAGTAGCTGCGCGTAATTACTAACAAAATGGAATTTTAAATAGTTTTGCCAAACAGCTAAGTCAGTATTGTTAAAAATCTCTGCAAATTTTTCAAAGTAACTTGGTTGGCGCACAATTAACTTTTGAACATCAACGCCAACTGCTTCGAAATAGGCATTTAAATCAAACTCACCCATTAGCGAGTTAGCTTCAGCTACCGTCATTTTATTGTATGACTTAGTTGCATCACGGCTTTGCACTCGGCTCCACTGTGCATCAGCAAGTGTCGTTTCAAGTGCTAATATCGCTTTGGCTGCATCAGCGGCATTATTAACGCCAGCTTTAGCTAAAATATCGGTGATATACGTTTGATAAGCCGCGCGAATTTTTGTGAATTTTTCATCATCTTTTAAATAGTAGTCGCGGTCAGGTAAACCAAGTCCCGCTTGATAGGCATAAAGCGCATTTTCACTTGAGTTTTTAGCGTCATTATTAACATACCAGCCAAAAGGAAGATCGCCACCTTTAACTTGTAGCTGTGCCATCAGTGTGACCAACGCGGCTTTATCTTTCACTGTATCAATGCTTTTAATAGCTGGCTCAAGTGGCAAAATACCTAACTCTTCACGAGCATTTTCAGCCATATAGCTAGAATAAAATGCACCAATCTTATATTCATCTGAACCTGGTTTTGCACTACTATTAGCACTGGCGTTTTCAAGCACTGTTTTCATTGCTTTTTGCGATTCATCATATAACTGTGAGAACGACCCATAGTTAGACTTGTCACCTGGAATCTCAGTTTTTGCTAACCATTGACCATTAACATGGTAATAAAAATCATCCTGTGCACGAACACTTTTATCCATATTTTGTAAATCAACACCTAGCGCACCAGGAGCCGCCACCGGTGCAGTTACTGTGGTTGATTCTGCTTTCATTTGTTGTGGCTTTTCGCCGCAGCCAACCAAACCTAACGCCAATGCAATACTGGCGGCAGTCATTGTTATTTTTTTCATAAGAATTCCGTATATTAATTAGAATAAATACGCATTTCATTAAGATTTGATAACTCAAAAAAACAACAATAGGATGCAGTCTATTACCTGCTTAATGAAATACGCATCAGCTACAACCTAATTTAGGAAGCACTAGCTAAGCATAATAAACCTGATTTAAATAACAATAAAATCGAATATGTAACAAAGTATTTTGCGTTTGTTCAAAGCGTGAAAAAGAGCCTAGCATGAGGGCTAGCTAGGGCTTACTTTTGCCATGTAATGCTAAGCGCTGCAGCTTTTCTTTTAATGAAGGAGGAGCAGAATCGGCGATCGCATTCAAATAATCAGCCGTTTGCTCACTCATTTTAAGAGAGTTAGTCGCTTGGCTATCTGTCGCTTTAGGACGATTACTTAATCGTTGAGTTGCTTGTGGATTGGCGGTAATTTTTATTTGTCCAAGCTCTGCCATACCTGCGGCTCTAAAATGAGACTGCATATCCATTTTTAAATAATTAAGCCTAAGAGCAATAGGAGCTGAAACAGCTTCTATCATCAGTGTGCCGTCACGATAATTACTTACTCGACATTTATCGCCTAGCTTAGGCCCTAAAAAATCGCGTAACAGTTGTTGCTGTGTATCCAATGCTTGGCTTTTTCCCGCATAGGCTGCTAAACGGTTGTTTAGCCCGGCCATAATGTCGGTTAATGGTTTTGGCGCATATCTATCTTTAGCCATATCACACCTTAAAAACCTCAAAGGAAAGTTTGCTTAAATTAAGCTTAATTTAAGCAAACAAAGTGGGTGTATACCAATTCGCTGAATTAAGTATTATTGTGGATGGGTATTAAGCACCCGCAATTTGCATTTGCTCAATCAGCACTGAGCCCGTTTGAATACCACCACGTCGCTCTATATCGCCACCAATAGCTGAAATACCTTTAAACATATCTCTTAAGTTACCAGCAATAGTTATTTCACTTACTGGGTACTGTATTTCACCATTTTCAACCCAAAAACCAGCTGCACCACGAGAGTAGTCACCAGTCACGGTATTTACACCCTGCCCCATAAGTTCAGTGACTAACAAACCCGTGCCCATGGTTTTCAATAGTGTAGCTAAGTCCTGATGGGTTTGCTCAACCAACCAGTTATGAATACCACCGGCATGGCCTGTTGGCGTCATATTCATTTTACGCGCTGCGTAGCTCGCTAATAAATATGTTTGCAATTCACCACCGTGTATTATTTCTCTGTCTAGAGTTTTAACCCCTTCGCTATCAAAAGGTGATGATGCTAACCCTTTTAATAAGTGTGGGCGCTCTGAAATATTAACGGTTTTGCTGAACACTTGTGTACCTAAGCTATCCAGTAAAAAACTGGATTTACGATACAGTGCGCCACCGCCTATCGCTGACACTAAATGGCCAAACAATGAGTTAGCAATATCGGCTCTAAAAATAACCGGCACTTTCATGGTACCTAGTTTTTGACTGTTTAGTTTAGCTAGGGTTTCTGCAGCGGCTTCAAGCCCAACACTTGCAGCATCTTTTAGCCCTGCTTGATCGCGGGAAATTGTGTAGGCTGAGTCGCGCTGCATATGCTCGCCCTCTTTGCCTATTACCATAGTGCTTATGCTATGGCGTGTTCTTGGGTAGCCTGCAATTAAACCATGACTATTGCCATACACTCGCAGCCCTTGGTGTGAAGAAAAGCTAGCACCATCAGAATTCACAATTCGCTCATCCGCATTTAATGCGGCTTGCTCAGCAGCATGACATAAATCAATCCCTTGCTCAGGACTTACATCCCAAGGATGAAATAAATCTAAATCTTTAGGCGAAAACTCAAGTAATTCTTTATCAGCAATACCATTACACGGATCATCTGAGGTGAATTTAGCAATATCTATGGCTTTTTCGACCACAGATCGCAATGTTTTTGGATTTAAGTCAGCCGTAGAGGCGGAGCCTTTGTTATTACCAACATACACGCTAATACCTAAACCACCGTCTTGATTAAACTCGATGGTTTCTACCTCGCCCATGCGCGTACTTACCGACAGCCCTGATGTGCTCGACATAGCAGCTTCTGCAGCAGTAGCGCCTAACTTTTTAGCATGTTCGAGTACTTCAGAAACGGCATCTTTTACTTGAGAAATTTGCGAATATATTGGATCTTGGTGTTGGCTTTTCATAAATTCTGTCCTGAGCCCTGAAGGCCATGTTGCACACATTTTTTATATTTAAATGCTAACACACTCACTGCACCACATCAGCTAATATTAATCACTAAAAGAATCGCGTATAATAGACAAAGTTATTTTTACTTAAGAGCACCCCATGGCGAAGAAAAAAGGCAAGCCTGCTGAAATTGAAGAAGAAATTATATATGTATCAAAAAGTGAACTTAAGCGCGAAGCGCAAGAGTTTCATCAGTTAGGGTCTGAAATTGCCAAAATGGGTAAAAAGCAGCGCGAACGCTTACCGCTTAATGATGACTTAAAAGAAGCAATGGTTGTTGCCGATAAAATTAGTAATAAAAGTGATGCATACCGCCGCCACTTAAATTACATAGCAAAAACCCTTCGTACAGTAGAAAACATTGAAGAAATTAAAGCGATCATTGATGTAATGCTTAATAAAAATAACCAAGCAGAGGTTATGATCAAAAAGATTGAGCAGCTGCGCAGTGATTTAATTGAGCAAGGCGATGACTTAATCAACGAAACAATTGAACAATACCCAGCTCTTGAGCGCCAAAAAATGCGCCAACTGGTGCGTAATGCGGCCAAAGAAGTAAAAGCAGAAAAGCCTGCGAGAGGCTACAAAGAGCTATTTCAGTATTTAAAAGACGCCATAATGTAACGCAGCCACGTTACATACTAAAAAGGTGCTACGGCACCTTTTTTTGTTGTAGATCAAACCCCCTTCCCCTTTCCTTTTTTACAATACGCAGCAACTTAAAAGATAAGGTGCGTGTGATGATTAAACTTCCTCAATGGGATCAAACTTTAATAAACAAATACAATGTATCGGGCCCGCGTTACACGTCTTACCCGACTGCACTTTCGTTAGCCGACGGCTATCAGCAACAAGATTTGATTAGCGCTATTGAATCATCGCAAACCCGTGCTTTGTCTTTATATATTCACATTCCTTTTTGTAGCCAGCTTTGCTATTACTGTGGCTGTAATAAAGTCATTACTCGCCATCAATCTAAAGCTGATACCTACCTAGATTTTTTAGCTAAAGAAATCGTGGCACAAGCGCCGCTATTTCAAGACTATCGGGTTGAGCAATTACATTTAGGAGGCGGTACTCCAACCTTTTTGACCGCAGCCCAAATGACTCGCTTAGTAAAGCTACTAGAGCAACACTTTAACTTTAGCGATACCTGTGAGCGCGGTATAGAAATAGACCCTCGCTCACTGGCTGACAATATGCTGATTGACTTAAGCGAGATGGGATTTAATCGTGTGTCATTTGGTATTCAAGACTTTAATGATCAAGTTCAGCTAGCTGTTAACCGCCCTCAACATGTTGATGAGGTAAAGCAGTTAATTACCCAAGCAAAACAATTAGGCTTTAAATCAATTAATGCAGATATGATTTATGGCCTGCCTCTACAAACACCTGAGAGTTTTAAGCAAACTATTGAGCAACTGATTGCTTTAGACCCCGACCGTGTTTCAATATTTAACTACGCTCATTTACCTGATCGTTTTGCCGCTCAACGTAAAATAAAAGATGCTGATTTACCCAGTGCCCATAATAAGCTCACTATGTTCAAAAATACCCTAGAGCAAATGACACAGGCGGGCTATCAATTTATAGGTATGGATCACTTTGCAAAAGTTGATAATGAATTGGCTATTGCTCAAAATAGCGGCCAACTTCATCGTAACTTTCAAGGTTACACTACCCATGGAGAATGTGATTTACTAGGCTTAGGGGTCTCGTCAATATCGCAAATAGGCACAGCCATACTACAAAATAAGAAAGAGCTAAAACACTATTACCAAACAATCGATGAGCAAGCAGGCAGTGCCATTAATAAAGGCATGCATTTAACCCAAGATGACCTTATTCGAGCGGATGCAATTAAACAACTTATTTGCCAGTTTGAGCTTGATATGAGCGTATTCGCGAACAGACATAAAATCAGCTTTAATGACTACTTTAAAGATGCCTTAGAGGCACTCGCACCATTAATTGCCGATGAAATGGTAACAATAGAAAACAACCTAATTAGCGTAACACCAAAAGGGAATTTATTTATTCGTATTATTTGTATGTGCTTTGATGCGCACTTACAAAAACAAATAAATGCCACTCGCTTCTCACGGGTTATATAATTTAAAAAATAGCGCGCATAAAAAAAGCAGACCTAGGTCTGCTTTTTTTATGCTGTAAAATTTAAGTGCTAGTTAAAAACCACGTTTTCGCTGCCTTGGGCTGCTTTAAACTCAACAATAATTTTTTTACAGTCAGCTTCAATTTCATCACTCAGTGATTCTTCTGCGCGCCAGCGTGCGGTATCTTGCTTAAAAATTTCTTTTTTAGCGTACTTTTTGCGCGAATCGTGAGTTGGCATTTCTTTTACCACGTCGTACATTTTATAAATGCCTGGGTATGCAGTTGTTAAGTCACGCTCAGTATCAAAACTATATTGCGACATCAGCACCCAAATACGTAAACAGCCCTCAGAGTAATCACATTGCTTTTCATTCATCGCACGTGCAATTAAATGAATACTATCGGCTAGCTTTGCATTACGTTTTAAACGCGACTGCTTAAGTTTTTGCTGTTGCTCTGCCTGTTGTTTGCTAATTAGCTTTTTTTGCACATTTAGCTTGTAGAGCAACTGACCCGCATAAAATGCCAAGCCCGCTATAATAGCAGCACCTACAACTAAGGCTAAGATCACTGCTGTACTCATTGCGTATCCTTATTACTTATCTTCGTCGTCATCTAGCCATTCATTAGCTAGGTCGTTTGATAGGTATTGATCAAAATCTGAATTACTTTCTTCATCACTGAAGTCATCTTCAAATTCTTCTTCATCTTCAATGCCTAATAACTTACACAGCACTTGGTGACGCGCTATACGGCTATTAAAGTATTTAGCATCTTTACCCGTTAGCATTTCACCTTGCTCATGACGCTCAACTAATTTAAGCA
This sequence comes from Pseudoalteromonas sp. 2CM39R, assembly GCF_023161845.1. Taxonomy (NCBI): domain Bacteria; kingdom Pseudomonadati; phylum Pseudomonadota; class Gammaproteobacteria; order Alteromonadales; family Pseudoalteromonadaceae; genus Pseudoalteromonas; species Pseudoalteromonas sp. 2CM39R. The sequence continues at coordinate 361,036 of NZ_JALNTM010000006.1, forward strand.
AGCGCTCATCATTTTCAAGCGCCTCTAATTCTTGCTCAGGCGTTAACTCAGGCTCAATCGCCTTTTTAAGCTCTGCTACAGGCTTAAGGTTACGTTTCATTTCGACTTTTGGTTCAGCGGCTGGGGCAACTAATGGTACTGCTTTTTTACTACCAACACGTTTGTCTTTAGCAGCCGAACCTGTTTTTTGAGTGTCATTACTCAATACATCAGGTGCATTACGTGAACCAGGCTTAGCGCCTTTGGTTTTCTTTACACGTTGCTCTTTCAATGCACGCATTTCTTTAAGCTTATCTTGGCTTAAACGAACGGGTCCATTTGATGGAATTTTACGTGACTTTTTCTTTCTACTCATATCTTGATCGTCTCACTTAAGAGGTTTTGAGCGAGGCGCAACTCAATGGGCATCGCGATGCTGGCCTAGCCAGAAGAATTCGGTTTGCGTTTTAGAGGTTGGGTTTCTCTATATACGCCAAAGCATATTTAGATGCTTTTTTTAAACGGGGGTATTGTAACAGGACAAATAAAAAGGCGGTAGAGAAAACATCTCTACCGCCTGCTAATCTGAGCGCCATTATATGGACACTTCTCCCTTCGACTTTTTAGTCTTTATTATTTTTATTATTATTTCTTTATCCGTATTATTATTATTTATCTTCCGTGTAGCATTCCATTTTGTTTTTATTATTAAACTTCCATGAGTTTTTATTATTTTCGGTCTTTCCTGACACTTTTTTGTTATTTCCTTTAGTAGCACTCTCAATGTGCTATTCAGTCGTGCCGCGCTACGATCCTTATAACGTTTTCCTATTTGTTATTATTGTTGCGACAGGGGTTAATTTACTCGTTAATAATTTTGTTACAACTAATTTATATCTTTTTTCTTATGTAAAACATAACAAAAGACGTTAAAAATCATAAATTACAATAAGTTAAATTGAAAAACAAAAATAAAATGAGACTTTTCTTACAATAGAGTATGGTCAATGTCTTACAAGTAAAGGGGCTTTATCGGTCATTGCAGAAACAAAAAAAGCAGCCAAGGCTGCTTTTTGTCTACTTAACATTGTATTATGTTAACAATATCTAAATAAATACGACTTTAGTGTAGGCCGCCAAGGTATTTAGATAATGTTTCAATGTCTTTATCAGTTAATTTCTGAGCAATATCTTGCATAACACCATTTAGGTCGTTATTACGAGTGCCATCTCTGAACTGTTCAAGTTGTGACTTGATGTATTCTGGATGTTGAAAAGAAATTTTTGGGAATTTAGCTAATGAAGAGCCATTACCACGTGGACCATGACAAGCCGCACATGATGGAATTCCGCGTTCAGCGTCACCCGCTTTGTACAACATAGCGCCTGTTTCTTGAACATCTTTAGGTGTAGCACCTTCAGACATATTCAAAGAAGCAAAATAAGCAGATAAGTCTTTCATATCTTGATCGCTCAATGGCATTGCCATACCGCTCATTACTGGATTCATTCGACCTTCTTTACCGCCCGAAGTCATACCTAATTTAAATTCAGTAAGTTGCTTATATATGTAATCTGCGTGTTGGCCTGCAATTTTTGGGTAGATGTTAACCGGCGCATTACCGTCTGGGCCGTGACAAGCCGCACACGTTGCTGATTTTTCTTTACCTGCGTTTACATCGCCATCAAATGCTGTTGCGTTGCTTGCTGACAACGCACCAAGCAATATAGTTAAAGATAGTGCTATTTTTTTCATGGTGAATTCTCTGTTTCCGACCCTGTATCATCTACAATATGGATGTTGTGATTTTTATATTCTACACGATATTAAATTCTCTGGCACGTTTTCTACACACATTAAACCTATAAATTATAGGGTTTTGAGTAAAATTAATCGCTAAGCCAGTTAAAATGTACCATCAGCAACGGTTTTACATGCTCAAATACACTTTTTAATAGCTACTTTATAGTATAAAATACGCGCCACGGGTGAATTTGGTTTACCCAATGTTATTTTTTTTAGTTTTAGGAGAGCCTGTGCTCAAATCTCGTATCAAGTATAACACTGCGTCTTTTGTTACAAGCGCGCCAGACATCACTAAATTACCTGCTGATACGGGAATTGAAGTCGCGTTTGCCGGTCGCTCAAATGCAGGTAAATCAAGTGCGCTTAATGCCCTTACCGATCAAAAGTTAGCACGTACTAGTAAAACACCTGGCCGTACTCAGCTGATCAACACATTTGAACTTGCCGATGTCGATGACATGCGCCTAATTGACTTACCAGGTTATGGTTTTGCGAAAGTGCCAATTGAAATGAAAAAGAAATGGCAAAAGTCGCTAGGCGAATACCTACAAAAACGTCAAAGCTTAAAAGGTATTGTGGTGTTAATGGATATTCGTCATCCATTAAAAGATTTAGACCGCGATTTAATTAATTGGGCTGTAGGTAGTGAAATTCCAGTATTGGCACTATTAACTAAAGCAGATAAGCTCAAGCAAGGTCCACGTAAATCACAGGTACTTAGTGTTCGTCGTGAATTGAGTGAATTAGATGGCGATATAACAGTTCATGCATTTTCATCACTTAAAGGCACAGGCTTACCAGAAGTCGCTAAAAAGTTAGATGAGTGGTACTTAGGTCCAATCGTAGCAATTCCACCTGCTGACACAGAGTAATTACCCTAAATAAAACCGCTCATTCGCGGAGGTAATAAAATAGCCGAGCTCATCTGTTTCGGCTATTTCAGCCCACTGATAAAACACATTTCTGGCAACTCGCGCAAAACAACCATAGGGTAATTGCATATAAGGCACTGCAGCGCCTTTGTAATTATTAATATATAGCGGCTCAGCACGACTTAGTAGCCAGGTACGCTGTAGATTATCAATACAACAAATAACATCGCCATCAGATGTCGACTCACGATGCCAACTTACAATAATAAATGGCGCATCCTTAGCCTCAATCGCAATTTTCTCTACTGGCGTTTTTAAATAAAACTGTCCATCTTCGCGGCACAACACACTAGCAAACAGTTTTATCATGGCTTGGCGGGTAATTTCACTACCCGCATAAAACCATTTACCTTGCTCGTCAATCAGCAGTGGCAATTGCCCGCAATGAGCAGGCTGCCATTGTTCAAAAGGTTTACTTGGCTCGCTTAGTTGCTTACTAAGTTCGTTAAGAGAAATCACTGTTTTTTAAAGGTCAGTGCAAAAGTAATCGGTACCGCAGTAGCAATCGAAGGTAAGCCGGCTAGTTTTTGTAACTGCATTATCCCTTCGGTGACTTTAAAGTCATCGCTATTAATAATGATAGGTGTAAATGATGCAACGCTTAAATCCCCGTTTTCCGCACTACTAACAAGTACATCAACTGCAAGTGGCTTTTTATGACCGTGAAAGTCTAGCTCGGCGCTAACACCTTTTAATACGTACTGCCCAGGCTGCTTAATAAGTGACAATTTATCAGATAAGTCAGCGGTTAATACTGCATTTGCAAAAGTGTCAGATTCAAACAAAATTTTGCTTAGGCGCTCGTTACGAATAGGAATAAACGTTTCAGCTGAGGTTAAATCAACATTTACGCTAAACTGACCTTGCTCACTCAATTGCCCTGATAACTGAGTAAAATGGCTTGCCTCAGCAATGCTATTTTTTTTAATTGAGACAAAACTTAATTGGCTTTTATCGTTGAGTAACTGCCAGTTTGCCGATGCAACACCTGAAACTAGTAAACATGATAAAGATAAACCTGCTACAGCTAACGTTTTAAACATAATGCACTCCTAAAATAAAAGATTTATACCCGAAAAAATAATACTTTGATCAGTCAAATTGAAAATCACTAATACGCTGAGTTAAAAAGAAAACGCACAGTAAACTGATGGTATCACTTGAAACGCTAAGTGCAATTAGAGAATAAATTTAACGCTTTGGAGTAAAGCTATAAAAAAACGGCCCATCAAATATATGATAGGCCGATATAGCAAACTGGGGAGAAGCTATCAATACGTTGCATCTTACGATGCATCATCAACAGGATGTCCTACAGGATGAGGACGGGCGGCACTTTACCAAAAGCAAGCGTAAAAATACAAGCATATTATCGATATTCGAAGCGAATTGATGAACCTCTAACGATTTAATACAAACTGCTGTTTAATTTAACTTTTTTTTAACCTGCAAGCTAAAAGAAAAGCGCCTATTGGCGCTTTTAAATAATTCTTTTTAACTGTTGTGTTTACCTAAGACAAGGCATCCTTGGCATACCAAATTAGTGCGCTTGTTCCCAGTTATCACCTTCGTCAGCTTCAACTATAAGTGGCACATCTAGCTGTGCCGCTTGTGACATCAGCTCACAAATTTGCTGAGTGTATTGCTCAGTGCACTCTGTTTTAATCTCAAATACCAATTCATCGTGTACCTGCATAAGTAACTTAACCGTATTAGGCGCTTGCTGGTTAACCCATGCATGTACTGTTAACATGGCTTTTTTAATAATATCGGCAGCAGTGCCTTGCATAGGGGCATTAATTGCTGCGCGCTCAGCGCCTTTGCGGCGTGCTCCATTGCGGGCATTTATTTCTGGTAAATGTAAGCGGCGGCCAAAAATAGTTTCTACGTAACCATTTTCTGCTGCTTTTTCACGGGTCGTTTCCATGTATTCTAAAACACCAGGGAAACGCTCAAAATATTTATCAATATAATGCTGCGCTTCATGGCGTGGTACATCAAGTTGACGTGCCAGACCAAATGCCGACATGCCATAAATTAAGCCAAAGTTAACGGCTTTAGCTTTACGGCGCATATCAGATGTAACCTCTTCAAGCTCAACTCCAAATACCTCAGCAGCTGTAGCGCTATGCACATCTAAGCCATTTGCAAAGGCATTGAGCAACCCTTTATCTTGTGAAAGATGCGCCATAATACGCAGCTCTATTTGGCTGTAATCGGCCGCCACAATTTTATATCCATCAGCAGCAATAAAGGCTTCACGAATACGGCGCCCTTCTTCTGAACGAATAGGAATATTTTGTAGGTTAGGATCGCTTGAACTTAATCGACCCGTTGCTGTTACCGCTTGATGATAAGAAGTATGCACACGCTTGGTTTGCTCATTCACGATCAGTGGCAATTTATCTGTGTAAGTTGATTTAAGCTTAGATAAACCGCGATGCTCAATAATCACTTTAGGCAATGGGTAATCGTGTGCTAATTCTTGCAGTACTTCTTCTGCTGTAGAAGGCGCGCCTTTGGGTGTTTTTTTGATAACGGGCAATTCTAGCTTTTCAAATAACAGTACTTGTAATTGCTTTGGCGAGCTTAAGTTAAACGGTTCGCCTGCGATTTCAAACGCTTCTTTTTCAAGCTCAAGTAATCGTTCACCTAAGCGTTGGCTATGCGTGGCCAACATATTGCTGTCGATAGCAACACCGGTGCGCTCAATGTCAGAAATAACGCTTACTAGTGGCATTTCTATATTTTCAAATACCGATTTAAGCTTTTCATCCGCTTCAAGTTTCGGCCATAGTACTTGGTGTAAACGCAAAGTAATATCGGCATCTTCTGCGGCATAAGGCGCCGCTTTTTCAAGTTCAATTTGATTGAACGTGAGCTGCTTTTTACCTTTACCAGCAATGTCTTCAAAGCTAATATTTTTGTGGCCTAAATATTTAAGTGCTAATGAATCCATATCATGACGAGTACCTACGCTGTTAAAAACATAAGACTCCAACATAGTATCAAACTTAATACCATTTAATTCATAGCCAGCATTGGCAAGCACACTTTTATCATATTTTAAATTTTGACCAACTTTAGCTTTATTTTCGTCAGCTAATATTGGCCCAAGCTTTTGCATCACAAATTCAAGGCTTAGCTGTTCAGGCGCACCTGGGTAATCATGTGCAACCGGTAAGTAGGCGGCTTCCCCTGCTTTTACTGCGAAACTCATCCCTACCAACTGCGCTTTCATATACTCTAAACTGGTTGTTTCAGTATCAAAAGCAAATAGCTCAGCTTCATTGAGCTGCTCTATCAATGTATTAAATTGGGCCTCAGTTAAAATCGTTTCATAGTGCGCATCTTCAACTTTTGGCAACTCATTCTCTTGGGTTGGGACCGCTAAATGTGTGTCAGCATCTTTTGGATTGTCTAGTAATTCAGCTAACCAGCGACGGAATTCACACTCACCGTATAAGGCAATTAATTCGTCTTTATTCGGTGTTTGCAATTTAAAAGTATCAAGATCGGATTCAACCTCCACATCACACTTAATAGTGGCAAGTTCATAGCTCAATGGTAAATGATCAATCGCTTTTGCAAGCTTTTCACCTATTTTACCTTTGATATCAGCAGCATTATCAATTACGCCCTGAAGCGATCCGTACTTTTGTAACCATTTAACCGCAGTTTTAGGCCCGCACCCTTCAACACCAGGAATATTATCTACTTTATCGCCCATTAAGGCTAAGTAATCGATAATAAGTTCAGGTCCAACACCAAACTTTTCAACCACAGTGTCGGGATCTGAAATACTGTCGGTCATGGTATTGATCAAGGTGACATGCTCATTAACCAACTGCGCCATATCTTTATCGCCAGTTGATACTAATACATGGCGTTGTTGCTCAGAAGCAATGCGCGCAAATGTACCAATCACGTCATCAGCTTCCACACCTTCAATACTAATTAATGGAAAGCCCATCGCTTTAATAATGCTATGTAGCGGCGCTATTTGGGTACGCAGATCATCAGGCATTGGTGGACGATTCGCTTTATATTCGCTGTACATGTCATTTCTAAAAGTTTTACCTTTAGCATCAAATACCACCACCATATGTGAAGGATCGTATTGTTTGATCAAACTTTTCAGCATGTTTACCACGCCATAAATAGCGCCGGTGGCTTCACCTTTAGAATTAGTTAAATGAGGTGGCGAATGATAAGCACGAAACAAATATGAAGAGCCATCAACAAGAATAAGCGGGTTTTCGGGGATCTGAGCCATGGTAAAATTGGATCCTAAATACAAAAAAGTAATATAAGTATAAGCATGCCATAAGGCAGTAAATAAAACGACTGTGAATTAATGTGATTAAGGGCGCTACATTTTTAGCAACTTGTGGATAACTATGTAGATAACACCCACAAACTATCCATCCGAAACATAGCAAAATGCTTAGATTAGTTTGTAATTTATTGTTTTGTTTAAAAAAAGATAATTCGAGGTTCTTTTTTATTATTCTTCTATCAATGTGGAAAAGGCATTTAAACCGTTACTGGTGTTGTAACCCACTTTGATTATTTACGTCCATTTAAATAACTGGATGAGCATTCTAGCATAATGGATCAAAGATCATAGCGATCCTTTATAATTTTTTTTACCCTTACTAGTTATCAAATGGCATATAGCGCATAACAACTTACTTTGCGGCTAAAAAACCAGCAAATAAATTTTTAGATAGGCTGATTCGTCGTGTTAAACTTTATTAAAATGACTTCAATGGAGCAAAATAATATGAAAAATATAGCGGTAATTTTAGCAGGTTGTGGCGTATTTGATGGCAGTGAAATTAATGAAGTAGTGCTTACTTTATTACACATTGAAAAAAACAACGCGAAATATCAGTGTTTTGCGCCCGATATTACGCAGTACCATACTCTTAATCACATTACTGGTGAAGAAATGGCAGAGTCGCGTAATGTATTAGTGGAATCGGCTCGAATCACCCGTGGCAATATAAAGTCACTCGCTGAATTAGACATTACACAATTTGACGCTTTAATTATTCCTGGCGGCTTTGGTGTAGCTAAAAACTTATCTGACTTTGCTATTAATGGCACTAACGCGAAAGTAAATGACGAAGTACTGAGCGCTTGTAAAGCATTTGCAAAAGCAAATAAAGCCACCGGTTATATGTGTATTGCACCCGCTTTATTGCCATTCATTTATAATAAACCACAGCTCACTATTGGTAATGATAGCGACACGGCCGATGCTTTAACCACATTAGGCGCTGAGCATATTGAGTGTAAAGTGGATGATATTGTTATTGATAAAAATAATAAGCTGGTTACAACACCTGCTTATATGTTGGCACAATCAATTATGGATGCCGATGCAGGAATCGAAAAACTAGTACGTAACGTATTGGCCATTAGCTAATTATTAGGGTTCTGATCGCATTTAGATGTCTAATGATCCCGTTTTATTTAGGTAATTTATTGAGTTAAGACAATCATTAGTCGTATTTATAAATAAAATCGACTCTGAGCATTTTATAAATCACTGAGTGGAGTTATAATTGGTCTAAATTCCGTCATTTAAAATCGTGATTGATCACGTTCAAATTGAAGTGGGCAAGGCAAAATGAAAAAACTATCAGCTGCAGCATTACTTGTGCTAGCAACCACCGCATACGCACAGCCATATGATAACTCTATGACTGAAGATGCAATTAAAAAACGTTTAGCGCCTATTGGTGCTGTTTACCTTGAAGGTGAGAAAGTAGCGGTTGCTGCACCAACAGGTCCTCGTTCAGGCGAGCAAGTATATCAAGCAGCCTGTTTTGCTTGTCACGGCACAGGTGCTTTAGGCGCTCCTAAATCAGCTGACGATTGGGCTCCTCGTATCGCTAAAGGAAAAGACACCTTATTAGATCATGCGATCAATGGCTTTAATGCCATGCCACCGCGTGGAACGTGTATGGATTGTTCTGATGATGAAATAAGCGCAGCAATCGATTTCATGACCGCTAACTAAAATTAGCCAAATCAAAATGCTTTAAATAAAAGGTTTACGTTTTAGTAAGCCTTTTTTGTTTCTAATTCATGAGTTTTAGCTACATAATTAAGAAAAATATCTACTTGACGCAAAATGTTAAAAGTGGAACTATAATGATTAATAACTATACAAAAAATTATAACTGGTTAAACATCATTGGAAGATAAACTTATTGTACCTAATAGCGTAGTGCGCCAAAATAAACGACTAAAAGCACTATTAAAAAAGTACAAACATGCCTACCACCTCCACAATGCCCTGATACAATTATCAGAGCAAGCAAGTACTGTTGCCGAGCTAACCTTACTTTACCCTGCTATTCATGACATTTTACAAAAGTATGTTCCGAGTAAAAGCTTTTATGTGGTGCTGGTTGATCCCCAGTCACAACAGTTAGAATTATCTTATTTTTCTGATGAAAAAGATGGCATTGCAGTACCACTTAATCGAGATAATAATTTTGAAGAAGGCGCAACGGGTTATGTCTTCAAGCAAGGGAAAACCACTTACTTTACCAAACAGCAAATGCATGATGCTGCCCAGCAAGGCTTATTTAAAGCATTGGGTACACCTGCAGAACACTGGGTAGGCGTTCCCGTTTATCAAGAAAGAAACATTATTGGTGTGTTAGCCGCGCAAAGTTACGACACAGAACAAGGTTATAGTTCGCAACAAATAAACCTGCTTGAGGCCATGTCACTCTATTTAGCCACCGCAATTGAACGGGTTAAAAAACGAGAGTTACTCGAATCAGAAGTAAAATTAAGAACCCGAGCATTAACGCAAAGTAATGACGCTTTAAATGTTGAAATACAACAGCGAAAAGGTGCCCTGCAACGCCAGCAAATATTATTCAAAATTTCAGAGCTGACAACCCAAGCCAAAAATTTAGATGATGCTTATTTTCAAATACACGAAATAATAAAAACCATTACTTACGCAAAAAACCTTTATATTGCCTTGTATGATAAAGAATCAGGTTGGATCAGTTTTCCCTACAGTGTCGATGAATTCCAAGGCAGCACTCAACCACGGCGCTTTGCAAAAGGCTACAGTGAACTGGTTATAAGCACCGAAGAAACACAAATAATTCATCCGCAAAGAGCACAAGAGTTATTAAATAGTGGCATTGTAGAGCGTGAAAAACCAATTGATGAATCCAAGAGAGCCACCAGCTGGCTAGGCGCTCCGCTAAAAACTTCGCAAGGCGTTATAGGGTTAATTGTTTGCCAAGCTTATAATAATGAACACCTTTTTACACATGATGATGCAGAGCTAATCACCTTTGTATCGCATCAAATTGCCACGGTATTACAAACAAAATTAGCTTCACAGGCACTAAAAAAGAGCCACCAAGAACTTGCCTCACGAGTTAATGAAAAAACTAAAGAATTGAGCCAAGCAAATTTACATTTGCAAATGCAAATTGATGAACGTAAAAAAATAGAACAACAGCTTTATCACGATGCTCACCATGACTCACTAACAGGCTTACCAAATCGGAATTTATTTTTAACTCAACTAGAAAAAACCCTGCAATATTATCAACGCAATCCAAATGAGCACTTTGCTGTATTGTTTATTGACCTTGATAAGTTTAAAGATATCAATGATCAGCTCGGGCATCATGCCGGCGATGAGTTTTTAATTAGTGTTAGTAAACTATTCTCACAATGTATTCGTGAGCATGACTTATTAGCCCGTCTAGGCGGAGATGAGTTTGTAGTATTACTAACCCATTTAACTGAGCCAAATCAGGCAGAAGATGTTGCCAATCGCATTATAAAAATTATGCAAAAGCCGTTTTGTACTAAAGGCGTGTGTGTACAAAGTGGCGCCAGTATTGGGATAACCTATTCAAAGCAAAGCTATAAACATACCGATGAAATCATTCGCGACGCCGATGCTGCTATGTATTATGCTAAAAATTCAGGTAAAAACCGCTTTGAGTTATTTCATCCACTGCTCACTGAGCCTATGTTGCAACATGAGTCACAAACATTGCATCACCTTGATGTATTGCCTATGACGTTTCGTAGCTCAGATATTATCACCTTGGATGAGCATTATCAGAGTGCATCGTTATTTGAGGCTTTTGGTGAACACCCAGTCCTTGGCTTTACCAGTTTTGATATTTTAAAGAAATTTGCGAATGATAAAGAACAACATACCAAAGTTGAACTACAACTCATCCAACAAGCTTACCAACAAGCACAAAATGCAGAGATAGCCGTTGCGCTATTGCCTTGCTCCAGTTTACTGTTAGAAGAGCATGAATTTTCTTTACTAAAAGCGACACTAAAACAACCGGTAAACAATGAACAGCTTTGCTTGTTGTTTGATGAGCAGGAGCTGCGTTATGCCAGCGCACAGCAATTAGAGAACTTAAAACAGCTTAAAAAACTCGGTCATTCGATTGGCTTAAACAATTTCGCAAAAGACAAATGCGAGCTTAATTTGGTGACTGAAATAGAGTGTGATTATTTACTCCTTAGCTCCACCTTCAGTAAACGAGTATTACAACAAGAAAGCTACGATTTACAGTTGCAGGGGGTGTTGGCTATTACTAAGCTTAAACAGATAAAAGTGATAGCTAAAGGCCCATCAATATTAAACTTTAGAGCTCTTTTGGATAAACACGGCATAAACCTATTCGTTGCTAAACAGCACCCACTAACCAGCGCTATACCAGCTACACTTAAAAACTCAGAATTAAAATAGCGCTAAACACACCTTATTGTGGCTTTTTCAGCATTGCTCTTAAATTTGCAACCCGAGCTTGGCCTTTTTCCATACGTTCAGCTTGGGTGTTAGGCGCTTTTTTGTTTTCAAAGGCTAAGTCATCTTGCGGTAACTCTTGCACAAATCGACTGAGCTCTGTTTGTGATGTTTCACCAAACTGACGGCGGATTTTAGCATAGGTTAAAGTCAGCTCTTGTTGCGCGCGGGTAATACCTACATAGGCAAGACGGCGCTCTTCATCCACATTGTCTTCATCAATGCTTACTTGGTGTGGCAACAATCCTTCTTCCATACCGACCATAAATACATAGGGGTACTCGAGTCCTTTTGAGGCATGCAAAGTTAATAATTGCACGGCATCAGCTTCATCCTCTTCTTCGTTTCGCTCTAGCATGTCCCGAAGGGTCAATTTACTAACTACTTCAGCCAGTGTCATTGGCGGATTATCGGCATCGCCTGTTAACATGTCTGTTATCCAGCGATACAGCTCGGACACATTTTTCATCCGCATTTCAGCGGCTTTGGCACTAGGCGATGATTCATACAAGTAAGCTTCGTAATTAATATTACGCACTAAATCCTTCACCGCCTCCAGTGTATCACTGCGCACTGCGTTATCTGAAAGCTCAACCACCCACCGGGCAAACCCAGCTAGTGCATTTAAACCACGTCCTTTTAGTCTGTATCCTAAGTCGTTATCAAAGCAGGTCGCAAATAAGCTTTGGTGTTTTTCATTAGCTAAGGTGCCAAGCTTTTCAAGCGTGACTGTACCAATTTCACGACGTGGGGTATTCACAATTCTTAAAAAAGCATTGTCATCATCTTGATTCACTAAAAGACGTAAGTAAGCCATGATATCTTTAATTTCAGAACGTGAAAAAAACGACATTCCACCACTAATTTTATACGGGATTCGGTTACTCATTAACGACTTTTCAAAGCCCCGCGCTTGGTGGTTACCCCGGTACAAAATAGCGTAATCTTTATAGCTGGTGCGTTTCATAAATTTATGAGAAATAATCTCTGCGACCACACGTTCTGATTCATGTTCTTCATCGCGACAGCCAATGACTTTAATTTGCTCACCATAGCCCAACTCACTAAAGAGCTTTTTTTCAAACTCATGGGGGTTATTTGCAATTAAGATATTGGCCGCTTTAAGAATGCGCCCAGCACTACGATAGTTCTGTTCTAGTTTTATTAGTCGAAGCCCAGGGTAATCTTTACTTAATAACACCAAGTTTTGTGGACGAGCACCACGCCAAGAGTAAATTGACTGATCGTCATCTCCCACCACAGTAAAGCGTGCTCGTTCGCCTACCAGCAATTTCACTAATTGATATTGGCTGGTATTGGTATCTTGATATTCATCCACCAGTAAATAACGAAAACGCTGCTGCCATCGCTCACGTGATGTGGCATTACTACTTAAAAGCAGCGTGGGGATCATAATTAAATCATCAAAATCCAGCGCGTTATACGCTCTTAATTGATTTTGGTAACGCGCATACAACTGAGCAAACAATGCTTTTTGCGGCTCTCTGGCTTCGCGAATAGCTTGCTCTGGTAAAATAAGCTCATTCTTCCAACTACCAATTTGCATTTTAAGTAGATTTAGTAAGTCTTTGTCTTTTTTAAGCTCGTCTTCGGTTAAATCACCGAGTAATTGATTAGTATCTTGGTCGTCAAACAACGAAAAACCGGGTTTAAAACCCAGTGTTTTTAACTCTTTTTTAATGATCTCAAGTCCTAGTGTATGAAAGGTAGACACCCATAAACCTTTAGACTCTTGTTTTCCCAAGGTTTGCAAAACCCGCTCGCGCATTTCTTTAGCCGCTTTATTGGTAAAGGTAACCGCCGCAATATTACGCGCTTGATACTCACATTTTTGTACTAAGTAAGCAATTTTGTTGGTGATAACTCGCGTTTTACCCGAGCCTGCGCCGGCTAATACTAAGCAAGGACCACTAATGTACTTTACCGCTTCATCTTGTTTAGGATTGAGTTTCATAACGACCAGCTGATTGCAAAAAGACGGGCAATTTTAACGTAATCACTACAATACGCCTAGCCAATAAGGTAATATTAGTTATTATCATTTTAGGCAACAGGCAAGGGACGACTATGATTAACCCAGCAAAACTTGAAGAAATTGCGAAACAGATCACTAATAACATGCCACAAGGTGTAAAAAACCTGGCTGATACACTTGAAGGTAAAACTAAGCAAGTGTTACAAAATAAGCTTGCCGAAATGGACTTTGTAAGCCGTGAAGAGTTTGATATTCAAAGCCAAGTGCTGATCCGCACACGTGAAAAGCTAACTGAATTAGAAGCAAAAGTAGCGATACTTGAACAGCAATTATCGGCAAAAACAGACGCTGAATAATAAATATAACGCCATAGACGAACCTGCTTTATGGCGCTACTCAGTTATTCAAATAGCTCGTCCAGCACATAATAACCCGTTGCTTGTTGCTGCTCTATGCTTACCCTCAGCAATTTATTAGCTACTTGCTCACCAGTAATGGGTCTATACCGTTTAAAGATACCAAAACGCGTTAGCAGCGGAAGTACCACCTCACCGAACTTTTCTGCAATTCTAAGCTCTGAGCGCTCGCCGACTAATAAAGACGGTTGCAATATACTCAAGCGTGCAAAGCCAAGCTGCTTCACCTGCTGCTCAAGCTCTCCTTTTATTTTTAAATAACGGCTCATACTATTCGCATTTGCGCCACTTGACGATACCAAGCAATAATGCGGAACAGCGTTATTGGCCGCCATTTGCGCACAAATAAATTGGTATTCAAAATCAACTTTACGTTGTGCAGCCACACTGCCCGCTTGCTTTAATGTAGTCCCTAAGCAAGAAAAGAACACGTCACCTTTGAACAATTCAACATGATGCGTCAAATTTTCAAAATCAATAATATGGCTAATTAATTTAGGATGAGAAAAATCTAATTGGCGGCGCGATAAGCTCACTACCTGCGAATAGCTAGAAGATGCTAACAGCTGTTGTAATAACTGGCTGCCAACTAAGCCGGTACTGCCGATTATTAGCGCCGTTTTGGCCATATTAAAGGTGACTGCCCGCAGATTTATTTAGTACATGGTGTACTGCTTTTTTATAGCTTTCACACTCTTCTTCAGCACAACTAACTACCGATTCTAAGTCATGCAAATGACCATTTTCTAAGCCATATACCCAACCATGCACCGTGAGTTCTTGACCTCTTAGCCATGCATCTTGAACAATGCTAGTGCGAGATACGTTACGCACTTGCTCAATCACATTAAGCTCTATTAAACGATCCAGACGTTGTTTTTCTGGCAGAGCATTAAGTTGCTCTAGGTGTTTTTCTTTTACATCACCAACGTGGCGGAGCCAGTTATCAATAAAGCCAAAGCGGTCCTCGTTTAGTACCGCTTGCACACCACCACAACCGTAGTGGCCAACAACCATAATATGTTTTACTTTTAATACTTCGACCGCGTACTGCATAACCGATAAACAATTATGATCGGTATGTACAACCACGTTGGCAACATTACGGTGCACAAATAACTCACCCGGTAATAAATCAACAATTTGATTAGCTGGCACCCGTGAGTCAGAGCAACCTATCCATAAGTACTCTGGGTTTTGTTGCATCGATAAAATTTTGAAAAATTCAGGGTTCGCTTCGCTCGTTCTAGATGCCCAGCGTTTATTATTTTCTAGTAAGTTATTTAAATTTCTCATTACATCTCTTTTAGGTTGAGGGCGTTTTTAAACTGGCTAAAATTAAAATATTACGGGGTGTTAATTGCTTCTCACAAAATGTATTAACACTGACGTCATAGCCTTGCTGCTGCAAATATAAAGCACGATCGAGCACAAGCCAAACTTCTATTGCTCTTCTAAACACATGTCGAACCAGTTCAACTCGCTCTGTTACTTTTTTTCGCGTCTGTCCAATCAACAAAAACTTATTGTAATCAATATCTTTTGTCAGTTTTAAGGCTTTTTTGTCTGCCGCCCAGTTACAAAATGCTGCAAACGAATCTGAAAATATCGCTTTATTCACTGAAGGGACGCTGACATACCCTAACTCACCAGTAAGTGACTTTCTTAAGGCATCAAACCCGAGTCGCCACTCCACTTCTGTTTTTCGCACTTTGCCTACTCGCGAAGGAGCTGTAACAGTTTCTTGCAGGGCGAGCTTTAAATCTCTGTGAGTTAAGTTTAATCGACTTTGCTGAGCATGCTCGCTCATCGCTTGGTAATTATTATCAGTAAATAAATGATAGCAACAAGGTGAAAAGCTAATTTGTGGTACTTTTGCTGCACTGGCTTGATGCATAAAAGTTTGGTGTAACGCACCGCAGGCATGCAAAGCGACGGCATGAGTGTGTGGGCTAAAAAAATCCTGAATGTTATCCTTAAGTACATCGGCTTGGCTAAATTGTATTGCAAGTCCCTGCTGCTGTGCACTTTTTTTCCCTTGTTCACACAAATGAGATTGTAGCTCAACGCTGTGTACACTCTGCGCACCATTAAAAGCTAACATTCGCCCTAAATGGCCTTTACCTGCACACCACTCTAATACAGGCTGATTACTAGTGGGCAATGCGCCAACAAAATCTTGTAGCTGAGTAAACTTTCGACCTTTAATACCATTACTGATCCAAAACGGGTACTCCTTCCGAGTGTTGGTAATGGCAGGTAATGACACTAATCGGCTAAGTTGCTCAACAGCGGGAATATAGGATGAAAAAAACTGATAGAGCTGTTCTTGATCAGAGTCTAATTCAGCAACCGCCTGATCGGATAAAGCGCTCAAAGGAGCATGTAATTCAGGCCAAGGTAAAACGTCAAAATCAAATGCAGTACACTGCCAATACAAGCGAGTATTCATTAGCAAAGAGTCTAGGGCAGAAAATTGCTCAGTTAAGGTCATAACAGCTTAGGATATAAAAAAGACGCTTAATTATATCAGCACAATAGCACCTAATTAAGCGGTTATTTTTTTAACCTCGCAGAGCAAGGGAATTGCTTAACCTTATACCCGCTTTTGTTTAGCCGATTTAAGTATTAAACGTAAATACAGAGGGATAGAAATAATGCTTATTATAATAGCCGCAATTAGCATCCAAGAAAGCTGTAGTGTTTCTTGCTTTTTATATTTATAAATAAAATCAGCTTTTACTTCATCAAACTTTGTTTGATCAATCTCATATAAGTCAGCAATTAAACGCCATTTAGCCATCGACATATTACCCACAGTAGTACTCGGTGGAGCAATATAGTCTTTAAGTACCTCAGCCTCATATGCCAGTTGATGAAAACTGCGATCAGGCGCATGAAACTGTTGGGTTATGGCAATGGCTTCATCCATATTCATTACCGCGTAGCGCCACCCTTTTAAACTTGCTTGATAAAACTTTTCTACCGTATCGGGGTGATACTTAACCATACTATCGCTGGTAAATAAAATATCCGCGTATACATCCATCCCATAACGTTGTGGACATATAAGTCTATGAGCAACCCCTTGCTGATCCATATGATAAGGTAGGTCGGTAACATACACTTCTATGGCATCTAATTTATTTTCCATCCATGCTTGTTGTAATTCATCGCCTTTGTAAACAGCCAGTTTTTCGGTATCAATACCACTGCGCTTAAGCATAGTTAGTAACTCAGAATTACTCTCTTTGCTGACTTCACTTACACGCTTGTTAATAAAATCACGAGCATGAAAAATATCTGAAGTTTCTTTTACCATCCAACAGTAAGGAGAAAACTGTAATATGGCAGCCATAGCTACAAAGGGTTCACCGGCAATACGGCGTTCTAATATACCTGAATGTGCTACACCAAATTGCGCCTCTCCTCGCTCTACCGCACCAAAACTATTTGGCCGTTTTGGATCGGCAGGAACTATATTGACGTCTAAACCGGCCTCATTATAAAAGCCTTTTTGTTTGGCCATATAATAGCCAGCGAATTGAAATTGGTGCGTCCACTTTAATTGTAACGTGACTGATTCCTGCGCCATTAACTGGCTACAAAAAAAGCAGGTGCTAATTATTATTCCTTTAAGTAGCAAAGCAGGCTTCCATAAACATGATAATTAATTATAACTATATGTAAAACAGCTAATAAAGCAAGCATCGGGATAAGATGCTTGCTTAGGATAGAGTTAGGCTAGAGCGATTTTTTCAAGCTTTTCTGCTTGAGGTTGGGTAGTTAAAAACTGAGTAAAACAGGGGTTATCGGTTTCGTCTTGGACACTGTAACCTAGCCGATTTAAGTGCTCATTAAACATCTCATATTGGCTTGGTTCAATAGCAAAGCCTGCTAATACATTCCCCATTGACCCGCCATGATTGCGGTAGTGAAATAAAGTGATATTCCAGTTACTACCCAGCGTATCTAAAAAGCGCGCCAATGCGCCTGGGTACTCTGGAAACTCAAACCTTAGTAAGCGTTCATGTAACTGCTCTGGCGCTTTACCGCCAACCATATAGCGTACATGCAGCTTTGCTAATTCGTTATCTGACAAATCGCAAAAGGTATATTTGTTATCTGTTAGACTTTGTTTAAGCTCTTCAAGTTCTGCTAACCCTTGACGTAGCGCAATACCAACAAAAATTTGCGCCTCGCCAGGCCCCGCATAACGATAGTTAAACTCAGTAATGGCACGCCCACCTAAAGATGTACAAAACTGCTTAAAACTACCGCGCTTTTCATCAATGGTCACGGCTAATAAAGCTTCGTTTTTCTCACCCAGCGCAGTGCGCTCAGCCACATAACGTAAGCGATCAAAGTTTAAATTAGCACCAGACAAAATAGCGGCTAAATTTAACCCCTTTAAACCCGACTGCTGAGACCACTTTTTAAGCCCTGCAGTTGCAAGCGCTCCTGAAGGCTCAGCAATAGCACGGGTTGATACAAAAATATCTTGCATGGCTGCACATATTTCATCGTCTGATACGGTAACTACTTCATCACAAAACTTTTGTGCCAGTCTGAATGTTTCGCTACCAATTATTTTAACGGCAACACCATCGGCAAAACTGCCAACGCGATCGAGCTCTACCGGCTCGCCTGCTGCTAAAGCAGCTTTTAAGCAGGCGCTTTCATTCGCCTCAACCCCTATCACTTTGATATCGGGGCGCAGCGACTTAATGTATACCGCCATACCTGCCAGCAATCCGCCGCCGCCAACAGGAATAAATACCACATCTAAATCGTTGAGCTGTTGCATTAATTCACGGGCAACCGTACCTTGACCAACAATCACATCAGGGTCATCAAATGGCGGTACAAATACGCCGTTTCGCTGCTCAGTTAATTCCAGCGCATACGCTTTTGCGGCATCAAATTGATGGCCATGCAATACGACTTCCCCACCCAATGCCCTTACCGCATTAACCTTTATTTCAGGTGTGGTCACGGGCATCACAATGGTGGCTTTGTGCCCTAAGTGTGAGGCACTTAGTGCCACCCCCTGGGCATGGTTACCTGCAGATGCGGTGATCACAACCGAGCCTTTAGGCAGCTTATTTAATTTATTAAAAGCACCGCGTAATTTAAACGAGTACACGGGTTGCTGGTCTTCACGTTTTAACCAAACATGATTACCTAATCGTGTACTCAATTCGGCCATTTCACTTACCTCAGTCACCTTGGCTAAAGGCTCCATATTGGCTTGGATAATCGCGCGAAAATAATCGAGTTCTTGAGAAACCATACCTAGCTAAGCTCCTCCAGTTTGGCTAAATCGCGAACTGCACCTTTATCTGCGCTGGTTGCAAGTAGCGCATACGCTTTAAGCGCAGATGATACATAACGATCACGATTAAGCGGTTTATACGCTTGTTTACCACGAGCCAGTTGTTTTTGCTTGCGAGCTTCAAGCTCTTCATCGCTTAACGCCAGCGTTATTTCTCGAGTGGCAATATCGATGATAATTTTATCGCCGTTTTCAACATAAGCAATTGCGCCACCGCTGGCAGCTTCCGGCGATACGTGGCCAATCGATAGACCCGACGTGCCACCTGAAAAACGCCCATCAGTAATTAATGCACATTGCTCTGCCAAACCTTTTGATTTTAAATAGCTAGTTGGGTATAGCATTTCTTGCATACCAGGGCCGCCTTTAGGTCCTTCATAGCGAATAACCACCACATCGCCAGCTTTTACTTCGCCATTTAAAATCCCTTCTACAGAGTCATCTTGTGACTCATACACAACCGCAGTGCCTTCAAAATGCAGCATTTCATCAACAACACCCGCACTTTTAACGATACAGCCATCTACCGCTAAGTTACCTGAAAGTACCGCAAGGCCGCCATCTTGACGAAATGCATGTTCTACACTGCGAATACAACCGTTTTCACGGTCGTTATCACCCTCATCCCAACGACAATCTTGGCTCATTGCTTTGGTGGTACGAATACCTGCAGGACCAGCACGATAAAACTTTTGCGCAGCTTCGTTATTCGGATCGGTTGCATCCCACTTTTTAACCAGTTCACCCATTGTCATACCAGCAACATGGTTAACCGATAAATCAACTAACCCTGCCTTTCCAAGCTCGCGAACTATTGCCATCATGCCACCAGCACGGTGTACGTCTTCAATGTGGTATTGCGCTGTAGCTGGAGCAACTTTACATAAAAACGGGGTTTTACGTGAAAGTTCATCAATGTGTGACATATCAAAATCAACGCCGGCTTCTTGTGCCGCTGCGAGTAAATGCAATACCGTATTTGATGAACCGCCCATAGCAATATCAACCACCATAGAGTTCATAAATGCGGTTTTATTAGCGATGGCACGAGGCAGTACGTCTTGGTTATCTTTTTGGTAGTACTCACGGCATAAATCAACGATACGTGCACCCGCTTCAACATATAGTTGTTTGCGGTCTTTATGGGTCGCAAGCGTGGTCCCGTTACCAGGCAGCGCAAGACCAATTGCTTCTAATAAACAGTTCATAGAATTGGCGGTAAACATCCCTGAACACGACCCACAGGTAGGGCATGCAGATCGCTCAACTTGCTCAGAGTCGGCATCACTTACCGATTCATCAGCGCCTTTAACCATAGCATCAACCAAATCGAGCTTAATATCGATATTCGCTAATTTGGTTTTACCTGCTTCCATTGGGCCGCCCGATACAAAAATAACGGGTATATTTAAACGCAGCGCCGCTAACATCATTCCAGGGGTGATTTTGTCGCAGTTAGAAATACAAATCATCGCATCGGCACAATGGCCGTTCACCATGTACTCTACCGAGTCGGCAATTAAATCGCGCGATGGCAGTGAATAAAGCATACCGCCGTGACCCATGGCAATACCGTCATCGATAGCAATGGTATTAAATTCTTTTGGTACACCACCGGCCTGAGTAATGGTTTCAGCCATCAGTTCACTAAGCTGATTAAGATGTACGTGCCCCGGTACAAATTGCGTAAATGAGTTCACAACAGCAATAATTGGCTTACCAAAGTCGGTATCAGTCATGCCTGTTGCACGCCATAATGCTCTTGCGCCTGCGCGTTTTCGCCCTTCAGTGGTGGTTGCACTTCTTAATTTAGCCATAGTTACCTCAGTGTTTGCCGCAATTAATGCGGGCATTCCTCATTCTAAAAATTGATGAATAACCAAATAATCGGTTATTCGTAAAATTCGTTAAATTTATTTTATACAGCCTGTTGCTGTAAGCTTTGTAGCGTCACATGTTTCACATCAACCAATTTATTTAACTGGCTAGTAAGCAAGTAAATTGGTTTATCACTATCAACCGTCATTGCCATATTATATTGACCATCGTCCATATTGAGCTGTAAGTGAGTCAAGTCAAAACCACGATGACGCACCACACGTAAAAAGCGCTCGATTGCGACACTTTGACTTTTTAAGGCAATAGTTAAGTTGTGTTTCATTGTACTTTCTCCGTCATCATTTCATCGTTGGCAGCTCCAGGCGGAACAAGTGGCCATACGTTTTCTTTATCATCGATACAAGCATGAACAATATAGGGTCCATCGCTATTTAATAAGGCAGTGATTGCATCATCCACTTGGTTGGCATGGGTAATAGTTTGCCCAGGAATGCCAAACACAGCTGCAAGTTGTACAAAGTCAGGGTTGTCTGATAGGTTAGTTTCGCTGTAACGCCCTTCAAAAAATAGTTCTTGCCATTGGCGCACCATTCCTAAGCGCTGGTTATCAAGTATCAGTATTTTTACTGGTAAATTATTACGGCGAATAGTGGCAAGCTCTTGAATGTTCATCATGATTGAACCATCGCCTGAAACGGTGATCACAAAGTCATCTTTACGCGCTATCTGTGCACCTATAGCCGCGGGTAAACCAAATCCCATAGTGCCTGCACCACCACTGCTCAAATGGTTGCAAGGGTGGCTAAACTTCATGTGCTGAGCTACCCACATTTGGTGCTGGCCTACATCACAACACACCACACTAGTGCTTGGCATACGCTGGCTAAGTTGATTAAGTAAGTAAGGAGCAAATACTTTTTCACCAGGGTAGTCGTAGCGCCACGCGTGCTTGACCTTCATTTGTTTACTATGATCGCACCACGCTTTTGGTGTAACCACGCACTCAAGTGCAGGGAGAGACGTTTTTAAATCAGCAATTAATGACGCTTTTGCGGGTTTACGTTTTCCGACCTCGGCTGCATCTATATCTAAATGAATTACGTTTGCTTTTGCAGCAAACTTAGCTAAATTGCCCGTTACACGGTCATCAAAGCGTGCGCCAATACACACTAATACATCACATTCTTGCACCGCTAAATTAGCCGCTTGACCGCCATGCATACCTAGCATGCCTAAATCATATTCGTAATCAGGTAATACACTGCCCAATGCTTTAAGGGTTGAAACCGCTGGCATTTGCGTTTTATTTAAAAATTGCATTAACTGCGCTTGCGCATCAGCGGCATGGACCCCGCCACCAACATAGGCAACAGGCTGTTTGGCTTCACTGAGTAATTGGTTAGCAATAGCGACTTGATTTAGATCTAGTTGAGGCAAATATTCATCTACCGCTAACCAAGGTTTAAAAGGTACTTGCGCCATTTGAATGTCTTTGGGGATATCAACCAAAACAGGGCCTGGTCGACCGCTTTGTGCTAAATGCATCGCCTCTTGTAATATTTCGGCTAAATCTTCTGCTCGCTCAACCATATAACTGTGTTTTGTACATGAAAGCGACATACCCAACACGTCTATTTCTTGAAAGGCGTCAGAACCAATAGCTGCGGTTGGTACTTGCCCGGTGATGGCAAGTAAAGGCACTGAGTCCATCATGGCATCAGCCAATGCGGTAATTAAGTTAGTAGCACCCGGGCCTGATGTTGCTAAACATACACCTAAGCGGCCAGTACTGCGTGCATAACCTACAGCTGCAAACCCTGCGCCTTGTTCATGGCGAGTGAGGTAATGTTTTACAGGCGCACCATACAAGGCATCGTAGATGGGCATAATAGCACCACCTGGGTAGCCAAATACTTCATCTACGCCGTGCTTGGCGAGTAAATCAATTGTTAGTTCTGCGCCTGTCATTAGTAAATCCTCATTCCTGTGTGACAACCCGTTAAAATTTAATCTTAAAACTAAAAAGCCCCCCGGACGGTTAAGTGCGGAGGGCTTTTCAATGCTTAGTTTTTTAAAGCACTACGAAGCCCTCGCGGGAATAATCACCACGATAATAATCAGGACTAGGTTAAGTGCATTGTTAAGCATAAAATTTAATACCATTTAATTTCTGTAATTACGAAACTCTTGTTTCGCTGTCTTTTTATATTAGTACCGCGCTCAGGGCGCTAAGTCAACATCAAATTCAATCCAAAATAATTATAAAAACACGCCGGCTTAGGTTTTAAAATTCAAACAACCTAAACAAAGTGAATTTTTTATCCCTTCATTTCAACTCAGGAAATTCACTATTCTTATAACGGTGAATTATGGTTTGATTAATTTTTAGCAAACCGCTGTATTTTATAGCTCACAAAATAAAATAAATTGACTTCTTAAGCGTTTCTTAAGTGTGACGTCCTAGCATAACAACGTTCACTAAAAAGAGATGTGTTATGAATTCAATTTTCAAACTCAATAAGCAATCGCAAGCAAACACCAAAAAGCGCTTTTACTTTAACTGCAGCGCTAATGCATTTGTTATTTTAATGGCATGCTATTACGGCTTAATCATTAATATTCCATTTATGCATGGTGCGTTTAGCGCTATTACTTCGCTGCACACATTTTCGTGGTTATTTCTATTTTCTGTACCGCTACTACTTGTGTGTTTATTAGTTATATTTTTTTCTTTGGTGTCTGTTCGAGGGCTATTAAAACCCATCAACTACTTACTACTCGTGCTCTCAAGTGCCGCACTTTACGGCTCATTAAACTATGGAGTGGTATTTGATTACTCAATGATACAAAACGCAGCAGAGACGGACTCTAGTGAAGCGTTAAGCTATTTAAACTTGCAACTTGTTGGCTTTTTACTGCTTTTTGGTGCATTACCTGCCTTTGTTTTGAGTCGTATAAACGTAAACTGTGCCCGCCCACACAAAGAAATACTAAGTCGTATTAAACTGTTACTAGCATGCGGTGCTTTGATTGCTTTAGTGGTAGTAAACTTTTACGCCGATTACGCGGCAACAGGTCGAAATAACCGGATATTGAAAAAAGAAATCATTCCATTTCAATACCTTTCTAGTGGCTATAAGTATGCACGTGACCAGTTGCTTTACAGCGATATTAAATTTAAAAATATTGATACCACACCAACTTTAGCATCGCCAAGTACAACACGAGTTACTGTCATAGTAGTAGGTGAAACCGCACGAGCTGAAAACTTTTCCTACCAAGGCTATGAGCGCAATACCAACCAATACACACAAAAACATAATGTCACTTATTTCGATAATGTATCGTCGTGTGGCACGGCCACGGCAGTGTCAGTACCGTGTATGTTTTCACTGCAAACTCATGCCAATTTTTCTCGTTTAGACAGTGATAATCAGCAAAACGTGATTGATTTGATACAGCAAGCAGGCGCAGATGTCTTATGGGTTGATAATAACAGTGGCTGTAAAAACGTCTGCTCGCGCGTACCTACCATTAATATTGATACCAAAGCATCCGGACTATGTGATGGTAAATACTGTTTTGATGAAGCGTTGCTAGCCCCACTAAAGCACAAGCTTGCTAACTTGAGTCAGGCTAATACGCTTATAGTGCTGCATATGATGGGTTCACATGGCCCTACTTACTTTAAGCGCTACCCTGAAAAATTTAAACAGTTTAGTCCAACCTGCGACCGCAGCGATATTCAGAACTGTAACGCTGAAGAACTGGTTAACACCTACGACAATACAATTGCTTATAGTGATTTTATCAACGCTCAAGTTATTGAACAGTTAAAGGCACTACCGGCCAATATTGATAAGCAATTACTGTATGTGTCGGACCATGGCGAGTCGCTCGGTGAAAATGGTGCGTACTTACATGGCTTTCCCTATGCATTTGCACCAACAGCTCAAACCCATGTGCCTCTTTACATCTGGGCTGATGAGCATAATCAGCGCATTACAGCCAAGTGTCTCAACAATTTAAATAGCACTTTAGCGCAATCACACGATGCTATTTTTCATACCCTTTTAAACTTAACCGGTGTTGCGAGTAAAACCTACCAAACCTCTGAAGATTTACTCGCGTCATGTCAAACGATTAACCATAGCGAAACTAAAATATGAATAATAAAACCGTTATAAAACGCCAAGGCCTAATGCGCCTAATTTTTACCTTAAGCCATACATTTAACGGCCTAAAATGGATGAGCCGATTTGAGGCTGCTTTTCAGCAAGAGTTGGTTTTATTTAGTTTGCTAGGCGTATTTGCCTGCTTGCAAGAAATTACTTTAAGTAGCAAATTAATCTTGATTGCCAGCTTATTGTTTGTGTTATTTGCTGAGTTGGTCAATACCGCAGTCGAAGTGGTGGTTGATCGCATCGGTAGCGAATATCATGAACTATCAGGCCTAGCTAAAGATATTGCATCCGCCAGTGTCTTTATCGCCATGCTTATTGCTATTTTAGTTTGGTGGTCTGTGCTATGGACTTAATCAGTAGCACTAAAAAAGTACTGGGGCCATTGTGGGTTTTAGCGGTATTTTTTTTCGCACTCCTATGCTTGCTAACTTTTGCGCGATTAGGTTTAAGTTTGTGGCAAAGTGGCCGTGTATTTACCGAAGGCGCCTGGCACTTTGTTTTTGTAGGCGGTTTACGTGTTGATATAGCAACATTATGCTACATCATAACCCCCGCTTTGTTGCTAACACTTGCAGCACATGCTCTCAAATTAACTGCTTATATTCGAGGAGTCGTAAAGTGGTATTTAGTAATAATGGCTGCAATGTTAGTGTTTTTTGAGGTTATTACACCCACGTTTATTAACGAATACGACTTACGCCCTAACCGTCTATTTATTGAATACCTTATTTATCCTAAAGAAGTCTCTAAAATGATTTTTTCAGGGTACAAACTCGAAGTCCTCTTTGCTGTTTTAGCGCTCGTGTTCACTATTAAATTTGCTAACAAAATTCTTACTCAGCAATGGCACAACCGCTCCTCATTAGGGGCAATAAAACTATCACTATTAGCTGTTATTATATGTAGCCTAACACTGTTAGGCGCTCGAAACTCATTAGGGCATCGTCCATTAAACCCCGCTATGGTGGCATTTTCGACCGACCACTTGCTGAATGACCTTACGCTTAATTCACTCTATAGCGTAGTATTTGCGTTAAAACAACTCACCAATGAGCAATCAAGTCAGGCATATTATGGCAAGGTCCCTCAAGAGGAGTTACTCGCCACAGTACGCAGTACCATGCAAAATCCTCAAGCAATATTTAATAATCCAAATGCCCCTACCCGCACTTTTCATCAGGCAAGCTACCAAGGTAAAAAGAAAAACCTGGTTATTATTCTGCAAGAAAGCTTGGGTGCTCGTTATGTAGGTACCTTAGGTGGCTTACCCTTAACGCCTAATATAGATGCACTTTATCAACAGGGCTGGGGATTTGATAACTTATACGCTACCGGCACTCGCTCTGTACGCGGTATTGAAGCAGTTATAACCGGTTTTACACCGACTCCCTCACGCGCGGTTGTAAAACTCGATAAATCACAACGTGACTTTTTTACCTTGGCTAGTTTTTTAGCAAAGCAGGACTACCATACTCAGTTTATTTATGGTGGAGAAAGTCACTTTGACAACATGCGTAGCTTCTTTTTGGGTAACGGCTTTAGTGATATTGTTGATAGTGAAAGCTTCGATAACATTAACTTTAATGGTTCATGGGGCGCATCTGACGAAGATTTATTTACTCAAGCAGATAAAGAGCTGAATAAATTACAACAACAGCAAAAGCCATTTTTTAGTCTGATTTTTAGTAGTTCTAATCATAGCCCTTATGAATTTCCGGACGGTAAAATAGCCCTGTTTGAGCAACCAAAGCAAAGCCGTAATAACGCAGCTAAATATGCAGATTATGCCCTAGGCACATTCCTTGAAAAGGCGAAAAAATCATCTTACTGGGACGATACTGTGTTTATAGTGATTGCTGATCACGACTCACGCGTGTCTGGTTCCAGCCTTGTACCTATTGATCACTTTAAAATTCCTGCAGTTATTTTTGGTAAAGACATTAAGCCCAAACGCGATCATCAATTAGCCAGTCAACTAGATATTCCCGCCACCTTACTGTCGCTTATTGGCGCCAGCGGTGAGCACCCGATGATTGGTCATGACCTCACTCAACCAGTGGCTAAAAGCAAGCAACGTGCAATGATGCAATATGATAAAAACTTTGCATATATGCTCAATGATAAAGTCGTGATTTTGCAGCCAAACAAACCAGCAACCAGCTATATTTATAAAAATAAACAATTACACGCTAGCAGTGATGATAGCCAGCTTATTAAACAAGCACGCGCTTTGGCTAACTATGGCAACATGGCCTACAGCAATAATTGGTACCAATAGCGTTTTTTAACCTGGCATTTTTACGTTACCTATAAAGTAAACTAAGTTAGTATTTATAAAACAACTTAAACTTGGTTAGGATTTTTTATGAAAGTGTCATTGCGTATCAGTCATTTATTGATGGCGTTCGTTGTTTTAGCATTTAGTGTGAATGGCTATGCAGCTCCTGCTCTGTTCAAAATAGAAAAACAAGGCGCTAGTTCATATTTATTTGGCACCGTGCATGTAGGTGATGCCAGCATGAAAGGGCTACCACAAAAAGTGACTAACGCACTAGGTAACAGCAAGCAAGTGGTTGTTGAAGTGGATATTAGTAAGCTATCACCTTTACAAATGCAGCAACGCTCTATGCCGTATATGCTGCTTAATAACGGGCGCACACTACAGAGTGAGCTGTCGACAGAAAATTATCAACTCCTGAAAGACTACTTTGCAAAAAAGTCGATTGATATTGCTATGTTCAACAGCTTTAAACCTTGGGCTGTCATGTTAACCATGATGCAAATTGAGTTTCAAAACGCAGGATATTCAGATAAAAATGGCATTGATAAGCAAATATTAGATTATGCCCAACAGCATAATATTAAAATTGCGGAGCTTGAAACCATAGAGCAGCAGCTACAAATGTTTAATGGTTTAGAGTCATTAAGCAACGCTATGATGGCAGAAACCTTTGAACAACTCAGTGATATTAATACCTACTTTATTTCTCTAGTAAATGCATGGAAACAGGGCGATATGAAAACCCTAACCAGCTACTACCACACCAGTTTTGATAACAGCCAATACGGCCAACAAAGCGAACAAGTGATGCTAATTGAGCGTAATAATAATTGGGTCACTCAGCTCACCCCAAAACTTGAACAAGGCAATATTTTTATAGCTGTAGGTGCTCTGCATTTAGTTGAGCAACATGGCTTAATTAAACAACTGCGTGACCAAGGATTCACGGTGACTCAGTTATAAACAAGCTTATATAATCGACTCATTATGAGCCGCCTGCTGCTCATAATGAGTTGGTTTAAAGTCTTCCATTTTTAGGGTGTGTTCAATCCCTTTAATGGTATCTGCTGCATGATGGTTTACATAAATAACGGTACTCGTTTTTGCCGCACACACCTTTTCTATCAGCAGCAAAACGCGTTGACGATTTGCCTCATCAAGCCCTAAACATGGCTCATCTAAAATAACTAAGGCAGGGTGTTTGACCATTGCGCGTACAATAAGTAATAGGCGCTGATCGCCATACGATAGTTGAGTAAAAGCGCAATTAGCTTTATCGCTAAGGCCAATTAGTGCCAACCACTGTTTCGCTAACCGCATTTGTAACTCACTGGCTTGTTGATATAAACCAAAACTATCGAAAAACCCAGAGATAACAGTATTGAGCGCCGAAATACTCACTCTATACTGTAAATGCAAGGTATTAGAGATATAACCAATATGCTGTTTTATATCCCAAATACTCTCTCCTGTGCCACGCTTAAAACCAAACACCTCAATCTCATTGTTATAGCACTGAGGGTTATCACCGGTGATTAAATTTAATAAACAGGTTTTTCCTGAGCCATTCTTACCGGTAAGTTGCCAGTGTTGGTGTTGCTTAATTGTCCAGTTTAAGTTCTCAAAAATAGTCTGTTCACCATAACGTACATGCGCATCAGTAAGCTTAACGAGTGGCGCGTTTACATTTGAAATAAAAGCGGGTTCGGGTGAATCTGGAATAGTTATAGGTGTATGTTCTAAATGCAGTAACTTAAACAAATCGGCTCGTTTTGCTGCGCACGGTTTTGCTAAGCTATGTTGTAAAAGACCCTTGCTCACATAAGCAAAGTGATCAACAAACGCAGGAATTTCATCAACACGGTTTAGTACAAACACAAAGCAAGTGTGCGTACTCAGTTGCTTTAATAGGCGGTTTAACTGCCTAGTCGATTCAGTGTCTAAGCCATCAAATGGTTCATCAAGCACAACTAAATCACTATTAGCAGACAGTGCTTTAATCAATAATAATTTACGTGTTTCACCGGTCGATAAATCAGTAAAATTACGATTAAGTAAGGCATCAAAATTAAGAGCCGTAATTAGCTGTTGGCATAAATCGCTATTTATTTCAGGCGCAGAAAAGAGTATGTCGGTTACTTTTTGTGGTTTATCACTTTTGCGATTAGCGCTTAATAACTGCTTTTGTAAATCACTTGAAACTAACTGTAGATTATTAAAAGTACTATGGCGTTGCCCACTTTGTTGCTTGGCTTCACCAATAAGCGTAGCCCCAAGCGCAGATTTACCGGCGCCATTGCCGCCAAGCAATACCCAGTGCTCCCCCTGTTTTACTTGCCAAGTTAAATCCTTAATATAATAGCGATTACTGCCACCGGTGGATAAATAACCATTAAATTGCTGAAGTAAAATTGAGCGCACACTAGATCCCAAAATAAGGCTTAAAAATTCAAATTAACGTACAAAATAACAATTAGGCAAGTGAGATTTAATCAACCTCTGTTAGAAGAGCATCGTTTAGTGCCGCTATTATACTTTGCTGATCTATAGGTTTATGAATATGACTTATTGCTCCACAAGCTTTAGCGCGAGCTATATCACTATCAGAAGTGTTTGCGGTAACCACAATAATGGGTCGTGTTTTGTCTTTTTCATGTAGCAGCTTTGTGGCTTCAAAGCCATCCATAACCGGCATATTTAAATCCATAAATATAACATCATAGCTATTTTCAGCCGCCATTTCACAAGCGACTTTGCCATTTTCAGCCGATTCAACCTGTATGCTCAAAGAACTTAATAACTTTGTTAGTACCAACATGTTGAGCGGGTTATCTTCAACCACTAAACACTTAAGATCATCAGGCAAGCGCGTTGGCTTAGTTTCGCTTGTGTCCATCTCTAATGGTAGGCTTAAAAATACAATGGCGCCTTGTGGATGATTATTCTCAAAACGAATGTCGCCATTAAGCGCATTAACAATATATTGCACGCGGGTAAGCCCTGTTCTGAGGCCTTGAAAATGGTTACTTTGTTGATTGTTATCTAATTCGAGCTGACCAACCGGGTGGCTAAAGCCACAGCCACTGTCTTTTATGCTTAACTCTAACTGATGGTTATTGAGCGTAGCAATGACGGTGACCTCTCCTTGCTCAGTAAACTTTAATGCGTTATTAAGTAGTTCAGAAACAATTTGTTGTAGCCGTGCGTGATCTACAATCACCGCGCAGTCTAAGTTCGGTGCTAACTCGGTAATTAACTTTAACCCTTTCTCAGTACAGCCATATTGATACACAGCCAGTATTTTGTTTAAAGTTGTTAGTAGGTTGTCTGAGGTTGGCTTTAACGACCAGCGATTTAAACTAAGCGCCTGTAAATCTTGAAGTTCACCTAGCATTGCTAGCAACCGAGTTGAACAGTACTGAGCTTGACGCTTAATTTGTTGTTGCGAGCTGGGAATGGTTAATTCATTTATAGAACTAATTAATCCCTGTAACGGGGTTCTAAACTCATGACTGGCGCGTGCAATAAAATGTTCTTTATTCTGACTGACTTGCTCGGCAAATTCTTTTTGTTGTTGATACTCAAGCAGGGTCTGCAAAACTTGCCTCTCCATTGGCATAAACACAAATCTTAACTCTATAAGCAATAACGCTAGAGTCAAAAACCAACACAACAGCTCAATATTGGCAACCCAATTAACCTTTGTCACCGCTTGCTGCTCAAATAAGCTCACCGCGGTGTCTAATTTTTTTAATAATGCTTCAATCTCGCCCACAGAAAACACCGCGGGATTCGCTTGTTCTTGTTGGGTCAGTAATTTTTTTGCTTGTTTTATAAAACTAGATACCTCGGTATCTAAGCTGCCTGGGGCGGCATAATATAAATCAACTAAAGCAGCATTTAAATAAATCGCCTCACCTTGCTCATTTTTAGTGAGTAAAAAAGTATGTCCTTGTTCGAATAGCCCAAGTGAGTAAGCTAACGATTTCAGATGCTGTTCGTTGTTAGCTGTTTGATTAATTAGCGCATTACTATGCCACGCTATTTTTTGTGACAGCATGCGTTGCTTACCTGCTATATTGATAATTTTCGCATCGTATTTTTGCACAGAAAAGACGTATTGCATGAGTAATGCGGATACGCTGATCAGCAAGGCAATAGCAATTAATGCCCACCGATAACGCTTGCGAATACTCTTTACAATATTAAACATAAACCAAGCTGCTTTTTATTTTCACTTTAGTCTAACTGTAGCAAGTTAATCAGTTAATTCACTAATTATTAGATATAAAAAAGCCCAACTAAAAAGCTGGGCTACTTACAATATCATTAACGATTTTCTAAGCGGTTATAATCAAACATACCAAATTCAACCCCCCGATACTGGCGGGCAACGTGATGTAATATATCGCTATATTGCCAAAACTGAGGGTGCGTTCGACGAATCGCAAACTTAGACTTTAAAGCCCGATAATCCGCCTCTATTTGCATAAGCGGTAGCTGCTCTGCAAATGCAGCAACTTGTTGCGGGTTATTTAAATACCAAATTGCTGATGGGTAATCACCAATAAAACCTGGCACAATTGTCACGGTATCTTCTTCATAAGCACGCTGGCCGTCTTCGTTTAATAAGCTCGAAATATTATAATGCGCGTTATGATGAATAATCGTATAAGCCTTGTGCTCATCTTGCTCTTTTACTAACACATAGGATAGCTGCGGGAGTAAGTTAATTGCTTTAGCAGGCATGGTGTTAATTGCACTTAATGGTGCGGGGACTTTTTTATAGTCATAACGAGGACTTAATACCGGCTCAAGCGTTTGTTTAATTAATCCATATAACTCTGATTGTGGCTTATCAGTTTGGTAATTAATACCGCTGGGCTGACTAAACTCACGGTTATTTTCGAAAAAGGTCGATAGGCTTGGCGGTGATTTACGATACCAGCTTTGCTTAATAGCTTCGCGTTGTGACTCTGGTAATAACGCAAGAAAGTTTTGCTCACCTTCCAAGCGTAAAAAATCCATGTATAAACGTGTTATCAATTGATGGCCAATATTGCCATACACATCAAAGCCTGCCACTAGTAAGTAGTGAATACGCTCAAACAATGCATAATCAAGTACCCACATCGTTTTAGGTTGCTGGCCAACAAGCCCTTTTACAACAGTTGCACTATCGAAATGGCGAAAAATTGTCAGCGCCGCATTTTGGTTATGCCCTTCCCCTTTCCACAGTAAATCAGTAGTTAAGTGCTCGCCATTTTTGAACATTTTATTAGCTAGCTCAACCTTGGCTTTTAAATAGCGTTTTTCGCGAACTGAATATTTTACCCAGTTAGAAATAGGTAACGCATTACTCTCCTCGGCTGCTGGTAACTCTAATGCGTCTTCATGTTGCATTAGCATTTTACCAACCTCTGGAGTCGCCACTTTATCAGGATCGGCAAATGCCACCCAAAAATGATCATTAATCACGTTCAGTGCAATTTGACCACGACAGACAGGCCCTTTAATGAAGCCCATAATAATTAATTCAGCTTCATCGAGCATAAATTGATATTTAGCATCAATAGGCAGTGCTTCAAAAGTTTTAAATGGGTTTGATGCAAGTGCTGGCTCATAGCTTGGTAAGCTAGATACAGTGTATTTTGGTGCGATGAACTGCTGATATAAGCGCGTTAACTTCTCATCCGTTAACTTAAGTGGCAAATGCGTTTTTGACAAAATAGTAGAACGGTCGTGAAGCAATCGATAATAAACACGCTCAACACTTGGGTTATCATAAGGGCGACGAGCGCTAATTAACTTAATATCTTCCCCAGGAGGAGTGCTTGAACGCACCAACTTAAAAAAGTTTGGTGATTGCGCATCACTAAAATAGATGTGCGCTAAAAACCAATGTTCATAAATATAACGCGCTGATAACTGATACTTCAAACCATCTTGATTTAAAAATGCTTCCCAGTTTTTTACCTTTGCAAGCTCAGCAGCTGATGGCGGCTTGATATGCGCCATTTTCCCGCCTTTTTTAATCCAATTTTGTAGGTGCTGAAATTCAGCAGCCGACACTCCTGGTAAGCCATAAGGCATACCCGCATGCGGTTGCTCATCCGCTAATTGGTCAAACTCACCCATGGTCGCACAACTTTGGTTGCGACTAAGCGAAAAATCAAAGCGTTCATCTAATACTTCATCTTCTGGCAAAGGTGAACTTTGCTTTAATACCAGCGTGTTAAATAACACACTACCGGCTAAATTGGCTTCTTCATTTTGTGCTCGCTCGTTTAATACCGGGCTAAACTCTTTTTCACGCCATTGCTCAGTGGTGGTTGCATCAAATAATAATCGGCTCGGCGTTGAGGCTAACAACCGAGTACCGTCGTACACCAGCTCTTTACTTAGTCCTCTATCTATTCCCTCAGGAGACGACAACTTCAACTGGCAAGGCGCATCATAACAACCATGGCAAACCACGCAGCGAGTATCTATTACAGGCTTTACATGTTGAAGAAATTCGGCGCCATCACCACTATTAGCGTCAACAATACGTGCTTGTGTTTTTTCGGGACCAAACAGTTCGTTATAATGAGCATTTCCGAGGTAGGCACAGCCACTTAAAATAATCAGTACAAATGTACTTATAATGATCTTTTTCATTACTCTGCCTCATCGCCCAAGTCGAACGTGGGCATCATATCAACTTGAGGTGATACGAATGTCAGCTCATCAACTGTAGTCACTACAGCGCTTAATAGAGGGCCTTGAGTGAGCGTTAGTTGAGCGTCATGTTCGCTTTGCACTACACTTGAAAAACTTGAATTGATGACATTCAATTCATAGTCCGTAATGCTTATGCCAATACTACTGTCAGCACTGGGGTTTTGGCATAGCTGAGTCAGTAGCTCATCACTTAAAATAACTGAAATTTCCACGTCAGGCTGCGCTAAGTCACGCGTACTTAGTGTCTCATCTAGAATAAATAAAGGGAGGGTTAAATTGCTATCTTGTTCAAGTTCCATTGGACTCTCTTGCTGACTGGCGGTGTAATTACCGCCATTATAGCAAAAAAGCACATAATTACTGCGACTAAATAACCATACTAAAGCCTAAAATTAATCCTAAGCATTGCTAATTACTACGCTTTAATATCATCCATTGCCGATTCAATCATAGAAAAAACAGCCCCTTGAGGATCGCAAATAACACTAAAACGCCCTACATCAGGGATATCTGTAGCAGGTACGCACACTTGCCCTCCAAGGATCGCCGCTTTTTTTACATAGCTATCGCAGTTATCCACGGCAAAGTAAATCATCCAATGGGGAGGCACGTCTTCTGGCCACTCATTATTCATTTGTAGCATGCCCGCTACAGGCTTACCTGCAACTAAAAACAAGGTGTAATCCATACCTTCCATAGGCTTTATTTCACTTTGCCAACCTAGTAATTCGCAGTAAAAGTGACGGCTCGCTTCGCTATCACGCGTTGCCATTTCGTGCCAATAAGGCGTGCCGAGCTCACAAGGACGCTGACATCCTATATGCTCTTTACCTTGCCATAACGCCACGGTGGCCCCGGTTGGGTCTTTAAGCATTAACATGCGCCCTGCATTCATAACATTGTGAGGGCCTGCTATAATTTGCGCGCCTAGCTTTTGCGCCTTAATTGCACATGTATCAACATCATCTACTGCAATATAGGTAAGCCAGTAGCTAGGTGTGGAATCGTCCACTTGCTCTTTAGGCATTTGGTACATGGCAGCAATATCGTCACCTTGCTTTTGAAGCATTGTGTAATATTCATCTTCGCCAATTGGCTGGTCGTCATTCCCCCATTCAAACAACGAGGTATAAAAAGCTTTTCCATCTTTCCAATCATGAGTACACAGTTCAGCCCAGCAAAATATACCTTGCGGATAATTATTTTTATTATTCATCGCCCATTTCCTGTTGTAAATTTAAGCTATTTTTAGCTTAGGCTAATAGTCTATAAGAGTCGATAGCTATTCAATGAATAGACATGTCTTTACTGAGTTTTAGCGTATAGTCATATTCCCTTCTATGAAAAAACAGCGCTCAAATATTAAACTATAGATATTCAGAGGTTCTTAAACCGCTGGCTTCTACTCGGGGTTGATACTAACTCAGGCTACTTAGCTTACATTAGCACCGAGCAGCTAAAAGCTGATAGCTAATCACTTTTCTTCAAGCATTAAAAAACCCGAGACTAAGCTCGGGTTTTTTTAATGCTTAATGCATTACAACAGTTGATTACTCAACGATAGTTGCAACAACACCAGCACCAACAGTACGGCCACCTTCACGGATAGCGAAACGAAGACCTTCGTCCATCGCGATTGGCGCGATTAGAGTTACTGTCATCTTAACGTTATCACCAGGCATTACCATTTCTACGCCTTCTGGTAACTGTACGTCACCTGTTACGTCAGTTGTACGGAAGTAGAACTGTGGACGGTAACCTTTGAAGAATGGAGTATGACGACCACCTTCATCTTTAGAAAGTACGTATACTTCTGAAGTGAATGTTGTGTGTGGGTTGATTGAACCAGGCTTAGCTAGTACTTGACCACGTTCAACGTCTTCACGCTTAGTACCACGTAGAAGTGCACCAATGTTCTCACCAGCACGACCTTCGTCAAGAAGCTTACGGAACATTTCAACACCAGTACAAGTAGACTTAGTAGTCTCTTTGATACCAACGATTTCAACTTCGTCATTCACGTTGATGATACCAGCTTCAACACGACCAGTTACAACAGTACCACGGCCTTGGATTGAGAAAACGTCTTCGATAGGCATGATGAATGGCTTATCGATGTCACGCTCTGGCTCTGGAATGTAAGAATCTAGTGCTTCTGCAAGCTCTACGATTTTAGCTTCCCATTGCTCTTCGCCTTCAAGTGCTTTAAGTGCAGAACCTTGAATTAGTGGTAAGTCATCACCTGGGAAGTCGTATTCAGAAAGAAGTTCACGAACTTCCATTTCTACTAGCTCAAGTAGCTCTTCATCATCAACCATGTCACATTTGTTCATGAACACAACGATGTAAGGAACGCCAACTTGGCGAGAAAGTAGGATGTGCTCACGAGTTTGTGGCATAGGACCATCAGTCGCAGCAACTACTAAGATAGCGCCGTCCATTTGAGCAGCACCAGTGATCATGTTTTTAACATAATCGGCGTGACCAGGACAATCTACGTGTGCGTAGTGACGAGTAGGTGTATCGTACTCAACGTGTGAAGTTGAGATTGTGATACCACGCTCGCGCTCTTCTGGAGCGTTATCGATTGATGCGAAATCTTTAGCAACACCGCCGTATACTTTTGCAAGTACGTTAGTGATTGCTGCAGTTAGTGTAGTTTTACCGTGGTCAACGTGGCCGATTGTACCAACGTTTACGTGCGGTTTTACGCGTTCAAACTTTTCTTTTGCCATCTTAAAAAATTCCTAATAAAGAAATTAAAGCCTGACTCAGTATTGAGCCAGACAAGCTAAAATCATATAACAGCGCGAGCTGAAATTATTGTATCTGCAACCTGCTTAGAGGCTTCAGCGTACTTCAAAAACTCCATAGAGTATGAGGCACGGCCCTGTGTTGCAGATCGTAAAGCAGTCGCATAACCGAACATTTCAGATAGTGGTACCACAGCATTAATTTGCTTAAGGCCACCAAGTGCATCTTCCATGCCTTCGATCATGCCGCGACGACGGTTTAGGTCGCCAACTACATCACCCATGTTTGCTTCAGGAGTGAGTACTTCAACCTTCATTACTGGTTCTAAAAGTGCAGGGTTTGCATCTAGCGCACCTTGTCTCATAGCCAGTGAACCTGCTATTTTAAATGCCATTTCATTCGAATCCACATCATGGAATGAACCATCATATAAAGTCGCTTTAACACCAAGTAATGGGTAGCCTGCCAGTACACCTTGAGCCATTTGCTCTTGGATACCTTTGTCTACCGCAGGGATGTATTCTTTCGGCACTGAGCCACCTACGGTTTCGTTTACGAACTCGTAAATTGGGGCTTCATCATCCGAAATATCCATCGGTTCAAGTTTAAGCCAGACGTGACCATATTGACCACGACCACCTGATTGACGTACAAACTTTCCTTCAACTTCAACAGTTGAACGAATAGCTTCTCGGTATGCAACCTGCGGCTTACCAACGTTACATTCAACACTGAATTCACGTTTCATACGGTCGACAATGATATCAAGGTGAAGTTCACCCATGCCAGAGATAATAGTCTGGCCTGATTCTTCGTCAGTTTGTACGCGGAAAGATGGATCTTCTGCAGCTAGTTTTCCTAGCGCGATACCCATTTTATCCTGGTCAGCGATTGTGCGAGGCTCAACCGCAACAGAGATAACTGGTTCTGGGAACTCCATACGCTCAAGCGTAATAATAGAGTTCGGATCACACAGTGTTTCACCTGTTGTTACGTCTTTGAGACCAATAGCCGCCGCGATGTCGCCTGCGTGGACTTCTTTGATCTCTTCACGTGAGTTTGAATGCATCTGAACGATACGACCAAGACGCTCACGCTTACTTTTTACTGGGTTATATACCGCGTCACCCTGTTTAACAGTACCAGAGTAAACACGGAAAAAGGTTAAAGTGCCAACAAACGGGTCTGTTGCAATCTTGAATGCAAGAGCAGCAAACGGCGCTTTATCATCAGCAGGACGCTCTTCCTCAGTACCATTTTCTAAGATACCTTGGATTTGTTTCACTTGTGTTGGTGATGGCATATATTCAACAACGCAATCAAGCACAGCTTGAACACCTTTGTTTTTAAATGCACTACCACACGTCATGGGAACAATTTCGTTCGCTAATGTGCGTTGACGCAAAGCATTTTTAATTTCTGCTTCGCTTAACTCTTCACCTTCTAAGTATTTATCCATTAGTTCTTCAGTAGCTTCAGCAGCGCTTTCAACTAAGTGAGAGCGCCATTCTTCGGCTAACTCCTGAAGTTCTGCCGGTATTGCCTCATAAGAGAAAGTCATACCCTGGTCTTCATCATTCCAGTTAATGGCTTTCATTTTAATAAGGTCAATAACACCTTTAAAGTCGTCTTCAGCGCCAATAGGCAGCTGGACTGGAACAGGCGTTGCTCCAAGACGAGATTTCACCTGGCTTACAACCGTTAAGAAGTCAGCGCCTGTGCGATCCATTTTATTTACGAAGATCATTCTTGGAACTTCGTATTTGTTCGCTTGACGCCAAACTGTCTCAGTTTGCGGCTGTACACCCGATGAAGCACAAAGAACAACTACCGCACCATCTAGTACACGTAAAGAACGCTCTACTTCGATAGTGAAATCTACGTGTCCTGGGGTATCAATAATATTGATGCGATGGTCGTCAAATTGAGCGTCCATCCCTTTCCAGAAACACGTTGTTGCAGCAGAAGTGATTGTGATACCACGCTCTTGTTCCTGCTCCATCCAATCCATAGTTGCAGCGCCATCATGCACTTCACCGATCTTATGAGAAAGACCTGTGTAGAACAGAACACGTTCTGTTGTGGTGGTTTTGCCTGCATCTACGTGAGCACAAATACCGATATTGCGGTAACGCTCAAGTGGAGTTGTACGTGCCATAAAATCCTCTTAAAGGTTAAGGACAGATTACCAACGGTAATGAGCGAATGCTTTGTTCGCTTCAGCCATACGGTGAACGTCTTCACGTTTCTTAACCGCAGTGCCTTTGTTATCAGCAGCGTCAACGATTTCTTGAGCTAAACGTAAGCCCATAGATTTTTCGCCACGCTTACGTGCAGCGTCTACTAACCAACGCATACCTAATGCGTTGCGACGTACTGGACGTACTTCAACTGGTACTTGATAAGTTGAACCACCAACACGGCGAGATTTAACCTCTACCTGTGGACGGATGTTATCAAGTGCAGTTTCAAAGATTTCTAGGTGCGACTTGCCTGATTTCTCAGCAGCCACGTCTAGCGCACCATAAACGATTTTTTCAGCAGTAGATTTCTTGCCGTCTAACATTACGATGTTAACGAATTTTGCAAGAAGTTCCGATCCGAACTTAGGATCTGGAAGAATTTTACGTTGACCTATTACGCGTCTTCTAGGCATTTTGTATCTCCGGTTTATTCAGGTTTGTCCTTTTGGAACAATCACCCAAAACAATAATTAATAATATTTAGTGCTTGGCCTTACTAACGGAAAACAATTAGCCTTTAGGGCGTTTTGCACCGTATTTAGAACGAGCTTGACGACGGTCGCTAACGCCTGCACAGTCAAGTGCACCACGTACAGTGTGAAAACGCACACCTGGTAAATCTTTAACACGACCACCACGGATTAGGATTACACTGTGCTCTTGAAGGTTATGACCTTCACCACCGATGTATGAAGTTACTTCGAAACCGTTAGTTAAACGTACACGAGCTACTTTACGTAACGCCGAGTTTGGTTTCTTAGGTGTAGTTGTATATACGCGAGTACATACACCACGCTTTTGCGGACACGCTTTAAGCGCAGCTGAGTTACTTTTAGTAACCTTGCTACGACGTGGCTTACGCACTAGCTGGTTAATAGTTGCCATTTAAATAGCTCCTGAAATTAAAATTACTACTGAAAAAAATAAAAAATCCGCCCTTGTTTTACGAGCATGTATTAAACGTGCAAGTAAATGGGTGGCGGAATTTTAATGAGCAAAGATTGACCTGTCAACCTAAACCGCTCGCAAGGCAGTAGATAACTACCTTGCTAAACTCTAATCTATTGATTAGATTCGGTTTATTGATTTCCAGATAAATCCGCGTTTAAGGCATCAGTTAGTGCTTGAGTCGCCTCTTCTGCACTTACCGTTTGCTCTTCAACAACGTCTTTTTGCTTACGACGAGCCATACGATCTTGATGATACGCAAAACCGGTACCGGCTGGGATCAATCGACCCACAATTACGTTTTCTTTCAGACCGCGTAACTCATCGCTCTTACCATTTACAGCGGCTTCTGTTAGGACACGAGTTGTCTCCTGGAACGAGGCTGCTGAGATGAAAGATTCTGTCGCAAGTGATGCTTTAGTGATACCCATTAACTGGATTTCAAACTTAGCTGGGATCTTACCTTGAGCTTCAAGGTCGCGGTTTGCGATATTAACGCGTGCCACTTCAATTTGCTCACCGGCTAAGAACTCAGTATCACCACCGTCTAGAATGATACATTTACGTAGCATTTGACGAATAATAGTTTCAATGTGCTTATCATTGATCTTAACGCCCTGCAAACGGTAAACCTCTTGCACTTCGTTAACAATGTAGTTAGCAACATGAGTCACACCACGTAGGCGTAAGATGTCATGCGGTGATTCTGGACCATCGGCGATAACTTCACCTTTAGACACTTGCTCACCTTCAAACACGTTAAGTTGACGCCACTTAGGAATCATTTCTTCGTAATGATCGCCTTCAGCTGGAGTAATAACTAAACGTTTCTTACCTTTAGTCTCTTTACCGAAGCTAATCGTACCGGTGATTTCAGCTAAGATAGCTGGATCTTTCGGCTTACGCGCTTCAAATAAGTCGGCTACGCGTGGTAGACCACCCGTGATATCACGAGTTTTCGAACCTTCTTGCGGAATACGTGCTAGTACGTCACCTGGGTTTGCAGTCGCGCCGTCTGTTACTTCAATCGTAGTGAATGAAGGAAGACGTGTTTCTTGCAAGCCACGCTCATCACTTTCAATGATAAGTTTCGGCTCTTTCGCATTCGCTTTAGCAAGATCTTTAACAACTACGCGAGTTAAACCCGTTAGTTCGTCAGTCTGTGCTTCAGTATTTGAATCATCGATATCGCTGAACGATACTTTTGATTTATGCTCAAGAACGATTGGGTGACTATGCGGGTCCCAAGTAGCAACAATGTCGTTACCTTGAACTTCTGCATTGTCTTGCACTGTTAATACCGCACCGTAAGGTACTTTATAACGCTCTTTCTCACGACCATAGCTATCAATGATAGTGATTTCTGTAGAACGTGAGGTAATAACAATCTTACCGTCTGTATTTAATACATACTTAGCGTTGTGAAGTTTTAATGTACCGTTAGTTTTAACTTGTACATTATTTTCAGCAGACGCTCTTGATGCCGCACCACCGATGTGGAATGTACGCATCGTAAGCTGTGTACCCGGCTCACCGATTGATTGTGCCGCGATAACACCAACTGATTCACCCGCGTTGATGATATGACCACGTGCTAGGTCACGACCATAACACTTAGCACAAACACCAAAGTCGTTATCACAGGTGATAACTGAACGTACACGAACTTCATCAACTGAGTGCTCTTCTAAAAGGTCACACAGTTTTTCGTCAAGCATGATGTTACGTTCTACAAGTACTGTATTAGTACCAGGGATAACAACAGGCTCAGCAACAACAC
The DNA here is from genome assembly GCF_023161845.1 of Pseudoalteromonas sp. 2CM39R. Taxonomy (NCBI): domain Bacteria; kingdom Pseudomonadati; phylum Pseudomonadota; class Gammaproteobacteria; order Alteromonadales; family Pseudoalteromonadaceae; genus Pseudoalteromonas; species Pseudoalteromonas sp. 2CM39R. Next base: position 403,083 of record NZ_JALNTM010000006.1, read on the forward strand.
GACCTAGTACACGTTCGCGAAGTGCTTCTACAACGTCACCACCTTCAATAAGCGGTTTCATTGTTAAGCCATCTTCTGTGCCACAATCGTCTTCATTGATTACCAAATCTTGTGCAACGTCTACTAGACGACGCGTTAGGTAACCCGAGTTCGCTGTTTTCAGTGCTGTATCGGCAAGACCTTTACGCGCACCGTGCGTTGAGATGAAGTACTGAAGTACGTTTAGACCTTCACGGAAGTTAGCCGTGATTGGCGTCTCGATGATTGAACCATCTGGACGTGCCATTAGACCACGCATACCTGCTAGCTGACGGATCTGAGCGGCACTACCACGAGCACCTGAGTCGGCCATCATAAACACTGAGTTAAATGACGGTTGCTCTTCTTCTTCACCTTGCGCATTCACTACGGTGTCTTTTGACAAGTTCGCCATCATTTCACGTGATAAGTTTTCATTTACACGTGACCAGATATCGATAACTTTGTTGTACTTTTCACCAGCCGTAACAAGACCCGATTGGAACTGTTGGTTGATTTCAGTTACTTCAGCTTCTGCTGCTTCAATGATTGATGCTTTCACTGGTGGGATAACTAAGTCATCGATACCAATTGAAACACCTGACTTCATTGCGTAGTGGAAACCGGTGTACATAACTTGGTCAGCAAACACAACTGTGTCTTTTAAACCAAGACGACGGTAACACTCATTTAATAAGCTAGAAATTTGCTTTTTACCTAGGGCTTGGTTGATTGACTCAAACGGCATACCTTTAGGTAAAATAAGAGACAGAATTGCACGACCCACTGTAGTATCAATGATTGTAATTGTATCTTCTACAACACCATCTTCATTAGCTACTGATTGGCTAATACGTACTTTCACTTTTGCGTGAAGGTCGGCATTACCACTACGGTATGCTTTTTCTGCTTCTTTAGGATCTTTAAATACGGTGCCTTCGCCTTTGGCGTTAATGCGGTCACGCGTCATGTAATAAAGACCTAATACAACGTCCTGTGAAGGAACGATGATTGGCTCGCCATTAGCAGGCGATAAGATGTTGTTTGTAGACATCATTAACGCACGAGCTTCAAGCTGCGCTTCAATTGTTAGCGGTACGTGTACCGCCATTTGGTCACCATCGAAGTCGGCGTTGTAAGCCGCACATACTAATGGATGCAAATGAATCGCTTTACCTTCGATAAGCACAGGTTCAAACGCTTGGATACCCAAACGGTGAAGTGTTGGTGCACGGTTAAGTAATACTGGATGTTCACGAATTACTTCGTCTAGTACATCCCATACTTCCGCTACTTCACGCTCAACCATCTTTTTAGCTGCTTTGATTGTCGTAGCCATGCCGCGACGTTCTAATTTGCCATAGATGAATGGTTTGAATAACTCAAGTGCCATCTTCTTAGGAAGACCACACTGATGAAGCTTAAGTGTAGGACCAACCGTGATTACAGAACGGCCAGAGTAATCTACACGCTTACCAAGTAAGTTCTGACGGAAACGACCTTGCTTACCTTTGATCATATCAGCAAGCGATTTAAGTGGACGTTTGTTAGAACCTGTAATTGCACGACCACGACGACCGTTATCAAGTAGCGCATCAACCGCTTCTTGTAACATACGTTTTTCGTTGCGTACGATAATATCTGGTGCAGCTAAATCTAGTAGACGCTTAAGACGGTTATTACGGTTAATAACACGACGGTAAAGGTCATTTAGATCAGATGTCGCAAAGCGGCCACCGTCTAGTGGTACTAATGGACGTAAGTCAGGTGGCAATACTGGAAGTACTGTCATGATCATCCACTCAGGGTTATTACCTGATTGGTGGAACGATTCCATTAACTTAAGACGTTTAGTGATCTTTTTACGCTTAGTTTCAGAGTTAATTGTTGGTAACTCTTCACGCATCTCTGCAATTAATTGAGCAAGATCGAGTTCACGAAGCAAGTCTAATACTGCTTCAGCACCCATCTTCGCTTCAAACTCATCGCCGTGCTCTTCAAGTGCATCTAGGTATTCTTCTTCACCTAATAGCTGACCACGCTCAAGCGTTGTCATACCAGGCTCAGTTACTACGAATGATTCGAAGTAAAGAACACGTTCAATATCACGAAGCGTCATATCAAGCATTAAGCCGATACGTGACGGTAATGATTTTAAAAACCATATATGCGCAACTGGACTTGCCAGTTCTATATGACCCATACGGTCACGACGCACTTTAGTGAGTGTTACTTCAACGCCACACTTTTCACAGATCACACCACGGTGTTTAAGGCGTTTATATTTACCACATAAACACTCATAATCTTTCACTGGGCCGAAAATACGGGCACAGAATAAGCCATCGCGCTCAGGCTTGAAAGTACGGTAGTTAATAGTCTCAGGTTTCTTTACTTCACCGTATGACCATGAACGAACCATGTCTGGTGAAGCAAGACCAATGCGAATTGCATCGAATTCTTCGGTCTTATTTTGTTGCTTCAGAAACTTAAGTAAGTCTTTCAC
>NZ_JALNTM010000007.1:0-358325 GCF_023161845.1 Pseudoalteromonas sp. 2CM39R
GTATCAGAAGTGCGAATGCTGACATGAGTAACGATAATGCGGGTGAAAAACCCGCACGCCGGAAGACCAAGGGTTCCTATCCCATGTTAATCAGGGTAGGGTAAGTCGACCCCTAAGGCGAGGCCGAAAGGCGTAGTCGATGGGAAACGGATTAATATTTCCGTACTTGGTATAATTGCGATGGGGGGACGGAGCAGGCTAAGCAAGCATGGCGATGGTAGTCCATGTGAAAGTGTGTAGGCTAGCGACTTAGGTAAATCCGGGTTGCTGTTAGGCTGAGACACGAGACGAGTCACCACGGTGATGAAGTTGCTGATGCCATACTTCCAGGAAAAGCCTCTAAGCTTCAGATTATACCGAATCGTACCCCAAACCGACACAGGTGGTCAGGTAGAGAATACTAAGGCGCTTGAGAGAACTCGGGTGAAGGAACTAGGCAAAATCGTACCGTAACTTCGGGAGAAGGTACGCTCCGATTGGTGATGAGACTTGCTCTCTAAGCTGATTGGAGCCGCAGTGACCAGGTGGCTGGGACTGTTTATTAAAAACACAGCACTGTGCAAAATCGCAAGATGACGTATACGGTGTGACACCTGCCCGGTGCCGGAAGGTTAATTGATGGGGTTATCTTCGGAGAAGCTCTTGATCGAAGCCCCGGTAAACGGCGGCCGTAACTATAACGGTCCTAAGGTAGCGAAATTCCTTGTCGGGTAAGTTCCGACCTGCACGAATGGTGTAACCATGGCCACGCTGTCTCCACCCGAGACTCAGTGAAATTGAAATCGCAGTGAAGATGCTGTGTACCCGCGGCTAGACGGAAAGACCCCGTGAACCTTTACTACAGCTTGGCACTGAACATTGAACCTACATGTGTAGGATAGGTGGGAGACTTAGAAGCAGAGACGCTAGTTTTTGTGGAGTCGTCCTTGAAATACCACCCTTGTAGTTTTGATGTTCTAACGTTGGCCCCTGAATCGGGGTTACGGACAGTGCCTGGTGGGTAGTTTGACTGGGGCGGTCTCCTCCCAAAGAGTAACGGAGGAGCACGAAGGTTGGCTAAGTACGGTCGGACATCGTACGGTTAGTGTAATGGTAGAAGCCAGCTTAACTGCGAGACAGACACGTCGAGCAGGTACGAAAGTAGGTCATAGTGATCCGGTGGTTCTGAATGGAAGGGCCATCGCTCAACGGATAAAAGGTACTCCGGGGATAACAGGCTGATACCGCCCAAGAGTTCATATCGACGGCGGTGTTTGGCACCTCGATGTCGGCTCATCACATCCTGGGGCTGAAGTCGGTCCCAAGGGTATGGCTGTTCGCCATTTAAAGTGGTACGCGAGCTGGGTTTAGAACGTCGTGAGACAGTTCGGTCCCTATCTGCCGTGGGCGTTTGAGAATTGAGAGGGGTTGCTCCTAGTACGAGAGGACCGGAGTGAACGAACCGCTGGTGTTCGGGTTGTCATGCCAATGGCATTGCCCGGTAGCTACGTTCGGAACTGATAAGCGCTGAAAGCATCTAAGCGCGAAGCAGGCCTCGAGATGAGTTCTCACTAGACTTTTAAAGTCTCTGAAGGGCCGTTGAAGACTACAACGTTGATAGGCAAGATGTGGAAGTGGTGTGAGCCATTAAGCTAACTTGTACTAATTACCCGTGAGGCTTAACCATACAACGCCAAACGCGTTTTATGTGATAGTGAAACAAGCGAAGAAGTTAATAGACTAAAGTAGATTACTGAAAACTTTTATTATCAGAAATTCCAAATTTTAGTTAGTACGTAGCGATACGGACTGACACCAAATTTGCTTGGTGACAATAGCGTTTTGGACCCACCTGACCCCATGCCGAACTCAGTAGTGAAACGAAACAGCGCCGATGATAGTGTAGCATTTGTTATGTGAAAGTAGGTCATTACCAGGCTCCAAATTTAGTCGAAAGACTTTAAATTTAAAAATTAATAATAAGAAAATTGAAAAGAATTTTCTTGGTGACAATAGCGTTTTGGACCCACCTGACCCCATGCCGAACTCAGTAGTGAAACGAAACAGCGCCGATGATAGTGTAGCATTTGTTATGTGAAAGTAGGACATTACCAAGATCCAATTAAAGAAACCCGTTACAGCAATGTAACGGGTTTTTTGTTGTTTGGGGTTTAGTAAATAGCCAAGAGCCCATGCCAAACTCAGTAGTCAAACAAAACAGCTCGAAGGCGAGCACCGCACAAGGCCGCCCCGACACAATAATAGGGTAGCATTTGCTATGTGATTTTCTACCGCTGTGGGCACCATGACATTACCAAGATCCAATTAAAGAAACCCGTTACAGTAATGTATCGGGTTTTTTGCTGTCTGGGGTTTAGTAAATAGCCAAGAGCCCATGCCAAACTCAGTAGTCAAACAAAACAGCGCGAAGGCGAGCCCCGCGGAAGGCCGCCCCGACACAATGATAGTGTAGCATTTGCTATGTGACTTTTTACCGCTGTGGGCACTGCGACATTCTACTGCGCTGTCGCTACGAAGTAGCCCACCGACTCTAATTAAAGGCATCAGATTAAAGTAAAAAAAGTAGGAACTTAAAGCCCTTACTATGGTTTACTTATGCTGTAATAGTTTCGAAGTTTGTAGTGAAATATTTTCATTGATATCAGCGAATCCCCTATTTGCTCAACATTACCATGCGGTTATGGATCTGACGTGTTAAAATTTGATTTTAGATTTCGTATTATTGAGGTGTCGATTGCCAACGAGTGATTACCAACGAGTGTTAAATGAGATAACTCAAGAGGTTAAGCCTTTACTAACGCAGGGTAAAGTTGCCGATTATATACCGGCATTGGCAGAGGTTTCTCCTGAGCAGTTCTCTATTGCTATTTATACTACGGACGGAGAAATTTTCTGCGCCGGTGATTGTGAGCAACGTTTCACAATTCAATCTGTATCTAAAGTAATGACTCTGACATTAGCGTTGCAACGCTATGGCGATGAATTATGGAATAGAGTTGGCAAAGAGCCTTCTGGTACGGCGTTTAACTCTCTGACACAGCTTGAGTTTGAAAAAGGGATTCCACGTAACCCATTTATTAATGCGGGAGCGATTGTTACCTGTGATGCTTTGTATAGTCGTTTATCAGCTCCAATGCACTCTATGCTTGAAACATTTCGCGATTTATCAGGTAATCGAAGTATTGTAATTGACAAGCAAGTGGCTAACTCAGAGTATGAGTTTAGGCATAGAAATGCGGCAATGGCACATTTAATGAAATCATTTGGTAACTTTGAGAATGAAGTAGATGATGTCCTTTGGTCGTATTTTAATTTTTGTGCCATAGAACTTAATTGTATTGAACTTGCCAAGGCGTATAATTTTTTAGCCAATAAAGGGATAGATTACAGCTCGAATAAACGAGTACTTTCTAGTCGTCAAAACAAGCAACTAAATTCGTTGTTATTTACCAGTGGCTTATATGACGCAGCAGGTGACTTTGGTTATCGTGTTGGCATGCCAGGTAAATCGGGTGTTTCAGGAACAATATTAGCGGTGTTACCGAATAGATTTACAGTGGCAGTATATTCACCAGGATTAAACTCTTTTGGTAACTCAGTGGCGGGAATAGCAGCATTAGAGCTGCTATCTAAAAAGCTTGATATATCTATATTTTAGCTTTGTTTAGCGTAATGGGATCTTATTGATCCCAATACACTTGTTCTAAACAATCTTCGCGCTCAGGCAAACCACGAGATAAGCGAGGAGAGTGCTGTACAAGTACTTCAAAGCTTGCACGGTTAGCATATTTGCTAATTTGTGCGAGCGAAGAGTAGGTAATGGCTTGTTGCTGATGCTTTGCTGAATTAGCAACATTCAACTTATGATAAACATTCGCTGATAAGTCATGTAAAACCGCGGCTAAAGCACAGTCACCGGCACCATTGGTATTTTTAATCGAGTCAGGCCCACCCATAAACGGCGCAGTATGGCTATATGCCTTTATAGGATTTTCACAGTCAATTTTACGCATTGCACGTGAAAATTCATAACGATTAAAATCTGGTATAGCACCCGGTAATAATGGGTACTCTGTTTCACGTTTGCAGCTGTCATCAACAAAGCCAGCCATAAATAAGCCTTTTTCACCGGCTGTACAAATAACTAAGTCAACCCAGTCTAATGCTTTGTCAGCAGCAAGAAGTGGATCTTCATATCCAGTAATTGCTTGGCCTTCTTCTTCGTTCATAGCAAGTATATCAACATGCTTTTCTACAAAGTTAGCCCACCATGTCGGGTCCTGCTCGATAAGAAACTTAGTTCCTAGAGTTAATACCACCGGTACATTTGCATCGTTAGCGTACTTGATTGCTTGCATGGTCGCTTCGGTCATGGTTTCATCATCTTGAGTACGCATTAAATAAGCACTGATGACTAATGCTGATGAGCCTTCTATTAGCTCTTTATCAATTGACTCTGGCTTTAGGTAATTCATCAGGCCAGCACTAATAGCAAACGTGCGCTCACCTGTTTCATCAATCAAGGTAAAGCAACGGCCAATAGGACCATCGACTGGTTGTAAGTAGTCTAAATCTACACGACTTGAGTTATTACATAAAAATCGATAAGCATAACTGCCTATTTTTATATTTTCGCTCATTACGCCTAATAGTACCGAACGATCATCAGCAAGTACGGAATAGTTGTGCATCGTGTTGCCAACGGTTCCTCCTGCGAATTCGTAATCGACCATATCGTTTAGTTTTAAGCGATCGTATAAAGCATTAGTGATGTCATTATCTATAACTTGCGACATCCCTCGGCGCAATTGAAATTCATCGAGAAAAGCTTGGTCAACCTTAGCTTCTATATCAACAACGATTTGATCGATCCCCGTAATATAGCTGCGGTGTAATCGTTCTGTGGCGTTAAGTTGATTGGTCAGTGGATCTTTGGCTTCCACTGGAAAATAATGTTTATGCCTGCGGCGTCCAGGAAATTTCATTTGCTACCCGTGTTGTGAGCTAAATAAAAAAAGCGAGAGATTATAGCGTAAATCCCGCCTTATGGGCCATGGTAAACCACTTAAATTTGTTTTATTTTTGCAATAAAGTGATCAATTACGCATTTTTTTACGCTAAGTTGATATAATTACGGCATAAAAAATAGTTAAGTAATAATCATGACAGAGCCATTTGACGACCAATATTGGATGGAACAAGCCCTTGTATATGCAAAACAAGCAGAGCAATTCGATGAGATCCCGGTAGGCGCCATTATTGTCAAAAATAATCAGCTTATAAGCGCGGGTTATAATCGCTCAATTACCGATAATGACCCATCTGCCCACGCTGAGATGATAGCGGTAAGAGAAGCCGGAAAAGTGCTTAACAACTATCGCTTAATTGACTGCACTTTGTATGTCACGTTAGAGCCTTGCTCTATGTGTGCAGGTCTGTTGGTGCACAGCCGAATTAAACGTTTAGTATTTGGTGCAGCCGATGCTAAAACGGGTTCTGCTGGTTCTATTATGAACTTGTTGCAAGAACCTCGTTTAAACCATCAAGTAGAAATAACGGGTGGGGTTTTAGAGACACAATGTGCTGAGACTATTTCTAGTTTTTTTAAACGTCGCCGAGCACAAATTAAAGCCGCAAAGCTAGCCGCTCGCAACCTTAACAACGATTAGTCTGCAGCTGCTATTAAGGCGTCTAATTCAGCCATTTGCTGCATAGCGAACATACGACGGCGCCAAATTATCTTTTTATGTAAGTTTCTTAACATCACTCGACGACGAGTGGCAGTTGAGTGTTTTATACAACGTTTAAGCTGATGTGTACGTCTACGTTTAAGCATTACTTATCCTTATGTGCTTGGTGATGACACAGATTTTAATACAATTGAGCCAGATTATTGAATAATTGATTGCAAGTAAACAACTATTTGCTTTTCTAACATGTAGCTAATATAGCGCGAAATTTTCACAGCGCTTTTATTTTTCTTTTTCTACGCCATCACTTATACGTTGATTTGCATCACCTGGTTTAATGCTTTTATCTTTTGTTTCTTTTTCTGTTTCGGAAGTTGGCGGTATAGTTGCCATTGCATTATTTTCATCTAACCAAACAAGCGCATCGTAATAGCGACGAATATTATCAACATAAGTCACTGCAACATCACCGCGAGCATAGCCATAGCGGGTATTACGGTAGTGACGTTTTTTTACTAGCAATGGTAAGCGCTTTTTAACGTCAGCCCATTTATCAGGGCTAGCGCCTTGTTGCTCAGTAATTATGCGGGCATCGTTGACGTGCCCCCAACCAACATTATAAGCTGCAAGTGCAAGCCAAGTACGATCAGGCTGCGGGATTCTATCAGGTATACGCTTGATTAATTTAGCTAAGTATTTTGCACCGCCACGTATGTTTTGTTCTGGTTCTAAGCGGTTAGTAACACCGACTTGTTTTGCTGTGCGCCTTGTTAGCATCATAATACCGCGTACACCCGTTGGTGATTTAGCTCGTGGGTTCCACATCGACTCTTGATAACTCAATGCAGCAAGTAAGCGCCAATCAAGGCTACCCGCATATTGCACAAACCAAGGTTGATATTTAGGTAGTGTTTCTTTTATTGCATCTATATAGGCTAAGGTATTAACATAATTAAACTGACGTACATGGCCAAAGTACTTTTCTTCAAGTACATAAAGTTGATTGTTTTGTTTTGCCTCACCAAAAAAAGGAACTAGCAATGCGTACAATGAGTCATCATTCGACTTTCTTAGTATCCATGCAATTGAATCATTACGCGTAACTGAAAAGCCAATACTCAAGTTAGGGTGATAGCGCCTAAACAGCGCTAATGTATGAGAGTCTGCTAAGGTGTAATCTATTTCCCCATCAATAACGGCTTGTAATAACTCTTCTTCATCAAACTCTTCGGTTTCACTCCAAGTTAAACCAGGATTGTTTTGTTGTATTTCTTCTAATGTTAATGAGTGACTACTTTTAGCAATAATGGTGAAGTTACCAGTTAAATCATCAAAATCTCTTGGCCGTTCACGACCTTGCTTAAATACTAATTTTTGACTTATTGTTCTGTAAGTTGGGCCATAGCGATAACGTTCGGCGCGCGCCTTATTAAAAGTAAGTCCAGAGGCAATTAAATCGAGATCGCCACTATCTAAGCGCGCAAACATATCGGATAAATTAAAAAAGGGCACAATTTCAAGCTCTACCCCAAGGTAGTCGGCGAATGCTTGAGAGAGTTCAAATTCAAACCCTTGTTCACCTTGAACAGCTTGATAATAATTACTTGCACTGGCGAGTGTACCAACGCGAATTTTATTTTCTGATTTAATTTGGGCGAGCTGTGTTGACTGCTCTTGTGTGTTACAGGCACACAAAAGGATGACTAACGTAATGATTGTTATTAGCTTTATCTTCAACATATTCGCCTCTTTAGCATCGTATCTCCTGTTATAACAAAACTTACTGATTACGTCACTTACCGTTTGATCGCAGCCAGTAAAAAATAGGTGTAAACAAAAAGAAAAAGTTAATTTAATGAAAAGCGCATTTTTGAGTTAAATCTGAGAGTAATTTGGACTATAATACGCGCCTAAAATATCGTTCAATCCCTAACCCCGGGTGAAATTACTTATGTTGATCCTTCGTGGTGCACCAGCACTTTCAGAGTTCAGAGTTAATAAAATTTTAGCGCGTTGCCAACAATTGCAACTTCCTGTCACCAATGTATATGCCGAATACGCTCACTTTGCCGATTTAACATCGCCATTAAACAATGATGAGCAAACCAAACTTGAGAAGTTATTAACCTATGGACCAACAATTGCTGAGCATGCGCCAGCGGGTCAGTTGGTATTAGTAACGCCTCGCCCTGGTACTATTTCGCCATGGGCTTCAAAAGCGACTGATATCGCTCATAACTGTGGGCTCAAGCAAGTTCACCGAGTTGAGCGTGGTATTGCTTACTATGTTGAAGGTGATTTAAGCGCCGAGCAACTTACACAGGTTACAGCGCTTCTTCATGACCGTATGACCGAAGCTACTCATAGTAAATTAGAAGATGCAGCGCAGTTATTTCGCAGTGATGCACCTCGCCAAATGTCATCAGTTGATATTTTAGGTGGCGGCCGTGAAGCATTAGCCGTAGCCAATATAGAGCAAGGGTTTGCACTTGCTGATGATGAAATTGACTACTTAGTAGAAAACTTCATCAAGTTAGGGCGCAATCCTAACGACATCGAATTATTCATGTTTGCACAAGCAAACTCAGAGCATTGTCGTCATAAAATATTTAATGCTGATTGGACTATCGATGGTATTGAACAGCCAAAGTCGCTGTTTAAAATGATTAAAAATACCTTTGAGCATAATCCTGAAAATGTATTGTCTGCTTATAAAGATAATGCAGCCGTAATGAAAGGCTCAAAGGCGGGTCGCTTCTTCCCGAATGCGCAAGGTGAATATGCGTATCATCAAGAAGACATTGAAATATTAATGAAGGTTGAAACCCATAACCACCCAACGGCAATTGCGCCCTTTTCTGGTGCGGCAACAGGGTCGGGCGGTGAGATTCGCGATGAAGGTGCAACTGGCCGTGGTTCAAAACCAAAAGCGGGTTTGGTAGGTTTTACTGTATCTAATTTACGTATTCCAGGTTTTGAACAGCCTTGGGAGAGTGATTTTGGTAAGCCTGGCCGTATTGTTAATGCCCTAGACATTATGACTGAAGGCCCATTAGGTGGTGCTGCGTTTAATAATGAGTTTGGCCGTCCTAACCTTTTAGGTTATTTCCGTACTTACGAAGAAAAAGTAACGAGTCACAATGGTGAAGAGGTACGTGGTTACCACAAGCCAATTATGCTCGCAGGTGGTTTAGGTAATATTCGTGCTGATCATGTTCAAAAAGGCGATATTCCAGTAGGCGCAAAACTGATTGCGCTTGGCGGCCCTGCAATGAACATTGGTTTAGGCGGTGGTGCTGCATCTAGCATGGCATCGGGTCAATCAAACGAAGATTTAGATTTTGCTTCTGTTCAACGTGAAAACCCAGAAATGGAACGTCGTTGTCAAGAAGTGATCGACAAATGTTGGCAGCTAGGTGATGCAAATCCTATTGCGTTTATACATGATGTGGGCGCTGGTGGTTTATCAAATGCATTCCCTGAGCTTGTAGATGATGGTGGCCGTGGTGGTAAATTCCAGCTGCGCGATATCCCTAATGATGAGCCGGGCATGGCTCCACACGAAATTTGGTGTAATGAATCGCAGGAGCGCTATGTGCTTGCTGTGGGCGTTGAAGACTTTGCACGCTTTGAAGCAATTTGTAAGCGTGAGCGCGCACAATATGCAGTTATTGGTGAAGCGACAGAAGAACGTCATTTAACGGTTGCAGATAGTCATTTTGATAACAGCCCTGTAGATTTACCATTGGATGTATTATTAGGTAAAGCACCTAAAATGCATCGTGATGTTACGTCGCAGCAAGTAGTCGGTACTGCACTTGATATGGATGCTATTAATCCTGCGGATGCAGCGCAGCGTTTATTACGTTTACCAACCATTGCAGAAAAAACTTTCCTCATTACTATTGGCGATCGCTCTGTAACTGGTTTAGTAGCGCGCGATCAAATGGTAGGCCCATGGCAAGTGCCTGTGGCTAACTGTGCAGTTACCGCAGCAACTTACGATACCTACCACGGTGAAGCTATGTCACTAGGTGAACGTACTCCAGCGGCATTACTTAATTATGGCGCCTCAGCACGTTTGGCTGTGGCCGAGTCTCTTACAAATATTGCTGGTGCTAATATTGGTGGCTTAGAAAACATTAAGTTATCTGCAAACTGGATGGCGGCTGCGGGTCACCCTGGCGAAGACGCAGGTCTATATGAAGCGGTAAAAGCCGTAGGTGAAGAGTTATGTCCAGCACTTGGGTTAACAATCCCAGTAGGTAAAGATTCTATGTCAATGAAAACGACATGGAAAAATGAAGATGATACAACTGAGCAATCAGTAACATCGCCTCTATCACTGATTATTACAGCGTTTGGCCGCGTTGATGATGTACGTAAAACCGTCACTCCACAGCTGCGCACTGATAAAGGCGAGACATCGCTTATATTAGTTGATTTAGGTGCGGGTAAAAACCGACTGGGCGCATCAAGCCTTGCACAAGTTTATAAGCAGCTTGGTGATGTTACGCCAGATGTAGACAGCCCTGAGTTACTAAAAGGCTTTTACAATGCTATGCAGGCGCTAGTGGCTGATAGCAAGCTACTTGCGTATCACGATCGTTCAGACGGTGGCTTGTTTACTACTATCGCTGAAATGGCGTTTACCGGACATACCGGTGTAACCGTAGATTTAGCGACTTTGACAGGCTCTGATATTGAAGCGCTTTATAACGAAGAGTTAGGTGCTGTAATTCAAGTAGCAAACAGTGATTTAGATGCTGTAAAAGCTGTATTTGAGCAGCATGGTGTTGCCGCAATTAGCCATGTGATTGGCTCGCTTAATAATGACGATAACATTGTATTTAATCGTGGTGAGCAAACAGTACTTAATCATACTCGTACTGAGCTTCGTACAATTTGGGCCGAAACAACCTATCAGATGCAAGCGCGTCGTGATAACCCTGAGTGTGCTCAGCAAGAGTTTGACGCTAAATTTGATGCAAAAGACCCAGGCTTAAACGTTAAACTTAACTTTGACTTAAACGAAGATATAGCTGCACCGTACATTGCGACAGGTGCTAAGCCACAAATGGCTATTTTACGTGAGCAAGGGGTTAACTCGCACCTAGAAATGGCTGCTGCGTTTAACCGTGCTGGTTTTGCTGCGGTAGATGTTCACATGAGTGATATTTTAGAAGGTCGTTTAACGCTTGAACAGTTTAAAGGTTTAGTGGCGTGTGGTGGCTTCTCTTACGGTGACGTATTAGGTGCTGGTGAAGGCTGGGCTAAGTCAATATTGTTTAACGATATGGCACGCGATCAGTTCCAAAGCTTCTTCCATCGTGAAGATACCTTTAGCTTAGGTGTATGTAACGGTTGTCAGATGCTATCAACATTAAAAGAGTTGATTCCAGGAACTGAACATTGGCCGCGCTTTGTAACTAATAAGTCAGAGCGTTTTGAAGCACGCTTTAGTCTGGTTGAAATTCAAGAAAACCCATCGGTGTTCTTTAATGGTATGGCAGGTTCACGTATGCCAATTGCAGTTTCACATGGTGAAGGTCATGCAGAATTTGCAAATGATGCGGCAACTAAGGCTGCACTTGCAAGCGGCACCGTAGCAGTTAAGTTCGTTGATAACTACGGTAACCCAACAACACAGTACCCAGCAAACCCGAATGGTTCACCTGAAGGGATCACCGGTATTACATCAACAGATGGTCGTGCAACTGTAATGATGCCACACCCTGAACGTGTATTCCGTGCGGTTGCTAACTCTTGGCACCCAGATGAGTGGGCCGAGGATAGCCCATGGATGCGTATGTTTAGAAATGCGCGTAAAAATGTAGGTTAATATACACGCTGGATTCATGATCTAAATGTAAGATAAAAAGGCTGCCTTGTGCAGCCTTTTTTGTTTAGACTGTTCAAGGTTCAAGGTTCAAGGTTCAAGGTTCAATAAGGATAGTATGATCAAACGCATCGCATGGGGAATCGTGTTTTTATTTCTGAGTGTTTTAACACTGGGTTATGTATTTCGTATGCCTATAACTCAATGGGCTATAGCGCCATCTTTGAGCCAATCTGGCGTTGAACTACATTGTTTAGATTGGTCACTAAACTCAAATATTAGCTTAAACGTAAACCGATTATGTTTGACTTACCAAGGCCATAAAATTGAGCTTGGTGGCATTGTGGCTGATACAAAAAAAATAACTGTTGGCCGCGCTAATCTTCGTTTAAATGATAGCGAGAGTGTCTCAGCAAGTAATAATTCCTTCAAAAAGCTGGCACTTAGTTTACCCAAAGAGCGGCCGAAAATTGATATCAAAAGATTGTTAATTACCCACCCACAACTTCATGATGAACTGGTAGTTAGCATTGGTGAAGAGAAGCTAAATACATTTGTGATTTCAGGTGATGCAATCGCAGAGGTAACAGTCAGCAATCATAAAATTACTGGTCACTTTAAGTTAGTTGATGGATTACTAACAAAGATAAAGCCGATACCCGCGCTTTCATTAAACAGTGGGCATGAGTTCACCTTTGATGGGTTATCCGTTGATATAAAATCAAACATAGATGCTGAGTTTACACAGCAATTTAGTAAATGCCCAGTAACGCTAAAGGCTTTTGGTGATATGAATATTTACTATCACTTTAACGATAAAAAAGCCTTGTTAAATACACAGCAATTAACCAGCTTGGTAACGTTTGATAGTGATTGTTTGGCGCTTATAAACAATCAATCACAGCGTGAATTTGTAGCCAAGCAACTGCCGTTAAAATGGCAATTGATGCTCAGTGATACGGTAAAGTTTGAAAACGGACAACTTGTTATACCGTCAATGCTATTAAACACTAAAAATAGTGAAACGAAGCTGAGCCTGAAAAACCTAGCAATTAATATTCAGCAGCCGTTAGAGTATGCCAAAGGCAATATTAAGTTATTGTTTATCAGTGAAGACATTGAGCATATAGAAATAGATGCAGCTTTAAATAACTTGGCTGTGAATGGCAACTACCAATTAAACGTCGATGAGCTGCCTGGTTTTTTACCCGCATCAGCTAAAAAGGTAGCAAGCACTGGCCTATTTCAAATAGAGAATGTTTTACAACATAAAAAAAATGCGAAAATAACCAGCGAGATTGGTTTTGCTGAGCTTAGTTTTGATAAATTAACAGTAAAGGGCTATAAGGCACAGTTTACGACTGAGATTGACGATAAACAAAATATCAACGCAAGCTTGGATAGCCATTTACGCTCAGCGGCTTATGAGCAATACCAAGTGCGTGGTGTAAATAATCAATTATCAGCATCTTCTAGTTTGGCTGTTGGCGAATTATTTGTCGATTTAAACAGTGAAACTAAACTTACCCAACTTAACAGTGACTTTTTAAACCTAAGTAATATTCGCATAAGCTCTAAATGCCTGCAAAGTCGGGCGCTTCAAGCCTCACATCATGTATTTATTGATGGTATTGAGTTGGTAGCCAGTCACCACATATCTGCTGTGGAACACCCATTTGAGATAACAGTTGCAGATCAAGCTGTGACTAAATTTAACCCTGTTTTACAGCAGTTTGAACCATTAGCCACGCTGACCGATGGTAGCTTTAATGGGGTTGTTCGCGGAGATGTTAATTTACAGCAGGCTGATTTTGCATTTCAAGTCGAACAGGTAAGTGGCTTATACAACGATTATTTAGCTAAGCATTTTAGCACTCGCTTAACGGGTTCTTATGATTCAGGGCAGCTTAATGTGGCTCCTACTACATTTGAATTAAATGAGTTACGAGCAGGTGCTGTTGTGAGTAACATTGTCGGTAATTTTAGTGTTGAGAACTCTATTGCTCGCGCTGAAAAAATAACTGCTGATGTACTTGGTGGTCGTTTTGCTTTGGATAGCTACAAAGTGACGGAAAAAGCGCAGCAGTCTTTGGTCACATTTGAAAATATTGATGCGAGTAAACTTATTACCTTAGATGATAAATCAGGCATTACACTAACTGGTCGAGTGAATGGCCGCTTACCTGTTTACTTTGATCAAAAAGGTATTTCGGTAAAATCTGGTGAATTATCTAACAAAGGAACAGGTAAACTAGTTATTACTGACAATGCAGCTTTTGATGCAGTTAAAGCTCAGCAACAAGAACTGGACCCGATTTTAAGCTTGTTGGAAGATTTAGACATTCAGAGCTTAAACAGTAGTGTTGACTTAAAGCCTGACGGTTGGCTTTATTTAGGTGTAAACTTAAAGGGATACAATAAGGAACAGGCGCAGCAAGTTAACTTTAATTACAACCATGAAGAAAATGTTTTTACACTCTTAAGAGCATTGCGCTTAAGTGATGAAATTACTCAAAAAGTTGAACAAGAGTATTCAACAAAAGGAACTAAAAATGACTAAATGGCTGATAATACTTACAGCACTGGGGTTGCTTAGTGCATGTACGCACCGCGTTGAAGTGGCAGCGAAAGAGCCTATCACCATTAATTTAAATGTGAAGGTTGATCATGAAATTCGCGTAAAAGTTGATAAAGAGCTAGATGACTTATTTAGCGATGACAGTGAGTTATTCTAAGGAGCAATTATGAGTTTATTAAAAAATAAAAAGTTAAACGTGATCACACTTTTAAGTGCCGCTTTATTGTCATTTTCTGCTTGGGCAATCAGTTTAGATGATGCTAAAAACCAAGGGCTTGTGGGTGAAGATAGCTCAGGTTATTTAGGTTTGGTTGTACAAAATGCAGAGGCTAAAGCGGTTGTTGATGAAATTAACGCAAAGCGCAAAGCACAATATTTAAAACTTGCGAAAAAGAACAACTTGTCACTTGCTCAAGTAGAAGCACTAGCGGCGGCAAAAACCATTGAAAAAACCCAAGCAGGGCATTTCGTTGAAGTTAATGGTGAGTGGGTGAAAAAATAACTCTACGCATTATTAAAAACCAAAAACCGAGCTTATGCGCTCGGTTTTTTGCAATTTTTAAGTAGCTGCTGCCAAAAGTGAATTCCCTTACGGCGAGCTAAGTTGATATTGTGTTCAGGAATTGACTCCGGCTCGTTGTATTCATCTAGTGCCGCGCTCATACTTGCTTCACGTATTAAGTGTAAAGTAGGAAAAGGCGAGCGATTAGTATAATTTGCAGCGTCATCTTCATCACTATCAGCAAAAACATAGTCAGGATGAAAGTTTGCAATTTGGTACTTCCCCTCAAAACCTTGTGCAACTAATAGCGCATTGGCTAAGTCAACAAGGTCTAAAAAATCTTCAAAATCAGTAAAGCCATTATCAAATATTAACAAAGTTGTTTCACGCTGAGGATCACGGTCAAGCTGGGTACATTGTTCAAGCATATCCATAACTGCATCATCAATTTTTGAGGTGTTACTAATGGTGTAGTGAATGCAGTTATTTTCAACTTCTTTACGGGCAAATGGACAAAAATTGTATTTTACAATCACAGCGCTTACCCATTCACGGGTTTGAGATATAGCTAAGTTGGTCACGATTTTGGCTCTAAATAAGGAGTTATAATGGCAAGCGTTTTGGCAATAGCGCCTTGGTTTTTAGCAACGCACTGAGCTGCTTTACTGCCAAGAATATCACACGCTTTGGTGTTTTTAATCAAGCGAAGCAATGCAAGCACCAGTTCGTCAGTATTTTCAACCACATGGGCGCCTTTGAGTTTAATAAGTTCAGGGTAAACATGGTCAAAGTTGTAGGTATGAGGGCCGGTAAGTACACCCACTGAAAAAGCTGCCGACTCTAATGGGTTATGGCCACCACGACGAATTAAACTGCCACCAATAAAACTAATATTAGCGGCACCATATAGATATTGTAATTCACCTAATGTGTCGGCTAACACAACTTGTTCATTGTTATAATTTTTTTGACTGCGACGACTAAAGCTAAGATTCGAGTGAGTCAGTAGCTCTGCAACTTTATCAAATTGTTCGGGGTGACGTGGCGCAATGATCAGCAAAGCGTCAGGGTGTGTTTCTAGTAGTTGCTGGTGGGCTGCTAAAACAAACTCATGCTCTATAGGGTGTGTAGAACCTGCGACCCATATAAAGCGTTCTGCTTTTTTATAATATTGCTTTAAAGAGGCGACTTTATTGAGTTGCGCAGTGGTTGGGGTAATATCAAATTTTATTGATCCCGTTACATGGCTTTTTTTAGCAGGTAGCCCTAATTCAATAAAGCGATTTGCATCAGCTTTGTCATGACTTGCAAGTGCGGTAATTGATTGCATGATACTGCGAGTTAGCTGGGCCACTTTTTCGTAGCCTTGCTGAGACTTTTCAGATAGACGTGCGTTAACTACCAATACAGGTATATTTTGTTTGTACGCATTAGCCATTAAGTTCGGCCATAGTTCAGTTTCTAAAATACAGAGTAATTGCGGTTTTACTCGTTTTAAAAAGCGAGTGGTGGCCATAGGAAAATCAATGGGTAAATAACTAACAGCAACGCTTTGTTTAAATTGTACGGTAACTTGCTCTCGTCCTGTTGGAGTATTGCAGGTAATTAAAATATTTAACTGCGGTTGCTGATGTTGTAGGGCTTTAATTAAAGGGGTTGCAGCTAACACCTCGCCCACAGAAGCACAATGAAATACAACTGGTTTGTTGTTTGAAAATAAAGCGCGGCTTATGAAGCCAAAACGTTCCTTAAAGTGAGCGCGATATCCTGCGTTTTTTTTACCTCTTAGTACATATAAGTAAAATACAATCAGTGGGCTAATAATAATTAATGCGAGTGAATAAAAAATGCGTGCCATACTGTTGCTTTGTATAAATGAAAGTGGCGCTAGTTTAGCGTGAAATCGTTTTTTTCTAAATACACAAATATAAAATAGCAACTTGAAAAAGGTAACAACGATAAAAACCTTCTTTATCTGAATAATAACTTTCTACCCGTACTTTAATTTAGTTATATAGAGGTGATTTGGCTATAAAATTATGGAATAATGAAATTAATTTTTCCTGCCATTTCAGTTCCAAGAGGAATATCTCATGTCAATTATAGATTCAGTGGCAACTAGCTACCTAGAAAGTTTAAATCGTCACCAAGTATTGTTCGAAACCATGGAGGCGTATCATCAAGAGGTAATGCAGTTGTTAGAAGCATGTCATAGTGCTTTACAGGCTGGTGGTAAGGTTGTTTGGTTTGGTAATGGCGGCAGTGCGGCTGATGCTCAGCATTTGGCTGCAGAGTTTGTGGTACGTTATAAGTTAGAGCGAGGACCGTTAGCGTCTATTGCTCTCACCACAGACACCTCTATTTTAACAGCGCACAGTAATGACTATCATTTTGACACAGTATTTGAACGCCAAGTTCAGGCGCTATGTAAACCTGAAGATATCGTAATTGGCTTAACTACATCGGGCACCAGTAATAATATTAATTTAGCGTTAGAAGCCGCTAATAAAATAGGAGCATTCACTGTTGCATTTACAGGTCGCGATGGAGGTAAAGTAAAAGACATCGCCAAGTTACCTATTATTATTAAAAATGATGAAACAGCCCGTATTCAAGAGGCGCACATGTTTATTGGCCATTGGCTGTGTGAAGCCATGGATATGGTTGTTGCGGAGCAGCAGTAATGGATTTATCGCTATTAAAAAACTTATCAGCAGCGCGTATTTTAGTGGTTGGTGACGTTATGCTCGACCGCTACTGGTATGGTGATTCTGGCCGCATTTCGCCGGAGGCACCAGTACCCGTTGTAAAAGTCAGTAAATTTGAAGACAAAGCCGGTGGTGCCGCCAATGTGGCTAAAAATATAGCCCGACTAGATGGCAAAGTGGGTTTACTTGGCCTAATTGGCGAGGATGAAAGCGGACAAATTTTAGAAAACATTCTAGAGGGTGAAAAAATAAATTCACAGCTTGTGAGTGTATGCGATTTGCCGACTATTTCTAAAATGCGGGTGATCAGTCGTCATCAACAAGTTGTGCGTTTAGATTTAGAAGAGGCTTTTAATGAGTCTCATAGCCAGTTGTTATTAAATCGATTAGAGCTGGTGCTGAGTGATTACGACTTTATTGTATTTTCTGATTACAACAAGGGCTCACTCGCGCTAATCCAAAAAATGATTTCGGTTGCTAAAGATGCAGGTAAAACCGTGCTTGTTGACCCTAAATCATCTGATTTAGAGTTGTACCGTGGAGCTGATTACATAACCCCTAATTTAAATGAGTTTAAATTAGCGGGTGGTCAGGTTGGTTCAGAAGAGTTGCTTGCTAGCAGCGCGCGTACCCTGATTAGTGATGCGGGTATTAACGCCATGCTACTAACACGCTCAGAACAAGGTATGTCGCTAATTGATGCAACGCAAAAGCATGACTTTGCAGCGCAACAACTCGAAGTAAGTGATGTAACCGGTGCGGGCGATACTGTTATTGCTACATTAGCTGTAATGCTAGGTGCGGGTATGACCGCCAAAGATGCAGTCGAAATTGCAAACTTAGCTGCCGGTATTGCAGTAAGTAAATTGGGAGCGGCTACGGTTTCTCCTGAAGAGTTGAGCCGCAAGTTAGGCCAATACTTACAAGCCACTGGCGAGCATTATCAAACCCCATTTGATGATGTATTACAACATATTGAATTTGCAAAGCAAAATGGAGAAACCATTGTATTTACTAATGGTTGTTTTGATATTTTGCATGCAGGCCATGTGCGCTATTTAGCGCAAGCTAAAGCGCGTGGTGATAGATTAGTGGTTGGTTTAAATAACGATGAATCCATTGCCCGTTTAAAAGGCCCTGAGCGCCCAATTAACCCATTAGATGAGCGTGCTATGGTTTTAAGTGCATTAGCCTCAGTTGATTGGGTTATTCCGTTTGGCAGTGAGGCTGAAAATGACACACCAGCAAAGCTAATTGAGCAAATTAGCCCAGATATTCTTGTTAAAGGTGGTGATTACACTGTTGAGCAAATTGCCGGTGCTGAGCACGTGTTGCGTCATGGCGGAAAAGTAGAAGTTCTTGAGTTTTTAGATGGTTGCTCTACATCAAAAGTGATTAGCAAAATTAAAAGCTAGCTAGTTAGTGAAATAAAAAAGGGGATAAACTTTGGTTTATCCCCTTTTTTAATGCTTGCAAAACTAAAAGTTATATTCGAACTTTGCAAATGCAGACGTATCGTTTTCTGCTCCATCGTTATTAGAGGCAAGTCCGCCAAGGGTTAAGCGCCCCCCCATGGCAAGCATTCTGTAACGTACTTCAAGCTGTTTAGAGCTAAATGCTGTTTTGGTAATCGAGTTACCTAAGTCTGGGTTATTTGGGTATCTATCACGGTTGTCGCTGTTGTAGTCTACATCACGTAATTTTACTTGCCAGTCAGTTCCGCTTGAGAGTTGCCCAAGTACGGTTAACACTAGCGATTGCGCATCATTATCATAGGTAGAGCCGATAGGGCGACCATAGTAACGATACCCTGATTGGTAATCAGTGTGCTCATAATAGCAGTTTTCGGTCGTTGACCCCGCAGAGCAAGACACACCTGTATCAATATATTCTAAGTTGACTAGTAAATTCTGCTCGTAAACGCGATGTGTTGTTTGTAAGCCAAATAAGTACGCTCTATCAGCTGGTTTAAACTGTGAGCTCGCATCTTCACCAATCGTGCTGGCATAAACGGCATAAGGTTGGTTAAATAATGTGTCTGACCAACGAATATCAATACCTGCTAATTGATTACCTATTTTTGATTCTAACTGGCTATCACAATTAGTAGTGCCATCAACACATTTTGTATCACCGGTAATCATATCAATAAAGTCACCAGCCGAGCTTGGTTGTCCCTTACCAGCCCATTGTGCTGACCAGCTCAGTGCTATTTCTAATTGTTGAACGGGGCGAAAGTTAACCCGAGTGCTCCACAATAACGCATCAGGAATAACGCGGGTTGATTCCAGCTTAGCCATTTGTGCAGTAAACCCCCACTGACCTATCCAACTTAACCAAGGTGTTTCAAAGGCACTACTTTGCTCACGAGAAATACTAATGGCAGGTAAAGGTTTTGCATTACCAGACATAATTAAGCTGTTATCAACACCCGGCCCCCAAAATTGCTCAACGGCACCTGCTCTTACAATCCAATTACCCATACGATACGCTAAATAGCTGTCATCTAGAGAGGTATCATTGCAGTCTTTTAGTGCTTGCTCGTTTTGAGCTATATCATCAGTTGTTTTACCGTCGACTAAGCAGTTTTTGCCATCACTACGATGATTAATCGCTATTTTAGCTGCAAAGTTATGTCCTAAATAAGCGTAGGCAGCAGTTAACTCTGATTCTTGGCTATTGGTGGCACCAAAGCTAGTGGCTACAAGAGGATCTGAGCTGGCAAATGCCGAAAGCTGTACACTATGCGAACCGCTATTTTCTGACTTATAACGATGTTTTACACGTAATAACGCATCCTGCAGGCGAGGAGATAACTGTTCTAACGAAGTATTGTTTACATCATTAATAAAGCTTTTCCACATTAATGGGTACGTTGTTACTGGCGCTAAAATTATACCTGCATCGGCAAGCTGTTGTATATCTGCTCTAAGAGCATAATCATCAGGCTTTACCCAAGGTTCAGCATTTACGGTTGTAGTTACGGCACAAAAAAGCGAAGAAAGTATAAAAAATTTGTTTCGCAAAGCTCAGATCCTTATGATTGAAATTGCTAACAAGTTTAGCAATCTACGTCCTTTATTGCAGTAATTAAATCAACTCATTAAAGAGATATTAGAAAAAAATATTACTATATATTAGATTAAAACACCGCGGCTCTATCGCTAAAAAGATGGCGTTGATATACTCGCAGCAAAGAAAAAATAGAGATAGTAATGAGCAACAAACGACTTTTATTTATTCCCGTGTCATCGCCAGAAGGTATTGGTGAATATATGCGCTCGTTACAGCTAGCTCAAACCTTAAAGGCTGAGTATGGCAAGCAGTTAGATATTCATTTTATTTTAAATAAACATACGGCTTATGCTAAAAACTGCCCATTCCCTACCTTATTGTTAAATCAATCGGCAACAAAAGAAAATACGCACGTATGTCAGTTTATTAAGCAATACAAACCAGATGCGGTGCTATTTGATTGTGCAGGACGCGCTGAGCAAATGAAAGCTGCAAAAAAAGTGGGTGCTAAAGTTGTTTTTATTTCACAGCATGCAAAAAAGCGAGCAAAAGGTTTAAAGCTTAATAGAGCGGGCCTTATTGATACTCATTGGGTGGTTCAGCCTGATTACTGTATTGAACCTCTTTCGTGGTATGAAAAGCTAAAATTGAGCATGTTGTCTCTGGCCTATCCTGCTAATGTTGGGCCATTTACAGTGTTTGCATCAGCGCAACAAAAATCCGATGCACTAACCCGTTATCAATTGAAAGAGAAAGAATTCTTTATTGTTAACGCAGGCTCTGGTGGGCACACCCTTAATGGCCAAAACTGTGCTGATATCTACTATAAAGCAGGACTGAACATTGCGAAAGAAACAGGTTTAAAAGGGGTTGTGGTGTTTGGTCCTAATTACACTAAGTCGTTACCTAAAAGCGATGAGTTAATTTGTTTGCCAAGCCAAGAGGGGACTGAATTTTTAGCCTTACTAAGTCAGGCTAAGGTGGCATTATTAAGCGCGGGCGATACTTTACTTCAAGCCATTGCTTTACAAACGCCAACGATAGCATGTGCTATTTCAAAAGATCAAAATGAGCGAGTTGTTCGTTGTGCGAGCACCGGTGTTGTTAAAGAGGCTGAGCTTGATATTTTAGATATTACCCAAAAAATAAAAGAGCTACTTTTGGAACCAAATTATAATAATACAGTAGGCCAATACGAGTCGTTAGAAAATGTGCATAGCTTTGATGTTATAACCAAAGGAGTACAAGCGTTGTTAATAGGAAGTAAGCTATGAATATTGTTATTGTAATTGACTCTCTCGTTGGTGGTGGCGCTGAAAAAGTAATGCTTACTTTGGCGCAGGAAATGGTATCAAAAGCCCACAATGTGACTATTTTGTCATTGGCGCAAAATATTGAATATGACATTCCAAACACCTTATCTGTTGAAAGTTTATTTTCAGGTCGAGCAACAAAAGTTGATCGATTTTGGCAGATAAAAAAGAATGTTAAAGTATTAGAGACATGGTTTGAGCAAAAGTTACTTCAACTTGGTTCTATTGATTTAGTACTTTCTAATTTAGATCGTAGTAATAACTTATTAGCAAAAAGTAAAATAGAAAATATCCATTTTGTTGTTCATAACTCAGTTAATGCTGAACTTGCTAGGCAAAAAAAATTAGGTCCATTTTCTTATTTATATCTTAAAAGAAGCAAACAAAATTTAAATGGGAAGTCTTTGATCTGTGTTTCAAAAGGTGTTGAAGAGGAAATACGCCAGAGCCCTTTAATTACCCCCAGCGCAATGACAACTATTTACAATCCTTTTAATTTTAAAATTATGAATGAGCAAGCAAATGAGGTAAATATCAACATACCGACCTCTCCTTATCTTATTCATGTTGGACGATTTGCTAAACAGAAACGTCATGATGTTCTGTTTGCTGCATTTGCTAAATTAGATAAAAAATATAAATTAGTATTATTGTGTAATAAGAAAGAGAAAGCATTTAAGTTAGCCAAACAATACGGAATCGAAAATCAACTTATTGTTCCTGGATTCGAACAAAATCCTTATAACTGGATTAAGCAGGCTAAAGCTCTTGTATTAAGTTCTGACTTTGAAGGGCTACCAACCGTATTAATTGAAGCTATAGCCATAGGTACACCCGTGGTAAGTACTAATTGTAATTTTGGTCCCAATGAAATATTAACCGAAGAATTAAGCAAATATCTGGTACCAACAGAGCAAAGTGACTTATTAGCAAAGGCCATTGAAGACGTTTTAATTGATAGCCCCGATATGAAAAAGGCCACTATTTTGAAAAAGGTCTCTGCAGATGCTGTAGCAGACCAATATTTAGCAATGGCGCGCTGAATATTAGCATTCGAGCTCTTGGTTATAGTCATTATGTAATGTTTGCCAATCGTTTTGCTGCCAATGAAAGTGGCTGTTGCGGCTTTGCTCTTTTAAAAAGGAGCGCTGTAGGCGAGACATGTTGCTCTGTTGCCATTTTATATCGGGTGTTTTTATTTCGCCACGATCAAAGTCGATGATATAAACGTCGCCAGAGTCATCAAATAAAATATTATTAATATTTAAATCAGCGTGATTCACCCCTTTATTATGAAACTGGGCAATGGTTTGTGCTATTTTTTTTATCTCAATATCACTTAAGGGGCGCTCAATCAGTACATCTAATACGCTTTTAGCGCCGCTTACCGCTTCAGTAATAATATCACCTCGGTAAATAAAACCATGTCGGCTCACTTTAGCGGCAATGGGCTTTGGTACATTTAAACCTAACTCTATTAATTGCGTCATTAAGCTAAATTCTTGATAAACACGGGTATGCTCAAGTCCCCAATATAAATATTGGTCACTAAGTAGCTTGCCTATGAAGCCGCCACGCCAATAATGGCGTAACACAGCCGTTAAATCTACGTGTTTAAAAAACCAAGCAGTTGCACGCCCTTTTTTAGCCCCGACAATTTTTTGCTGTTGTTGCCAGAAATCGGGGTCAAACCAATCTAACTCTATTTCGGTGCTATATTGAGGGTGGCTTAAAATGACATGGTTATTTTTGATGTGTTGATTAAACATAGCTCATAGGATTCGCTTTAATATGTGCATATATTAACGTGTTTTCAGGCTAAGGATAAGTACTTGCAATGACGCGATTATAATTTAAGATCGGGTTTTATTATTTTACTCCCAAGGAAACGTGTGACTTCAGCGCCTACTTACACTTCAATTTGTATTTTACGTCTTTCTGCTATTGGTGATGTATGCCATGCAGTGAGTGCGGTACAAGCAATTCAAAAAGCGCATCCAAATGCTAAGATCACTTGGGTGATAGGGAAGGTCGAGGCGATGTTGTTAGCTGACTTACCAGGCGTTGAGCTTGTTGTATTTGATAAAAAACAAGGGAAAACGGCACTAAAACAGTTAAAGCAAACCTTCAAAGGGCAGTGTTTTGACGTTCTACTTAATATGCAAGTGGCTTTAAGAGCTGGTTTTGTCGCTCGCTGTATTCCTGCCAAAGTTAAAATTGGTTTTGACTGGGCTCGCTCAAAAGAGCTGCATAGTTTATTTATTAATAAACGCATTAAAGCCCAATCTCAGGCACATGTTTTAGAGGGGTTTAAAGGCTTTGCTCAAGCGATTGGTGTTGATGATTATGTCCCTGTTTGGAATATGCCCTACACCGACAAAGATCAAGCTAAAGCTGATGAGCTGTTAGGTGACGATTATTTATCACATAAGCTATTCGTTATTTCGCCAGCAGCAAGTAAAGCACAGCGTAACTGGTTAGCCGAACGCTATGCCGCGCTTGCGGATTATGCACATACACAGGGGTTTAAAATAGTATTAACTGGTGGACCGACGGAACTGGAAATTAATTTAGCAAATAACATCATTAAACACAGTGATTCACCCATTCTGAACTTGGTGGGTAAAACAAAACTCAAAGAATTATTGTGCGTACTTAAGCGTGCAGACTTAGTACTTGCGCCCGATACAGGCCCAGCTCATATGGCGGTGACTGTGGGCACGCCTGTTATTGGCTTATATGCGCATTCAAACCCAGCGCGAACGGGGCCTTATTTATACCAAGATTACGTGGTTGAGGTTTATCACCAAAACTTATTAAAGCAAACAGGTAAAACCGCCGAGCAATTACCTTGGGGTACTCGGGTTAAAGGCGATGATTTAATGAGTCAAATAACCACGGATGCAGTAAAAGAAATGTTTGACCATGTTATTAAAAAAGAGTTGTTATTATGAATGATAAACACATAAATAAGGCGCTTTTTTTAGACCGTGATGGTGTAGTAAATGTTGACCATGGCTATGTATTTAAAAGCGAAGAGTTTGAATTTATAGATGGTGTGTTTTCAACGTGTAAAGCATTTTATGACGCGGGCTATAAAATAATTGTTGTAACTAACCAATCAGGTATTGGTCGAGGTTATTACTCAGAAGCCGATTTTTTTGCCCTTAACACATGGATGAAAGCGCAGTTTACTCATCATCAAATTGAAATTACTGATGTTTATTTTTGTCCACATCATCCTAAAAATGCATTGCCAGCGTATTTAACAGATTGCGATTGCAGAAAACCAGCCCCCGGGATGTTGCTGCAAGGAATAAAAGATCATCATATAGACCCTACACTGAGTGTCATGGTAGGGGATAAATTAGGTGATATGCAAGCTGCTATTAGTGCCAATATACGCACTAAAGTGCTAGTTCGTTCGGGGCAAACGTTTGACGAGCAAGCCGCAAAATCTGCAGACTATGTTTGTGACTCAATCAAGGAACTTCCTGTTTTGCTTGCTGATCTCATTTAATATATATCTCATGCCTGTAAACTGGCAGCTTTTCCTGCCAATTAGCTAATTTGCGACGAATGACAAACAGTGCAATTTGGCGCTTAAACTTTTACAATACCCCCATTATAAATAGCAGCAACGCGTCTGCTGTTTAACCCGTTCAACCAAATGGAGATCACAGATGAGAGCATCTGCTTTTTTTAGCCAATTACAACAGCAAATTGAAGACGTTAAAGCTGAAGGTTTGTACAAAAATGAACGTGTTATCACTTCACAGCAGCAAGCTCAAATTGAAGTGGCATCAGGCGATAAAGTTATTAATTTTTGTGCTAACAACTACTTAGGTTTAGCTAACAGCCCAGAACTAATTGCAGCTGCCCAACAAGGCTTAGATGACCATGGCTTTGGTGTTGCCTCAGTGCGTTTTATTTGTGGTACCCAAGATATTCATAAAACGCTTGAGAAAAAAATCAGTCAATTTTTAGAAACTGAAGACACCATTTTGTACTCATCATGCTTTGATGCGAATACGGGCTTGTTTGAAACTATTTTAGGTGCAGACGATGCGATTATTTCTGATTCATTAAACCATGCATCTATTATTGATGGCGTGCGTTTATGTAAAGCAAAACGTTTCCGTTATGCAAATAACGATATGGCAGATTTAGAAAAGCAATTAATTGCAGCCGATGAAGCCGGTGCTAAAACTAAACTAATTGCTACTGATGGCGTGTTCTCAATGGATGGCGTTATTTGTAATTTAGAAGCAGTGTGTGATTTAGCCGACAAATACGACGCACTCGTTATGGTTGATGATTCACATGCCGTTGGTTTTGTTGGCGAAAACGGTAAAGGTACACCTGAGTACTGTAATGTACTCGACCGTGTTGATATTATTACTGGTACCTTAGGCAAAGCGCTTGGTGGAGCCTCTGGTGGTTATACCTCAGGTAAAAAAGAAATTGTTGAGTGGCTTCGTCAACGTTCACGTCCATACTTATTCTCAAACTCATTAGCGCCTTCAATTGTAACGGCATCAATCAAAGTGTTAGAAATGCTTGAAAATGGCGGTGAGCTTCGCGCTAAGCTATGGTCAAACGCTAAATACTTCCGTGAGCAAATGGAAACGGCAGGTTTTACCTGTGCAGGTAAAGATCATGCGATTATTCCAGTGATGCTAGGGGATGCAAAAGTGGCGTCACTTATGGCTGATAAACTATTGGCTGAAGGGATTTATGTAACTGGCTTTTCATTCCCTGTTGTACCAAAAGGTCAGGCGCGTATTCGTACCCAAATTTCTGCAGCGCACAGCAAGGAGCAGCTTGATACAGCCATTGCAGCATTTACCCGTATTGGTAAAGAGATTGGTGTTATTTAATTTTCTTGTTAAATCGCGGCTAAAGTCGCGATTTTTTAATTGAGTGTGGATTATGAAAGCATTATCAAAGTTAAAAGCAGAGCCAGGCATTTGGATGACAGATGCGCCAAAGCCTGAAGTAGGTCATAACGATCTGTTAATTAAGATTCGTAAAACAGCCATTTGTGGTACCGATGTTCATATTTATAAGTGGGATGAGTGGGCACAAAACACTATTCCTACACCTATGGTGGTTGGCCACGAGTATGTGGGTGAAGTAATTGACATGGGCCAAGAAGTTCGCGGTTTCGAAGTTGGCGACCGTGTATCTGGTGAAGGTCATATAACCTGTGGTCATTGTCGTAACTGCCGTGCTGGACGTGTTCATTTATGCCGTAATACAACCGGTGTAGGTGTTAACCGCGAAGGTGCATTTGCTGAGTACCTAGTGATCCCAGCATTTAATGCGTTTAAAATCCCAGATAACATTAGCGATGAACTGGCCTCTATTTTTGACCCGTTTGGTAATGCTGTACATACCGCTTTATCGTTTGATTTGGTGGGTGAAGATGTATTGATCACCGGTGCAGGCCCTATTGGTATTATGGCAGCCGCAGTAGCTAAACATGTAGGTGCTCGTCATGTAGTTATTACCGACGTAAATGAATACCGCCTAGACTTAGCACGTAAAATGGGCGCAACGCGTGCTGTAAACGTTGCGAATGAAAAGCTTGAAGATGTAGCTAAAGAGCTAGGTATGACCGAAGGCTTTGACATTGGCTTAGA
Source organism: Pseudoalteromonas sp. 2CM39R (assembly GCF_023161845.1). NCBI lineage: Bacteria > Pseudomonadati > Pseudomonadota > Gammaproteobacteria > Alteromonadales > Pseudoalteromonadaceae > Pseudoalteromonas > Pseudoalteromonas sp. 2CM39R. The sequence goes on from NZ_JALNTM010000007.1 coordinate 27,291, forward strand.
GATGTCAGGTGTTCCGAGTGCATTTAATGCCATGCTAAATAACATGAATCATGGCGGCAAAATTGCCATGTTAGGTATTCCACCTTCAGATATGGCGGTCGATTGGAATCAAGTTATTTTTAAAGGCTTAGTGATCAAAGGTATTTACGGTCGTGAGATGTTTGAAACTTGGTATAAAATGGCTAGCTTGATTCAATCAGGGCTTGATTTAAAACCAATTATTACTCATCAGTATTCAATTGATGACTTCCAAGCTGGCTTTGATATGATGATTTCAGGCCAATCGGGTAAAGTAATTCTTAACTGGGATTAATTATCCCCTGTTAAGAGAATTAAAGGCGGCATTTGTCGCCTTTTTTGTAATTATAAGAGAGTACTATGGCATTTAAACATATATCAATCGCACAAACCCTCGAACTACTAGACAAAGAAGATGTGGTGATTGCTGATATTCGCGATCCTAATTCGTATCAGACAGGGCACATTCCTGGCTCTGAAGCGCTTTCAAATGCAAATATCGCCCAATTTATGATGGAAAAAGAGTTTGACCAGCCGATTATTATTGTTTGTTATCACGGCATGAGCTCACAGGGTGCAGCAAGTTACTTAGTAGAGCAAGGCTTTGAAGATGTTTACAGCATGGATGGCGGTTTTACTGCGTGGGAAGCCGCTTACAAGGATAAAGTAGCACGATGATAGAGCTAGGCAGTCTAACTAATCCCCGCGCTGCACAGGGCTTTATAGATTACCTAAAAAGCCAAGGGCTTTCAGGGCAAATTCGTACTGAGGATGGCCATACGCTTGTTATTAGTGTGGCACCTGAAGACTTTCATGCAGTGCAGCCTTTATGGAACGAATTTGCTAAAAACCCTAATCATGAGCGTTACCAACAAGCATCATGGCAAGTAGGTACTACGCAGTCACCGTTAAAGTATCAAGGGCAGTCACTTAATTTAGTCGCTCGTTTTAAAGCCTTAAGCTGGCTTAATCAAGGTGTTAGTATTCTCAGCATTGTTGTTTATATTGCCTTTTTATTTGGTGCGTTTGAGCCTATTTATATGGCGTTGCAGTTCAATCCTGCGTCACCACTTACCTGGTTAACACCTGCTGTTGTGCATTTTAGCGCTATGCATATTGTGTTTAACTTAATTTGGTGGGTATCACTGGGTGACAACATTGAAAAGCAATGTGGTAAGTCGAGTTTAATCGGGCTGTTTTTAGTTACCGCTTTAATAAGTAATTGGGCACAGTACTTAATGGTCGGTCCTAACTTTGGTGGGCTTAGCGGTGTTGTATATGGGTTGTTAGGCTTTTGTTGGATTTACAGCGCGCTTAACCCTAAACAGCCTGCACTGGTTACAACCGCAATTGTTGGTTTTATGCTGGTATGGTTAGTACTTGGTTTTGCAGATGTATTATTTGTTGGAATGGCTAATTGGGCACACTTAGGTGGGCTTGTTAGCGGTATGGCTTTTGCCTATACCGCTCAGCTTTTTAAAACAAAAAGCGCCTAATGATATAAATATTTAGTAAATAACAGGTCTCGGATTATTTCTTGGCCTGTTTCTTCCTTAAGTAAGCTTTTTAGTTTTTCTGCGCTTTTAAGTCGAATTTGCTCACGCCCTGTTAAAGACTTTATTTTGTTTTCAGGCTCTTTTGATAATATCTCTACTAGCGCATCACGTAACAGCGGAGTGTGGTGTTCTACAATGGCAATATCGGATGTTTTGTTTAGCATTAAATCTACCGTGACGCGAACGTAACCCATTTTTTTACTTGATGGACCAATGTAATTGGTAATAATGTCTGGCTCAAACCCAAAATAACCCACAGTAGACTCAGCACGTGCTGATAAGCTAGTTAGGCTGACTAAAAGAATAAAAAGGCCTGTAAATACTGTTTTTTTCATTTCAAAAGCGTTTCCGTAAACTGGTTACAAATAGTTTATACTTATTAGTAAATAAGATACAGCAAGATGCTGTTATTTGTTGTGTTTGTAAAAGTACTCTGGATTCAAGTTTGGGATAGGCAATAGCGAGAGTCAAATGCTGATTAGCTTTTTATGACACAGGATGTGCTTGGTATTGAGTAAATCGCGCTTTTTCAAATTCGTTGGCAATGTTATGATCTCTTTGATTTTTTTCAAGTAGAGTTATTGTGATTACTTTTCCTCTTTCTTTATCTGCTGATTGGCAGAGTACCGCTCAAGTCACTGGCTTATCTAACGCTGAAAAAGAGTGGTTATTTGAACCGCATTCTTTAACGGCTAAATTAAAAAGTCAGTCTCAGCGTTTTGCTGTAAAAGTGTTGAGTGAGCAAAAAGTAGACCTTTCTCAATCACAGCAAACGCTATTAAGTAAGCAGGTAAGTACAGTACTTAACCGTGAAGTGTTACTGTTGTGTGATGAACAACCGATTGTTTATGCTCAAAGTTGGTTGCCAGTAACAAGTAATAATACAAACAATCAGCTGCACAATATGGGAGAACGCCCGTTAGGTGATGTTATCTTTCAAGATCCTGCGTTAAGGCGCACTGATATTGAAATTGCTCGCTTTGATGATAATCACTCATTGCAATCACTGGTGAGCGAACTTAATTTACCGAATCGCTCTTTGCTGGGCAGGCGCAGCGTATTTTCTTTACATAACTATCAATTTTTGGTCTGTGAGGTTTTTTTACCAGGAGCTTACTTATACTCATGAAACTAGCCGCTTTGTCTGTTAATCATATTCCCCATTACATCCAGTTAATGCGAATTGATAAGCCCATAGGCACTTTATTGTTACTTTGGCCAACTTATTGGGCACTATGGATAGCGAATGATGGTCTGCCTAGCTTAACGAACTTCATTGTGTTTACCCTTGGGGTAATAGTTATGCGAAGCGCAGGATGCGTTATCAATGATTTTGCAGATAGAAAAATTGATGGCTCAGTAAAGCGTACTTGTCAGCGGCCGCTAGCGACCGGAGCGGTAAGTAGTGGCGAAGCAATTAGTTTGTTTTTATTACTCGTTGTCATCGCTTTTATATTAGTATTATTGCTTAATATCAATACTATTTTGTTATCGTTTGGTGCACTTGGATTAGCGTTTTGTTATCCCTTTATGAAACGTTACACGCAACTTCCTCAAGTTGTATTGGGCGCGGCTTTTGGTTGGGCAATTCCAATGACTTTTATGGCATCAATAAACTCTTTACCCGTGCAAGCATGGTTGCTATTTATTGCCAATATTTGCTGGACGGTGGCTTACGACACTATGTACGCCATGGTTGATAGAGACGATGATTTAAAAATAGGAGTAAAATCAACCGCTATTTTATTCGCCAGTTATGACCGCCATATTATAGCGCTACTTAACTTTAGCTTTTTTGCGTTGATGGTTTTAATTGGGTTGATGAATCAAATAGGATTTAGTTTTTGGTTGGGATTAGCTATTGCAGCAATGTTACTTGTGTATCAACAGCGTTTGATTCATTTACGCCAGCGAGATAATTGTTTTAAAGCATTTTTAAATAACCATTACGTAGGACTGGCTATTTTTATTGGTTTATTATTTTCTTACCCCGTTTTTGCTTAACGGGGTGGGTCGATAATGCCACTAATTGACGCGTTTTTTCTGAACCAACCAGCAATCGAATAGCGGTTATCAACAGCAGGAAGTACTTCATGTACAAAGCGTTCGCTTTCAAATAATACCAAAGTGCCTGCCGTGGGTTTTATTACTATTTCTATGTCTTTACTTTTAGGCTTGTAAATAACTAGCTCTCCACCTTCCTCTGGAGAGTTCAAATATAATACGGTAGTAAAAACACGGTTTGAACGACCTTTAAATGCATCTACATGTTTTTTATAAAAATCACCTTGCGTATATTTTGCATAGTGACATTCATAATCAAACAAACCCATAAAGAAAGTTCGATTAAGCGTATTACGAACTGCTTCCATTACTTGCTGGTAGCCAAGTTGTGCATTTGAACTGCCATCAAACCAATAGGTTTTGTCTTTACGAACTGTATTATCAATTTGCAAGTTATTTAATCGACCAATACCAGCAAGGCTAAAGTGTGGATTTATTCTGTAGCAATCTGCCATTAAATCAAAGATTAGGTCACTATCAATGGCGTTTTCAATAATGGCATAACCATGCGTTTCAATCTGCTCTAGATAAATTCCAGAAGCTGTAAAGTTGTTCATTAACGCTAGTCATAATAGTAGGGAGCGTTAGTTTAATGTAAAAAAACTTTAAAGCTACAAATTTATCGCGTTCACCAAAGCGCATGGTGTAATGTTATGCTTTTGAGACTTTATTTATTAGCGAGAGTAAGTGGTCAACATGCTCACCTGCTTCTATTTGTTGGCTGGTTTGCACAATAAGTTGCTCATGGCTAATATCGTTATTGGTCTTAAGCTGAATTAGATTGTGGTTTTCTGCCACAGAACTGGTATGTTCAATACCGGCAATGGCAAAATGGTCTGACTTTTCAAGTCCGGCCATTACCTGATCAATACTGCCCACTTTAATAGTTGATACTTTATTTAATGAGTCTATTACTTCATTAAGCATTGATTGCACTTGTTTTGACTGTGAAAAACAACTGAACATTGGATAACTTTCGAGTTCTTTTTTACTAATATCGCTTTTATTTGCTAAAGGATGTTGTTTTGAACAAAATAAAATAAGCTGATCAGGTAATTGTATGTCGCTACCAATGCTATTGACTATTTGCGAGCATACACTAATGTCAATTTCACCCTGAAGTAACTTTCTATGAAGCTCAGTTTTGTTTTGTAGCTGCATTTCGATTTTAATATGCGGGTATTGGCTTAAAAATTCACCGCAGGTAATTGGTACTATGCTGCTGGTTGTTGTGGTGTAACCAATAACCAATTTTTTCTCTTCAGTGCCATTAATTGACTGAAAAGCGCGATGTTTTATTTGCTCTAGCTCATTGAGGGTATTTTTTGCAAAGTCGAGGAAAAGTTCGCCTGCTTGAGTTAATTTAACCGAGCGAGTAGAGCGGGTAACAAGTTCGTAGCCAAGCTCTGTTTCAAGAGTTTGAATACTACGAGTTAACGCAGATGTGCTAATTTGGGTTTGTTCTGCAGCTTGCCTAAAATGACGAAGTAGGCCAAGCGCTACAAACTGTTCTAATTGTTCAAATCTCACTATATAGTCCTTTTTTATAGGTAAGCTAGGGGAATTGCAGATTAAAGACTGACTTTATATCCCTACAGATCAGTTGAAATAATGTTTTTAACCACCTCCTTAGATTAACTTTCTTTTCATCGTATTTAAAGAGAATAGTTGCTAAAAGTTGTTATACCTTTGGGTAATGTTAAATAACTGTAGGGTTTTATTATTGACCAAGTTTATGCAATTTTATAACAGCTTCTTAAAGTCTCGGTTTGTTAATTACTGTTTTTGCTTTTAGGGTTGGGCTCAATAAAATTTTTACTTACTCGGTTACTTAAAGGCTTATTTTCAATGTTTTGCAATTCAATTTCTATGGCATCACAAGAGATGTGAATTTCAAATAATGAAGTAAGCAAAGATAAGCTTAAGCAACTTAAACTGACACCAAATAAAATAATGCCCATGGTATTAAATTCTATAAATAATGCGAACATAGATAGCGTACATAATAAAAAAGCAGCCACTCCGTATACTTGCATGGTTCTTATTAATTTTATTCGCTTTCTAAGGTTGGTTATTTGCGCCACCACGACAGGACGAATAGATTCCCCTTCACGTGCATTCAGTTCTCGTATTAGTTGCGCTAGCACTAAAAATCGGTTTGTATAGGCGAGTAACAACAACGAGATTGCTGGAAAAAGTAAACCTGGAGTAGTTAGCGTCATAATGTGTCCTTAAATCATATTATTTGCTTTAGGTTACGCAGGCAAATTGTACACATAAAGTAAATGAGGTGGATATTGCAAAATATTAATAATAGCGATTCAAATATAACATCATTTGATTGGGTTACGCTTTATAACGCAGAAAATAGTTTAGAGGCCAATATAATAAAAGGATTGATTCTGAATGCGGGAATTGAGTGTCAAATTAAAGGCGAAATGCTGCAAGGTGCAATGGGCGAGATCCCGTTTGAGCAAACACAAGTAAGTGTGCAGGTTTATGCGATAAAAGAGCGCCATGCACGCGAAATATTGGTAAACTATCAGCAAGTAAAACAATCCGCTCCAGATTGGGTGTGCCCTAACTGTAATGAGCATAATGGATCAACATTTGATTTTTGTTGGTCATGTGGGACTTTAAAGAATGACAAAAGCGAATAATTTTCAGCGTATTAGAGAGTTAAATTACCTGCAAAAAGCGGTATTGGCCAGTGCGTTAATAGAGCGTATGTTGCCTAATTATGGACTATTTAGTGAGGCTACCGGTTTTGGCGATGAGGTTATTTTACGTAATGCTTTAAATGTATGTTGGGAAAAGATACTGCTTCCTAAAAGTAAGATTGATTTAGAAAAGCAAGTCGAAAAAATTGAACCTAATGTACCTGAACTTGCTGATTTTGATATGTTTGGCACTTACCCTGCCATTGACGCTGCCACCTCATTATTGAGCTTAATGCATGGCCTTTTAGCACAAGACGAGCAAGAATTTGTTAATGTGAGTAAAATATCGCAGGCAACTGTGGCTCGCTTTATTGAGTATCAAATGACGGTTGAAGGGGATGTTGCTGATAATAAAGCAGTGCGTGAACACCCACTAATGCAATACGAAATAGAGGTATTAGGTGAACTAATTGATTTTGTAGAAGCTATGGGGCGTATTACTGCTGAAAATGTAAAAGCATTGAAAAAGCATGTCCTTGCTGATGGCCAAACTAACATTGGTTTAGCACTTTAAGTTATTTGTTTTAAACACCTTGTTAGGTGGCAGGAGAATTAACAATGCGAATTTTAGGCATTGAATCATCATGCGATGAAACTGGTATTGCTATTTATGATGATGAAAAAGGGCTACTGGCTCATCAATTATATAGCCAAGTAAAAGTACATGCTGATTACGGTGGTGTGGTACCTGAGCTTGCATCTCGCGATCATGTACGTAAAACATTGCCGCTTATTGATGCGGCATTTGCACAAGCTGGCTGTGGACCTGAAGATTTAGACGGTATTGCCTACACGGCAGGACCAGGTTTAGTAGGGGCTTTGTTAGTAGGTACCTCAATTGGTCGCTCTTTAGCGTATGGTTGGGATATTCCTGCGGTGGCAGTGCATCACATGGAAGGGCATTTATTAGCGCCAATGCTTGAGGAAAACGTTCCCGAATTTCCATTTATTGCTTTACTCGTATCTGGCGGTCATACCATGATGGTAAAGGTTGCGGGCATTGGCCAATACGAAGTATTGGGTGAGTCGGTAGATGACGCTGCAGGTGAAGCATTTGATAAAACTGCTAAATTACTTGGGCTTGATTACCCTGGCGGTCCTCGTTTAGCTAAAATGGCTGAGCAAGGTGTTGCCAAACGGTTTGTTTTTCCGCGCCCAATGACTGATAAGCCTGGTCTTGATTTTAGCTTTAGTGGCCTAAAAACCGCCGCTTCGATTGCTATTCGTGAAAATGATAGTGACGAGCAAACTAAAGCTGATATTGCCCATGCATTTCAAACAGCTGTTATAGATACTTTAGTGATTAAGTGTAAGCGAGCACTAAAACAAACGGGTATTAAACGTTTAGTAATAGCCGGTGGTGTAAGTGCTAATACGCAACTACGTTTGCAACTAGAGCGTGTGATGCAAGGTATGAAGGGCGAAGTGTATTACCCACGCACTGAGTTTTGTACCGACAATGGCGCAATGATTGCTTATGCTGGTATGCAGCGTTTAAAAGCGGGACAGTTTGCTTCGCTTGATATGAAAACTAAACCGCGTTGGCCAATCGATAGCCTAGAAGCAATATAGTTAACCAGAACCTAGGTTAGTTATTACTTCTTATCATTTGTAGGGGCTTGTTTAGTCCCTACTTTTGGTTCTTCACCCTTAAATAGACGCACAATATTAGTGCGATGCCTAATAATGATCAGTAGCGTAATAAAGGTCACGGGTAAGGTATATAGCGGCTTTATCCACCATGTATATAAAGGCGCTAGCGTCACAGCTACTAACGCTGCAAGGGATGAGTAGCGGGTAATCGCGACAATAATCAGCCAAGTACCAATCAATAACCCACCTAAAGAGAGCCCTATCGGCAGTAACGAGCCAAATGCTGTTGCGACCGCTTTACCCCCTTTAAAACTAAAAAATAATGGGTACATGTGCCCTAAACATGCTGCAACCGCAATTAAACCAAGCTCTAGCGGCTCAAGTTTTAAAAAGTAAGCGCCCCAAACAGGGATAGTGCCCTTTAAAATATCAAATATTAAAACTAAGCATGCGGGGAGAGCGCCGCCTAAACGGTAGACATTGGTTGCTCCTGGGTTATTGGAGCCATTTGTGCGTGGATCGGGAAGTTTGAATAGCCGCGACACTAAAATGGCCGATGAAATCGAGCCGAGCAAATAGGCTAATACAAACATTAAAATGACTAACACGCGCTTCCTTATTTTTTAATCATTACTTTTAAGCTATTATTGGCGTCAAAATTTACGGGCTTCTTAAATTACTCGCAATTTTGTAACTATTCTATTGTAGAAGTAATTTTAGTATATTTAAACACTGATTAAAGTATATACAGTATTAATTTGATTGATACAATATGTAATTAACTCAGTGACTTGTTACAGTCATTTGGAGTATCAATGGACAAGGTATTTATATCACAATTGCATGTCGAAACGATTATCGGGGTGTATGATTTTGAAAAGAAAAGTAAACAAAGCCTGTACTTTGATATTGAGATGCTAAGCGACATTAAGCCCGCAGCACAAAACGACGATATTAACTTAGCATTAGATTACGCTAAGGTGAGTGAGCGAGTTATCGAGCACAGCACTGCTAAACCAGTCGAGCTTTTAGAAACGCTGGTGGAGCAATTAGCGCAAATTATCTTAACCGAATATGATACTCCTCAAGTAACAATAAAAGTTAGCAAGCCTGCTGCAGTTCCACAAGCGCAAACAGTGGGTGTAGAGATTACGCGCATTAAGGCTACGGCTTAAATGGCGCAGATATTTATTAGCCTAGGGTCAAACATTAATAAAGCTGAGCATATTCGGCGTGCTCTAGTGGCGTTAAATCAGCACTTTGAAAACACACATCACTCATCAGTATTTGAAAGTGAAGCTGTGGGTTTTGCCGGTAATAACTTTTATAACTCAGTGCTTGCCGCCACCACTAACATGGCGCTGGTTGATGTGTGCGCGTTATTAAAACAAATTGAACGCGACAATGGCCGCCAAGCAAATGATAAAAAATTTAGCCCACGTACTTTGGATCTCGACTTACTCTTTTATGATGATGTGATTTGCGAGAGCCCAGCACAATTACCGCGTGACGAAATTACTAAAAACGCCTTTGTTTTACAGCCTTTAGCTGAGGTGGCCCCTGATTTTTATCATCCGGTAGCAAAACAAACGATTGCCCAAATATGGAATGCATATAACAACCCTCAACAAAAACTATGGAAGGTGGAGTTTTCTAACCCATGAGTATTATAGAAATAATTGTTTTAGCCCTAATTCAGGGATTTACTGAGTTTTTACCTATATCGAGTTCGGCACACTTAATTTTACCATCACAAATTTTAGGCTGGGAGGATCAAGGGTTAGCGTTCGATGTTGCTGTTCACGTAGGCACTTTAATTGCGGTTGTTATTTATTTCCGTAAAGAAGTAGCCGATATACTCGGTGCTTGGTTTAAATCGTTTGGCGTGCAGGGCACAACAGATGATAGCAAACTAGGTTGGTGGATCATTTTAGGTACTGTGCCAGCAGCTATTTTAGGCTTGTTGTTAAAAGATTTTGTTGAACTGTATTTACGCAGTGCATGGGTGATTGCGACCACAACAATCGTATTTGGTCTATTGCTTTGGTACGCAGATGCCAAAGGTAAGCAAATAAAAACAATCTATCAGCTAAACTGGAAAACGGCCCTCATTATTGGCTTTGCACAGGCCGTTGCAATGATCCCTGGCACTTCACGTTCAGGTATTACCATGACAGCGGGTTTAATGTTAGGTATGAACAAACAAAGTGCAGCGCGCTTTTCGTTTTTATTAGCTATTCCAATCATTTCTATGATGGGTCTTTATTATACTGCAGAGCTTGCCCTTGGCGATCATATCGTAGATTGGACGGCATTATTGTTAGGTGTAGTGCTGTCGTTTTTATCAGCTTATGCTTGTATTTTTATGTTTTTAAAAGTAATTGAGCGAATGGGAATGCTACCATTTGTTATTTATCGTTTATTATTAGGTGTCGGTTTAATATTCTTTTTAATGCTATAAGCTATTAATCTTCAGGAAAGCCTCCCTCTTTGGGAGGCTTTTTTATTTGCGCCAAGGGTTAATGGTAACTTAAGCTAAATTTTGGCATTATAGCGCCATTAAATTTTGCCCTAGAGCAAACTCCGCGCAGGATGAAAGGATAGTAAATGCATATACATATTTTGGGTATTTGTGGCACATTTATGGGTGGTATTGCCGCTATAGCTAAATCATTGGGTCACCACGTTACTGGGTCAGATCAAAACGTTTACCCACCAATGAGTACTCAGTTACAAGAACTGGGTATTGAACTAACACAGGGCTATGACGTATCTCAACTAGAGCCAGCTCCAGACATGGTTGTTATTGGTAATGCTATGAGCCGTGGTAACCCGTGTGTTGAATATGTACTCGATAAGAGCCTGCCTTATACTTCAGGACCTGAGTGGCTAAAACGTAACTTATTACAAGATTCATGGGTGCTGGCTGTGGCAGGAACTCATGGTAAAACAACCACCGCCAGTATGTTGGCGTGGATACTTGAATATGCGGGTTTAAAACCGGGCTTTTTAATTGGCGGAATTGTACAAAACTTTGGTCTTTCTGCGCGAGTTGGGCAAACGCCATTTTTTGTTATAGAAGCCGATGAGTACGACACGGCCTTTTTTGATAAACGCAGTAAGTTTGTTCATTATTTACCTCGAACACTTATTTTAAATAATCTTGAATTTGATCATGCTGATATTTTTGAAGATTTAAACGCAATTAAAAAACAATTTCACCATTTGATACGTACACTACCGCAAAGCGGCAAAGTGCTTTGGCCAAAAAATGATGAAGCACTGAGCGATGTCATTGCAAAAGGGTTGTGGAGCGAGAGCGAAACATTAGGTGATGATTGGAGTTATGAATTACTCAAAGCCGATGGTTCTCAATTTAATGTTTTACTAAATAGGCAGTTACAAGGCGTTGTTAGCTGGCAAGCGATTGGTGAGCATAACGTTAAAAATGCCATGATGGCTATTGCAGCAGCACGCCATGTGGGAATTGCAATAGAACACAGTATTGAAGCTTTGAGTGAATTTATAAGCCCAAAAAGGCGAATGGAGCTTAAAGCAGATATTAATCATATTAAAGTGTATGACGATTTTGCCCATCACCCAACGGCAATACAAACAACACTTGCGGGGCTGCGTGCTAAAGTGGGGGATGAAAAAATTATTGCGATTTTAGAGCCGCGCTCTAACACCATGAAAATGGGAGTGCATCAATTTACACTTCTCGATTCACTTCGCGATGCAGATGATGTGCTGTTATTTGAACCAGAAAATTTAAACTGGTCACTTAAAGAGCAAGCTGACAAAGCGGGTATGCAGTGCTTTGATTCTACAACCGCTATTATTGATACAGTGCTTGAGAATGTTGAGCCAAATCAACATGTTTTAATTATGAGTAATGGTGGTTTTAATGGTCTTCATCAGCAACTTGTTGATGGTTTGACCGATAAATACAGCGGAGAATAATGTGCAATTTAAAGATACAATTACCTTAGCATTTAGTGGCGCATCAGGCGCACCATATGGGTTAAGGCTGTTGGAAGTGTTACTTGAACAACAATTTCAAGTGTATGTGCTTATCTCAAGTGCCGCGCGCGTAGTTTTTGATACCGAGTCCAATATAAAGCTATCAGGGAATGAAGATAAAGCTACCGAGCAGTTAAGTGCATTATTTAACGCCAAGCCTGAACAATTAAAGGTATTTGGCAAAGATAACTGGTTCAGTCCGGTGGCTTCGGGCTCAGCAGCACCGAAAAAAATGATAGTATGTCCATGTAGTGCCGGGTCAGTGTCTGCGATTGCAATCGGCGCATCAGATAACTTATTAGAGCGCGCTGCCGATGTGGTGATAAAAGAGCGAGGTCAACTTATTTTAGTGCCACGCGAAACCCCGTTTAGCGAAATTCACTTGGAAAATATGCTCAAATTGTCGCGTTTAGGGGTCACTATCATGCCCGCTGCTCCTGGGTTTTATCATCAACCACAAAGTATAGAAGACTTAGTTGATTTTATGGTGGCGCGAATTTTAGATCATTTAAATATTGAACATAATCTCACAAAGCGCTGGGGTTATGGTGAGGGTAAGAAATGAATAAGCAAAATATTGCTTTAAATATTGAAGGCCTTACCAAGGTTTACAAAAATGGGGTAGAGGCAGTAAAAGGCATTGATTTACAAGTGCATGAAGGTGACTTTTTTGCACTACTTGGTCCAAATGGGGCAGGCAAATCAACCACTATTGGGGTGATATCTTCTTTGGTTAATAAGACCAAAGGTAAAGTTGAAGTATTTGGTCATGATATTGATACCGACCTAGAAGCAGCGAAAGCTAACTTAGGTTTAGTGCCACAAGAGTTTAACTTTAGCCAGTTTGAAACCCTAAGCCAAATACTCGTTAATCAAGCAGGTTACTACGGTGTACCGCGCGGCGAAGCGCACAAACGTGCTGACAAGTACTTAGCACAACTTGGGCTACTTGAGAAAAAAGATAAGCAAGCGCGTACCCTTTCTGGTGGTATGAAGCGTCGCTTGATGATTGCACGCGCCTTAATGCATGAACCAAAGTTACTTATTTTAGACGAACCAACAGCGGGCGTTGATATAGAGCTGCGCCGCTCAATGTGGGAGTTTTTAAGACAAATCAACGAACAAGGTGTGACCATTATTTTAACCACTCATTACCTTGAAGAAGCCGAATTACTGTGTAAAAACATCGCTATTATTGATACCGGTCGCATAGTTGAAAACACCACTATAAAAGCTTTATTGGCTAAATTAGACAAAGAAACCTTTGTACTGGATTTAAAGCAGCCTACCAATCCAGTGACGCTTGAAGGTTATAATTTTACCATGACTGATGAGCACACCATTGAAGTTGAAGTGGCTAAATCACAAGGGCTTAATGCTGTATTTAGTGCGTTAACCGAACAAGGTAATACTGTGCTAAGCATGCGTAATAAAGCAAATCGATTAGAAGAATTATTTGTAGGTTTATTAGAGCAAGGGCGGGGCGAATAAATGTTTAAATATGGCGTAGCCTTAAAAAGTATTTGGATTAAAGAGTGTATTCGCTTTTTGCGTATTTGGGTGCAAACCTTAGTGCCGCCAGCGATTACTATGAGCTTATATTTTGTTATTTTTGGGAACTTAATAGGCTCGCGTATTGGCGATATGGGCGGCTTTAGTTACATGGAGTTTATTGTTCCTGGCCTTATTATGATGTCAGTTATAACAAACTCTTACTCGAATGTAGCTTCAAGCTTTTACTCAACTAAGTTTCAAAAAAGTATTGAAGAGTTATTGGTTGCACCTGTGCCTAATTACATCATTGTGTTGGGTTATATGGGCGGAGGCATGACCCGTGGCATTATGGTTGGCTTTATCGTAACGTGCGTTTCTTTATTTTTTGTAGATATACAAATACATAATATTTTTGTGATTATGGCCACTGTTATTCTTACCTCGGCGGTGTTTGCCTTGGGCGGGTTAATCAACGCTATTTATGCAAACAGCTTTGATGACATAAGTATTATTCCGACCTTTATTTTAACGCCTCTAACTTATTTAGGCGGGGTGTTTTACTCAATCACTTTACTGCCTGATTTTTGGCAGATGGTATCGCAAATAAATCCGATCATTTATATGGTTAACGCATTCAGATACGGATTTTTAGGTGTTTCTGATGTTGATTTAACAGTTGCGATTGCGGTGTTGTTGGTGTTTATCAGCGTATTATTTACTTTAGCACTGACGCTAATTAAAAAAGGTGTGGGGTTAAGACACTAATGAGCGATGCAAATTCACGTAGTATTGTATCTAATCAAGCGGGACTTCATGAAAAGCTTGATGAAATAGTTAATAAACACTTACAAGCCGAGTTTAAAAAGCCAATTGCAGCGCATACTCAAACCGCATTTGATGAAGTTAATGCTAAGGTACAAGCCTTTGATGGACCGCTTATTTTAGACTCCTGTTGTGGCGTTGGCGAAAGCACTGCTAATTTAGCGAAACGTCATCCTGATGCGTTAGTTGTGGGCATTGATAAGTCATCTCACCGACTTGATAAGCATGATGTTGAGTATAAACAAACTGAGAGTGGTCAATACATTTTGGTGCAAGCTGACTTAAATGATTTTTGGCGTTTAGCTGTCGCTGCTAATTGGCGGCCTACTCATCACTATTTGCTATATCCAAACCCGTGGCCTAAGTCTAAGCACATTCAGCGGCGCTGGCATGGGGCGGCTATCTTCCCCTTTATTGTTAAATTAGGTGGTTTGCTTGAAGTGCGCAGTAACTGGGATATCTATGTTAAAGAGTTTGCCAGAGCGCTCGAGTTAGCTGGGTATCCTTGTCAAACCGCGCTGTTTGAATCAGACGAAGCAATTACTCCTTTTGAGCGTAAGTACTGGGCCAGTGGTCAGCAAAGCCACCGACTAGCCATTAAAATTAATAACTAATTCATTGCTTTTTTAAAGTCAGTAACATGTGGCGTTGGTTTGCCAAGGAAACTACCTTGCATCAGCGTCACATTTAGTTGGCTGAGTAACTCTGCAACCGTATTACTTTCTACCGCTTCAACAACAAATTCAAGTTCAAGCTGCTGGGCTATATCAGTGATGTAGGATATAAATAGCGACGTATTTGCATCATTTAATAGCTGCTTTGTGATTGCACCATCGAGTTTTATACCATCAACCTCCACTTTTAAAGTATTAAGAGTATTAATAAACTCATTACCCCAGCAGTGCATCACCACCTTTGCCCCCTTACTTTTTACCATTGCGATAAATGACTTTATTTCATAGTAATGTGAAATAACCTGCGACTCTAAAATTGAAATAGTAATGTTTTCAGGATTAGGGTAGCGATGAAGCTCATACGCAATATGATCATAAATAGTGGGATCTGCAATGTTTTCAGCGCACAGAGTTAACTCCCAACAAATTGCTGATTTACGAAAACGTGAAACACATTGAGTAAACAGGGCATGGGTTAACATGCCATTCATACGCAGTCTATTTAGTGCATTTGCAAAGGTATCAGGGGTTAAAATCTCCCCTTGTGAAGTGACTATTCTCGGTGAGCAATCATACCTAATAACTTCATCGGTATGAGTATTTATAACCGGCTGAAAGTAAGGAACAACACGATGAGCATCAAATGCTTCACGAATTTCTTTTGCTATTTCAACATTATATAAATATAGAGATTTAGCGTCATTAATTGCCTCACAGTAGTTAACTATGCTCTGATCGCCCTGCTTAGATTGCAGTAACGCAATATGAGCATTCTTAAGCAGTAATGACTTATTGCCTCTAGCTACACCAGCGTTAAGTGTAATATAAATAAAAGGCTGATTTAAAAACGGTATATTTTTATTATGCGATTGTATGATGCTATATAGCTCATCAAAGGGAGTTTCTTTATCAGTCAAAATAGCGAGTTTATTAGTTGCAATACGATAAATACGTGCGTGCAAACGGGCTTGCTGCTTAAAGTGAGTGAGCAGTTTTTTCATCACTTCATCGGCTGTTTTTGTGCCAAAAAAACGGCTGATATTATCAATTTCGTTCACTAAAATAATCGCAATTTGTAAATGATGTTCATTGCTTTTTTTTAGCCGTTTTTCTAAGGCAATATGATTTTCGAATCCGCTTGCATGGTCGCTCATTAATGAACGACGTACTCCATAGTAATAAAGAGTATAAACTATTAATAAAATAATAATTACGCAGCAAAAATGAAACATAGATTGATATAAGTCTGTTTTTAACGCATTGCTAATTTTATCAACGCTAATATCTGCAGCTGTAATATAGGTTCTGCCATTTTTTGCCAGATGAGGAATATATACTGTTTTAGAATGGCCGCGATGCGCTGTTGAGGTTTCAAAAATAGGGGCCGTTGATAAAAATGCAGCCATAGTTATTGGCGTGGCTTCGGGATAAAGATCTAAAAACTGAGTAACTTTACCGTTATTTTGATCATCTTGAGTGTAGCTAGAGGCAGTAAAATAAACATTCTCATCAATCAGTACCATTGAATATAAATAATCTATATTTAAATCATTGGCCAATGCCGAAAGCTGGTCGGCTTTATTTTGATAGCTTGAAAAGCTAATTTCTTGCGCTACTTTATCGTGATAATCACTACCTAAAATGTACTTTACGCTGGTGGCTGCATTTAATAAACGATTATCAATGCTGCGTATAACATCATTATTGATGGCAGTGTAGGTGTAGTAACTGTAAATTATTAAGCTGACTAAAAAAAAGACGGTACCGAGCGCCAACCGAGTTAATTTTAGATTTCCTTTTAGCATGTAACATCCTTATTTTTTGTTAGATTTATTATACTTAAAAATTATAAATGCCCAATATTTTAATTACCCTTTGTACTAAATATAAAAAATAGTGAAATGTTATCTATTTTGTATTGTCTTTTATGGCTTAAAACGAGACATTTTTGTCATATTGCAGTAAAGTTAGCGCAATTTTTTAGAAATGCCGTTGCTTAAAAACACCTTAAATTAGCGTGTTTTACAAACTAACAGGTGTTTTAGTCACACACTAGGTATGAAGATGGATCAAAAGCGTTGTGCCGTCGCCTCTAAAGAAAGCCTCAAACGGATATTTACCGTTCCAGAGGCCCCTGACTCAACTTTGAGCAAAATAGAGCTTGAAATTTCGAGTAATTTAGCAGGTTTCTTAAACGAAAATATCGCGGCAATTGAAAAACCATTACATGAAATAGAAAAAGATTTTCAATCGGCGGCTATCCCTGAAGAGCCAACGTTTGTGTCTTGCTATGCCCAAGATATTATGGAACAGCTGGTTGCTCATTCTGTACATACCGCAGCGCCAAGCTTTATTGGTCACATGACATCTGCTCTGCCACATTTTTTACTGCCGTTATCGAAATTAATGGTCGGGCTAAATCAAAACCTTGTAAAAATAGAAACCTCAAAAGCGTTTACCCCATTAGAGCGTCAAGTTTTAGGAATGATGCATCATTTAGCTTATGGACAAAATGATGGCTT
Source organism: Pseudoalteromonas sp. 2CM39R (assembly GCF_023161845.1). Taxonomy (NCBI): domain Bacteria; kingdom Pseudomonadati; phylum Pseudomonadota; class Gammaproteobacteria; order Alteromonadales; family Pseudoalteromonadaceae; genus Pseudoalteromonas; species Pseudoalteromonas sp. 2CM39R. Next base: position 44,777 of record NZ_JALNTM010000007.1, read on the forward strand.
TTATTCTAAATGGATGCACAGTGCAAAAACCTCTTTAGGAGCATTTTGCTCTGGTGGCACAGTAGCTAACATTACAGCACTTTGGATTGCCCGCAACCGCTTATTAAAAACAGATGGCAACTTTAAAGGCATTGCTGCGCAGGGTTTAGTGGCGGGAATGCTTCATTATGGTTACAAAGGGCTGGCAGTTTTAATCTCTGAACGAGGTCACTACTCGTTAGGCAAATCGGTTGATTTATTAGGTATTGGCCGTGAGAATTTAATTGGTATTAAAACATCGGCTGATAATAAAGTTGATGTAGATGCTATGCGAGAAAAAGCGCTAGAGCTTGAAGCGCAAGGCATTAAAGTGATGGCAATTATTGGTGTAGCCGGAACGACTGAAACTGGTAATATCGATCCACTTGAAGACATGGCTAATTTAGCACAAGAGATTAATTGCCACTTTCATGTTGATGCGGCGTGGGGCGGAGCTACTTTACTCTCTAATACCCATAGGCACCTTTTAAAAGGTATTGAGCATGCAGATTCAATCACTATTGATGCGCATAAACAAATGTATGTACCGATGGGAGCAGGTTTGGTGCTGTTTAAAGACCCTGCTGCAACTGATGCCATAGAGCATCATGCTGAATATATTTTACGTAAAGGCTCTAAAGATTTAGGCAGCCATACCCTTGAGGGGAGCCGCCCTGGTATGGCGATGTTAGTGCATGCTTGCTTACGTGTTATTGGTCGTAAAGGCTACGAAATGCTTATCGATCGCAGTATTAAAAAAGCCCGTTACTTTGCTGATTTGATAAAAGCAGATGAAGACTTTGAATTAATATCAGAACCTGAGCTATGTTTGCTAACTTATCGTTATGTCCCTAAGCAAATTAAAAATGCGATAGCACAGGCCGACGCACAAACCCGTTTAGATATCTTTGCCGCGCTTAATCGTTTTACTGCAAGCATGCAAAAACGTCAACGTGAATCAGGTCGCTCGTTTGTATCGCGTACACGTTTAACGCCAGTTCAATATGATAACCAACCAACCGTAGTATTTAGAGTGGTGCTTGCGAATCCGCTTACATCAGGTGCAATATTAAAAGAGATATTAGAAGAGCAGAAAGAACTAGCTCAAACCGACCCTGTATTTAAAAAGTATTTACGAAAATATATGTAACCATAAATGCTATAAAAAAGACGCTTAATAGCGTCTTTTTTGTTACTGATTAAAAGCAACTCGCCTTTATGAGGTTGCTGATAATTTGTTGAGAAGGCTTTATTTTTTCCATCGCTAAATATTCATCGGGCTGATGCGCTTGGTTAATTGAACCCGGTCCCATGACGATGGTTTCACAACCCAGTTGTTGTAAAAATGGTGCCTCAGTACAGTAATTAACAGCCACCGCTTTTTGCCCTGCTATATTTTCGGCTAGTTTAACTAACGCGCTGTCTGTGCTTCCTGTAAATGCTGGAATTGGCTCATGTAAATCAATCACACTGACCGAATTAGGGTATTGCTGATTTATATCGTAGGTTGCATCAAGCAGCAATGCTTGCAGCTCTTGTACACTTAAGCCAGGAAGAGGGCGCATATCAATGTGCATTTCACAGCAACCGCAAATCCGATTTGCATTATCGCCCCCATGAATATTACCTAAATTGAGCGTTGGGTGAGGAATTTCAAAGTGATTTATTGAATATTTATTCTTAAGTTGTTCTTTTAAGATTAGCAATTTTGTAATCACTTTATGCATCACTTCGATGGCGTTAAGACCCCGTTCGGGATCTGAGCTATGTCCTGAACGGCCGACAACTCTTATTGCTGTACTCATATGACCTTTATGAGTAAATACTGGCGTCATATCAGTAGGTTCACCAATAATACAGCGACTTGGCTTTAAATTTGGGTGCTTACAGATTTGTTGTGCGCCAGCCATAGTGGTTTCTTCGTCTGCGGTGGCTAATATTAAAATTGGTTGTGTTTGTTGCTTTTCATCAAGCTCACTAATAGCCTGCAGTACAAAAGCAAAAAAACCTTTCATATCAATGCTACCTAAGCCAAATAGTTTGTTATCTCGCTCAGTTAATTTAAATGGGTTGTGATTCCAACGACTATCATCAAATGGCACCGTATCAGTGTGACCTGCCAGCATTAAACCGCCGTCGCCTTGACCGCGTTTTGCTAATAAGTTGTAGCGACCTTTGTTGCCTTTTAATTCTATTATTTCACAGGTAAAACCTAAGCTTTCACACCATTGCGCTAGCAATTCAATGACACTTTTATTACTCATACATAAATGATCTTCAATGGCACTGATAGAGGGGGCAGCAATCAATTGCTGGTACATCGAAATAAATGACGGCAGAGACATAAAAAGTTCCAAAATAAGTATTCATTTTAATTGCATAACAATATAAAAGTATTTATGATGAATATCAATTCACTTTTTAAGCATAAATATATTAAAGTTACGCCATGAAAACAATACGACGATAGTTATCACTCATAAATTTAATCTGTTTGGCTGGGTTATACCCTAGTGTAAACAAACAACATGGAATGTGGTCACTAATTTTAGATAAAGAGTAAATAATGAACGTAGTAATTATAGGTGCCAGCGGTTACAGCGGCGCAGAACTGGCTAGCTTAGTAGCAAAACATCCAACTCTTTCGCTAACTGGTTGTTATGTATCAGCGCAAAGTTTAGATAAACATAAATTGCTTAGTGAATTGTATCCTGAGCATTTAGGATTACTTGATTTACCTCTGCAGCCACTAAATGAACATGCACTTGCTGATATCACTCATTCAGCAGATTACGTTTGTCTGTGCACCGATCATAAAGTAAGTGTGGATTTAGCGCCTCAGTTTTTAGCGATGGGTAAAAAGGTATTTGACCTTTCCGGTGGCTATCGTCTTGCAAGCAATGATGATTACGTTACTTATTATGGTTTTGAACACCAACACCCAGAACTACTTAATCAAGCGGCTTATGGTCTTGCTGAATGGAATAGTAAAGCCATTACTGATGCTCAGTTAATTGCTGTTGCTGGCTGCTATCCAACGGCTGCATTAAATGCATTAAAGCCTCTTCAACAAGCGTGCTTGTTGAGTGATGAAAAAATTATTATTAATGCGGTTTCTGGCGTAACTGGCGCAGGGCGAAAAGCCAGCATCGGTACGCATTTTTGTGAGGTATCACTTGCACCCTATGGTTTGTTTAATCACCGTCACGGGCCTGAAATACAACAGCACCTAGGTCATGAGGTGTTATTTACTCCTCATTTAGGTAATTTCCCGCGCGGTATTTTAGAAACTATTTATGTGCAATTAAAGCCAGGTGTGGCCAGTGAGCAAGTAGCTAAAGCTTATCAAGTATTGGCTGATGAGCCATTAATTCGTTTGCTTGGCAGCAAAATCCCTTCGATTAAAGGGGTGGCCAAACAACCTTATGTAGATATTGCGTGGCAGCAGCAAGGCTCACAGTTAATAGTAATGGCAGCAATTGACAACTTATTAAAAGGGGCAGCTGGTCAGGCCTTGCAATGTATTAATTTATCAATGGGGCTTCCCCACACTACAGGTCTAATAGGAGCGTTTAGATGAGCAGTAAAACGTGGGTTATTAAACTCGGTGGTGCAGTACTCAATACTGAAAATGCCGCTAAAGCATTATTTGAAATACTCAACGAGCAAGATGATGCTCAGTTTGTGATTGTGCATGGTGGTGGCTCATTAGTTGATAGCTGGTTAAAAGAGGCTGGTTTTGCCAGTGCTAAACACCAAGGTTTACGTATTAGCCCTAAAGAACAGATGCCTTATATTGTTGGAGCCCTTGCGGGTGCGGCAAACAAACAACTCATGGCGCAAGCAATTAGTGTTGGTCATAAGCCGGTGGGGTTAAGTTTATATGAAGCAGGGATCACCGCCTCGCAAAAATTAAAAGCATTGGGTCAAGTAGGTCAATGTCACAACAATGCTGATTCTATTATTAATGATTTACTCAGTGCTGGCCGGTTACCAATCATCAGTTCTATCGGCTTTGATGAGCAGGGCTTGTTATACAACGTTAATGCCGATGAAGCAGCCGCCGCAATGGCAAATAATTTAAATGCAGAACTTATTTTTATGACGGACGTAGAGGCGGTACTTGATGCCAATAAGCAGCCTTTACATCAACTTGACACAAAACACATTGATACTTTAATTGCAGAGGGAGTAATTTTGGGCGGGATGGAGGTCAAGGTTAAGACCAGTCTTCACGCTGCCCAACATTTACGACGCGGTGTGTACATTTCCAGCTGGCAAAAGCCAGAAAACTTAACTGCTTTGCTGCAAGGCGAGCATGTCGGAACTAAAGTAACACCATAGGTTGAACATGTTTAAAGATTTTTTAACGGGTCTAGAATTAGACCAACAAGGCGCACTAAATTTATTAAAGTTAGCGCAAGATATTAAAGAAAGCCCAAGTAAATATAGCCAAGTGCTAGCTGGTAAGTCAGTGGTTACTTTGTTTGAAAAGCAAAGTTTACGTACTCGCCTTTCATTTGATATTGGTATAAACCGTTTAGGGGGCCATGCGGTTTACCTTGACCAACAAAATGGTGCAATGGGCGCCCGCGAATCAATAAAAGATTTTGCCTTAAATATTTCGACTTGGGCAGACGGGATTGTTGCGCGGGTTAATCAGCACAGTACGTTAACGACACTCGGTGAGTATTCATCCGTTCCTGTGATTAACAGTTTGTGTGATTTATATCACCCATGCCAAGCATTAGCTGATTTTTTAACGCTACAAGAAGTACATGGTGATGTTAGCCAGTTAAAGCTTGCCTACCTAGGTGAGGGCAATAATGTAACGCACTCATTAATGCTATTAGCCGCTACTTTAGGAACAGACTTTGTCGCTGTAACACCAAAAGGCAGCTCACCTGATTCGCAAGTACTTAAAAAAGCAGAGCAAATAGCAGCGATGAATGGCGCTTCTGTAATGGTAAGTGACAGGGTTGAGGCTGCAGTAGGCGCTAATGTTGTTTACGCCGATACCTGGGTATCAATGGGGGATACAACTCCTCTTGAGCAAGTAAAAGAAAAATACATGCCTTATCAATTAAACCAGGCATTGTTAGAAAAAACCGGTGCAACTACGGTATTACATTGCCAACCGGCACACCGTGAGTTTGAAATTACTTCTGAGGTAATGGATGGCCCTGCATCAAAAATTATACAGCAAGCAGAAAACCGCATGCATGCGCAAAATGCGCTATTAGTTACATTGTTAAATCCAAATTTTGTTAAGGAACACCTATGAGTTCAATTAAAAAAGTCGTTTTAGCCTATTCAGGTGGTCTTGATACATCGGCTATCGTGCCATGGTTAAAAGAGAACTACGGCTGTGAAGTTATTGCCTTTGTTGCCGATGTTGGCCAAGGAGCTGAAGAACTTGAAGGCGTAGAAGCTAAAGCTATAGCGTCTGGTGCATCTGAGTGTTACGTGGTTGATTTAAAAGATGAGATGGTAAGCGATTATATTTACCCAACGCTTAAAACGGGTTCTATATATGAAGGGACTTATTTACTTGGTACTTCTATGGCGCGTCCAATCATTGCTAAAGCGCAAGTTGAAATTGCACGTAAAGTAGGTGCCGATGCACTTTCTCATGGCTGTACGGGTAAAGGTAACGACCAAGTACGTTTTGAGTCATGTTTTGCCGCACTCGCACCTGATTTAAAAGTGATTGCGCCATGGCGTGAGTGGGATTTATCAAGCCGTGAATCATTGCTTGATTACCTAGCTGAACGTGACATTCCATGTTCTGCGTCAGCAACTAAAATTTACAGTCGTGATGCTAACGCATGGCATATTTCTCACGAAGGCGGTGAACTTGAAGACCCTTGGTGTGAACCAAGTGAGCAAGTATGGACCTGGACTAATTCACCAGAGCAAGCACCTGATAAAGCTGAACACGTCACTTTATCGGTTGTTGAAGGTGAAGTAGTTGCTGTAAATGGCGAAGAGCTTAAACCTTATGATTGTTTAGTTAAATTAAACGATATTGCATCACCTCATGGTGTGGGCCGTGTCGATATTGTAGAAAACCGTTTAGTGGGCATGAAATCGCGTGGTTGTTATGAAACGCCAGGCGGTACTGTGATCATGGCAGCGCTGCAAGCTATTGATGAGTTAGTACTTGATAAAGCGAGCCGCAAATGGAAAGAAGTACTCGGTGGTGAATTTTCACACTTAGTCTACGACGGTCGTTGGTTTACGCCGCTAAAAGATTCTATTTTAGCCGGTGCAGAAGCGCTGTCTACATTAGCAACGGGCGAAGTGGTACTTAAGCTTTATAAAGGCCAAGTCACTGCGGTTCAGAAAAAATCACCTAACAGTTTATATAGCGAAGATTTTGCTACCTTTGGTGAAGACGATGTTTATGACCAATCGCACGCAGAAGGCTTTATTCGTTTATTCTCGCTATCAAGCAGAATTTCAGCATTAGCTAAAAAGTAATTTTTTATGCCCCTTGGAATTAAGGGGCTATTATCGGGTTTGGAGAAATTTCATGGCATTATGGGGCGGACGTTTTTCTACGGGTCCAGATGAAGCGTTTAAACAGTTTAACGATTCACTTCCCTTCGATTATCAATTAGCAGAGCAAGATATAATTGGCTCTGTTGCATGGGCTGGCGCACTAGAACAAGTGAATGTGTTATCTAGTGATGAGCACAAAAAGCTGGTATCGGCACTTTATGAGTTATTTGAAGAAGTAAAAGCAAATCCACACGCTGTTGCCACTTCAGGTGCAGAGGATATTCACTCGCATGTTGAAGCTGCACTAATTGAAAAAGTAGGTGACTTAGCTAAAAAGTTACACACAGGCCGAAGCCGTAACGACCAAGTTGCTACCGACTTTAGACTCTGGTGCCGCGATACCGCCGATCATATTTTAAAAGCGATTGCGCAACTTAAAGCAGAGTTTATTGGCTTAGCTGAACGTGAGCTTGGCACAATATTACCAGGTTATACCCACTTACAACGTGCACAACCGGTGTTATTTAGTCATTGGTGTATGGCTTATGTAGAAATGCTTGAGCGTGATGAAAGCCGACTAAAAGATGCCCAAGCACGAATGAATTATTGCCCACTCGGCAGTGGTGCACTTGCGGGCACTGCATACCCGATTGATCGCCATGCACTTGCACAAGGGCTAGGATTTACTGGCGCGACTAAAAATAGTTTAGATGGTGTATCTGATCGTGACTTTGTTGTTGAACTATTAAGCTGTGCGTCTATTTCGATGATCCACTTATCGCGGATGTCTGAAGACCTGATTTTTTATAACTCGGGAGAAGCTGGCTTTATTGAACTGGCCGATAATGTGACCTCGGGTTCATCTTTAATGCCACAGAAAAAAAACCCAGATGCATTAGAGCTAATTCGCGGTAAAACTGGCCGGGTGTTTGGTGCGTTTAGCGCAATGATGATGACTCTAAAAGCACTACCGCTTGCCTACAATAAAGACATGCAAGAAGACAAAGAAGGCATTTTTGATGCCATGCCAACATGGCTTGCGTGTATTCATATGGCACAAGCGTGTATCAAAGGTATAAAAGTGAAAGCAGATAAAACCCTTGCAGCGGCAAAAGGTGGCCACGCGAATGCAACCGAACTTGCTGATTACTTAGTCGCTAAAGGAGTGCCGTTCAGAGAAGGGCATCATATTGTTGGGGTGTTGGTGCAATTAGCTATTAGTGAAGGTAAAACGTTAGAGGAGCTTTCACTAGAGCAGTATAAATCAGTAAACCCCGTGTTTGAAGATGACGTGTATCCGGTACTTGAAATTGACGCCTGTATAAAAGCGCGCCAAGCGCTTGGCGGTACATCATTAGAGCAAGTAAGCAAAGCGGTGAAAGACGCGAAAAAAAAACAGCAAATAACGGTTCGTGATGCCAACTTAGATGACGTAGAAGCAATTGCTAAACTCGTACAGCACTGGGCAACAGTCGGCGAAAATTTACCGCGAGCTAAAAGTGATATGGTGCACTCAATTAATGAGTTTGCCGTAACCGAGATAGACGGTCAGGTATCGGGTTGTGCTTCACTTTATATTTACGACACAGGGTTAGCTGAAATACGTTCATTAGGCATTGATCCTAAAAGCGCAGTAACGGGGCAGGGACGAGAACTGGTTGAACACTTATTAGTGAAAGCCAAAAAGTTGGCACTCAAGCGTGTCATTGTTCTGACTCGTGTACCTGACTTTTTCGAAAATCAGCGGTTTAGTTTCTGTAATAAAGAGAGCCTACCTGAAAAAGTAATGAAAGATTGCGAGCTATGTTTACGCAAAGAAAACTGTGATGAAGTCGCAATGGAATATATGTTAAAGCCAAGTAATAGCATGGAGATCCCCTGTAAAAACGTGGCTTGAGCAATCCCTAGGATAAAAAACGCACGGTGACCCCGATGCGTTTTTTTTTGAGTAAAATAAAATGATTTTTAAATCTTTACGTTGAAAAGTTAAGGTTGGCATGTTGTTTGCTTTATTTTTGTGTAACGTGTTCATTAGTCAATTAACTAACATATGCAGTACGTTACAGCAGTTACTTAGTACTGCTTAAGGTGGTGTGATTTAAATTTGCGCCAATAATAAATTTAATACTCAAAAGGATTAATTACATGCAAATTTCAGCTAATAGCCAAGTACAAATGCAAGCATACAATAAAACGCAACAATTAAAGCCTGCAATGGAACAAACTGCTAGCCCTAAAACCCTACAATCTGATACAGTAAGCTTTTCTAAAGAGGCGATGACGGCTGCTACTGCGGATTTACAGCGAGGTGGTGGTACTGTTATACCAACATGGAAACCTAAATAATTATAAAGGTTTTAAATGATTTTAACTGAGCTTTTTGGGTTGTTCTCACTGTCTGCTTTTACGATGTGGGGATTTCTAATGACTTTCTTTTTTAATGTATTTGTATATTCATTAGATGTAAAAAGGGGAACAACTCTCTTACTCAGTTCATTTGTCATGATGGTATCTTATACCCTTTCTGATTATTTTTATACGTGGCTATCGATGAAAGATTCAATTTATCTTGATTGGGCCATGTATGATATTGTCACGATCATCGCTCTCGCATGCATGTATAAAATTATAAAGAAAACAACCCCATCTTTTATATATTTAATTATTGGTCTATCAATAAATTCAATCCTTTTTCTTTGCATGTATCTAGATATCTATATATTAAAAAACAAAGAACCATGGTTTTTGTGGGATGCTTATACATATACAGTTAATCTTGTAGACTTCATTATGATAGTTGTATTAATTGTTGATAGAGATTTCTTGGGATTACATAAGTTCAAAAAGAAAATACTACCATCATTTCAAAGACCAAAAATAGCAAGGGATTGTAACTAAGTTGTATATCGATTACAGCATGGTTGATTACGTAAGTGCCTTCACTCAATGGGGTTTTTTAATGGCGTTTTTATACTCACTTGTTTCGAGTATAAATAAGGCAGACAAGTCGTTAACATACTTAGCCGCTATTATGTTTTCCTCTTACTTTTGTAGTGATTTTTTTCCGATATTAGAAAATGTATATTTAGATTGGATCCTCTTCGATTATATAACCATTTCTATTATTCTCATTTTATTGAATTTCTGCCTTAAAGCTCCCCTCGCTAGCTATTATATTATCCCAGGCTTACTAATAAATAGTCTGCTAACATTTTTCATTTATTATGACCTATTTGTACGTGATAATATTGATGAATGGTGGCTTTGGAGTGTTTACTCTTTAGGAGTAAATTTTATTGATGTATTAATGATTATTTCTTTGGTAATAAATACAAATATCTTAAAAAAACGACAGGTAAAAAAGCAACTTAATTTAGCTATTCGAAATAATCCTTCAAATGGATAATTTTTTGCTCAACCCATATGTATCTCTTTACCTCGGCGCATTTGTTCAGTGGGGCTTTTTAATGGCTTTTTTATACTCATTAGTAACGAGTATAAATAAACCCAAAAAAGAGGCCTTATGGCTGTCACTGATAATGTCAGTTTCATATTCTTCCAGCTTGTTTATTGATATTCAAAACATTTCTTACATGCAACTATTACTTTTTGATCTAATGACTATTTTGGCTATTTTGGTTGTAAGTAACTTCTTAAATAAAAACATTATATCTTCTTATCTATTATTAGGGCTAAGCATAAACTCACTGTTATTTTTTGGCATGCATCTGGATGTATTTGTTTTTAGTAACAGCTCACCATGGTGGTTCTGGTCATTTTATTCTTTGGGAATTAATCTTATGGATTTTATGATGATAGCCATTTTCTTTATCAATAAAGACTTTTTGAGAGTAGTGAAATTTAAAAATTGGCTTGTAAAAATTAGTATTAATAAGGCTATTATTAATGGCTGATTTTCTTTGGCAGTTAGTCGCGATTTTTGATTATATGTCGATTTTTATAACTTGGTTATTTGTAATCTCTTTTTTGTATAACCTATCGACAAGTATAAACAATCGCAATAAAAACCTTTTGCTTCTCTCTTTTATTATGATGCTATCTTACACTTCAAGCATGTTTATTGATCCAACTACAGAGACACCTCATCTTAAAATGTTTATGTTTGATATAGTGACTATTGTTTTGCTAGTTATTTGGGGATACTTTATTAAGGGCAAAATTATTCCTGTTGCTTTTTATTACCTTATTGTAGGGCTTAGCTTTAATGCACTCATGTTTTTAGGTATGCATTACGATGTCAGCATGCAGGATAATACCGATTACTGGTGGTTTTGGGCGCTTTATGCAATAGGTCAAGTTGTCAGTGATTGTGTTATGGCGGTAGTTTTAATCATAAATAAAGACGTATTAAAAATACTCTGGTTAGGGAAGAAATTTAAAGGCCGTTTTATTTTAGGAGTCTAAAAGTAGCGTCTCATTTATACGCTACTTTCTGAAAAAATTATTAATGCTTGGTTTTCCCTAGCCTCGACTGCAATGCTTTCATTACTATGCTATCAACAAACTCACTCACATCCCCGTTATGGCGTGCAACTTCTTTTACGAGCGTTGATGATATAAAGGTGTTACGCTCAGCAGGTGTTAAAAATACACTTTCTAAATCAGGGTTTAAACGGCGGTTCATATTTGCGAGCTGAAATTCATAATCAAAATCAGAAACCGCTCTTATACCTCTAATCAATACATTTGCGTTATGGTCACGAGCGAGATCAGCCAGCAGTCCTGAAAAGCCAATCACTTTTACATTATCTAAATGGCTTAAAATTTCATTTGCTAAATCAACGCGTTCTTCTAAAGTAAAACACGGTTTTTTACTCGGGTTATGAGCAATAGCAACAATAACGGTATCGAACATTTTAGCCGCACGCTGAATTAAATCAGTGTGGCCGTTGGTAAGAGGGTCAAATGTGCCTGGGTAGATTGCGGTCACTTTCATAATATTTACTGTGTTATTATTTTTAGCCGTAGTGTAGCAGTGTTTAGTGTGCAAAGCAGCCTTGTAAGTAAATTGTGAAGAACTTCATGCCTTGATTGTTTTAACGCTGACTATTTGTTTATACTAGTGGATTGTTTTAATGCAGCATCGTATTTTCGAAAATTGAGTAATGAGTATATGAATACCAAGGATAAAATAATTCAAACCAGTATTTCATTGTTTAATGAACATGGTGAAAGAGCAATATCAACTAATCATATTGCATCGAGTTTAGGCATGAGTCCGGGTAATCTTTACTACCACTTTAAAAATAAAGAAGACATTATTCGCCATATATTTGCACTTTATCGTGATCATTTAAGTACTCACTTTAAGCCAGTTGATAAAGGCGACGATGCTTTTGAGCATCTTGGCCCTTATTTAGATTCGCTATTTGAATTAATGTGGCGCTATCATTTTTTTTACGACAACCTTGGCGATATTCTTGCTCGCGATAGCCATTTAAAACAGGGTTACATTGATTTTCAGCAGGAATTACTTGAGCAGGTACGTAACATCATTTTGGCCTTGCGGGATAGTGAAATTATTGCCATTGATGAACAAGATGCCATTGAACTTGCTCATACGCTAAAATTAACGGTTAGCTTTTGGACACCCTATATGAAAGCAAGAAGACTAAGTGGTGTGCTGGTTGAACAAGATATTTACCCTGGCATTGTAAAAGTACTGACTTTATTTAAGGCTTACAGTACAGAAAAAAGCGCAAATAAAATTAATCAGTTAAGAGACAAGTACGCACTTTTAGCAAATGCTGCCCCCCAGAATCCTTAAGCCTGTTGAGTTGGTTAGTTCCTAGGCGTTAAATTTTTTGCTATAATTCGCCGCGCCCAATGCCTGGGTGCGCGAATTCCCGCAGTCTAAGAGTTGAACTATGCTTAAATTTATCGTCAAACTTCACCCTGAAATAGCCATCAAAAGCCGTTCAGTCCGTAAACGCTTTACCAAAGTGTTAGAAAATAACATTAAAATTGTATTGCGTCGTGTTGACGAAAAAGTACAAGTACGTAATAACTGGGATAATATTTCAGTTGTTACAAAACTAGATGATGCTCAAACTCGCCTTGATTTTATTGATAGCTTGCAGCGCATTCCTGGCATCGTACAGTTTATTGAAGTGACCGAAACAGACTTTAAAACCCTTGATGACATCTATCAAAAAACCATTGCGTTAGTTGGCCACACTATTATTGGTAAAACCTTTTGTGTACGTGCTAAGCGCATAGGTCAACATGATTTTACTTCAACTGAATTAGAGCGCTACGTTGGTGGCGGGCTTAATCAACATGTTGAAGGAGCTCGAGTAAAGCTAAGCCGTCCTGAGGTAACAATTCGTTTAGAAATTAAAGACGAAAAAGCCTACATAGTGACGCAAACCCATTTAGGAATGGCGGGCTTTCCACTGCCAACACAAGACGATGTATTATCGCTTATGTCTGGTGGATTTGATTCTGGCGTTGCCAGTTATCAGATGATCCGTAAAGGCGCTCGTACACACTTTTTATTCTTTAACTTAGGTGGTGCTGCCCATGAAATTGGGGTTAAGCAAGCGAGCTACTATCTATGGAAACAATACAGCTCTACACATAAAGTTAAGTTTATTACTGTTGATTTTGAACCGGTTGTTGCTGAAATTTTAGAAAACGTTGAGAACAGCCAAATGGGTGTTGTGCTTAAACGTATGATGATGCGAGCGGGTAGTGCCGTTGCTGAAAAACTAAATATTCAAGCTTTGGTAACGGGTGAAAGTATAGGTCAGGTGTCTAGCCAAACCTTAGCTAACTTAAGTGTTATTGACCGTGTAACCGAAACGCTGATTTTACGCCCTCTTATCCAACATGATAAGCAAGAGATCATTAATATAGCGCGCCAAATAGGCACTGCAGAAATGGCAGAAACGATGCCTGAATACTGTGGTGTGATCTCTAAAAAGCCGACGGTTAAAGCCAAAATTGAAGTCATTAAAGCAGAAGAAGAGAAGTTTGATTTTGACGTATTAGATACCGTTATTGATAACGCCCGTGTTATGGATGTGCGCGATATCGATGTTGAAGCTAAGCAAGAGCTTAAAGAGGCTGAGTCAGTTACAGAGTTACCAGAGGGAGCGGTTGTTGTTGATATTCGCTCACCTGAGGAAGAAGATGCCGCTCCGCTTGAAATTGATGGTATTGAAGTTATTCATTTACCGTTTTTCCGTTTAGCAACTAAGTTTGGTGATTTACCTAAAGGCAAAGACTATTACTTATATTGCCAAAAAGGGGTAATGAGCCAGTTACAAGCGCTTATTCTTCACGAAGAAGGCTTTACCACTGTAAAAGTCTATCGTCGTTAATGGCTAAATATTTTAAAAGCGCGGATTTATTCCGCGCTTTTTTTTGCCAAAATTTCAGCGAGTAAAGCGTCGTTATACGGGGTCGCAATATTATGTTGCTTGCCTTGTTCACTAATATAACCACAAATTGCCATGATCTCAGTTTGCCTATTATGCAAAACGTCTTGATGCATAGATGAGTAATTCTCTGCGGTTAAACTCATCACCTTATAGGCGCGCTCGAGGGCATCAATAAGCTTAATATTAAGTTTAAGCGCGGTCGCAGTGTGGCACGCTTCAGTTAATAAATTAATAATTGAGCTATTGAACTGTGGCGCACGCAACTGGCCGTTTTTTATATTGTACAGAGCGGTTAATGGGTTTATAGCAATATTAACCAGTAGCTTTTCAAACCGCAGTTGCTCAATATTGTTGCTGACAATTAATTGCGGAATAGTGTGTAATTGTACACTAAGCTGTTGAATATTTTGCATAGCTAGTTGATTACAGCCCCCTAATACACTTTGCCCGTTTCCGGTATGCTGCACAATATTAGGGTTTGATTTGAACCCAGCCATGCTAGTGGTTAAAAAGTACAACGACTGCTGCTTTGTTAACTGTGCATTTAATTGTTCAACATTACCCATGCCATTATGACTCAGTACAATATGGGTATTATTACCAAGATAAGGCTTTACTTGGGCATAGGCTTGTTGCACTGCAAACGCTTTAACTGTGAATAAAACAATGTCAAACTCGGGAGCTTGGGCTAATTGCTGTTGTGAGATGAAAGTAGCGTTAATTTTTTCTGAAGGGGCATCACCACGGCTATAAAAGCGAGTGTTAAGGGTGCCTTTTTTAGTAAGAATATTAACAGTGTGATGTTTCGCTAAGAAATAGCTAAATAACAAGCCAATAGCACCATCACCAACAACAAGTATGTTAGCCATAACGCTTCTTTTTACGTAGTGTTAATAGGGCTTTAGCTAAAAAGTAGCTCGCCGCACCAATAAAGTCGGCAACAAAATCGGCCAGTGATGCTTGTCTGTAAGGGAGGCTATCTTGCATAATTTCTATTGCGGCACCATAGCCGGCTAACAGCAATATTTGTGCATATAAAGGCAGTTTAAAGGCTTTATCCATTATAATGGCAAGTAAAAAGAAAATACCAAAATGCGCCACTTTATCTACATGCGGAAATAAGTTTGCAGCCCCTTTTACCTCTTTAGCAAATAAGAAGGTAAATGCGACAATACTAATTAAAAAAATAGCTTGGTAAACACGCCTCGTCACGAAGAATCCTAAAATCGTATAAAAAAGAAGCCTCAGTATATCAAACTAAATTAGTATCGCACCTGAACAAGATGCAGAAAAATGTAAAGGTTTATCATTTTAACGTTATAATTGCCGCATAAAATTAAGATTAGCTAGTTAGGAGAACATCATGCCTTCATTTGATATTGTATCTGAAGTAGAAATGAACGAAGCACAAAACGCGGTTGATAATGCCAATCGTGAATTAGAGACACGATTTGATTTTAGAGGGGTCGATGCCTCAATTGAATTAAACGATAAAACAATTAAATTAAAAGCTGAAGCAGATGCTCAGGTTATGCAGTTGTTTGATATTTTAGCTGGGAAAGTTTCTAAGCGTGGAATGGACGTTGCGAGCCTAGAACTACAAGATATTTCTCGCGCAGGCAAAAATGTTTTTCGTAACGTTGCACTAAAGCAGGGTATCGAAAAAGATATGGCTAAAAAAGTAGTAAAAGCCATTAAAGATTCTAAAGTAAAAGTGCAAGCGGCTATTCAAGGCGAAGAAGTACGCGTAACGGGTAAAAAGCGTGATGACTTACAAGCTGCTATGCAAGTTGTACGCACTGCCGATTTAGGTCAGCCATTTCAGTTTAAAAACTTCCGCGATTAATTTATTGTTTCGAGCTAGGCACTATAGGCGCTTAGTTCAAAGCAACATGTATTTAGCCAAACACGCTATATTGTTTGGCTTTTTTATTTTTGAATCTATGATAATTACCGAACCCCGAACCCCGAACCCCGAACCCCGAACCCCGAACCCCGAACCCCGAACCCCGAACCCCGAACCCCGAACCCCAAAAATCAAATTGTAGATGTTTAGACGTCCGTTGACATTTTTAAGTAAACAGATAACAATAGCAGCCTATTTTCAAGGTGCTTGCTAAACACTTCAAAGGTGTGATTTTTTTAGTAGGATAATCGGGAAGTTGGTGCGTTTTCATTGATGAAGTCAATCCCAACACTGCCCCCGCAACGGTAAAGTTATGCTGTATTTTATTATGGTAACTGAGTCCGGAGACCGGCCTTGATGTAATCTTACTTACTAACATCTTTGCGGTGGGCAGAGATAGGGAACATCATGATAAATAAAACTGCATTGGGTGTGGCTATTTCGGCGGCACTGTCTTTTTCTGCATCTGCAGAACAAACCATTGAAAGAATAACCGTTACTGCAAATAAATTTGAACAACCTATAAATGATGTATTAGCAAGTGTGGCAGTTATCGACCGCGCTGATATTGAAAAAGCGAATTACCGAGACTTACCTGCAATATTAAATACCATAGCTGGTATTGATATTGTCCGTAACGGCGGATTAGGTCAAAAAGCAGATATATTTGTTCGCGGTGCTAGCGCTAAATATGCCTTAGTATTGGTTGATGGCGTAAGAGTGAGCGATGCAAGCTCAGGTAGTGTATCGCTAACTAATATTCCAGTTAATAGTATCGAGCGTGTTGAAGTTATTAAAGGTGCCAGAGCAGCTATTTATGGCTCTGATGCGGTAGCCGGAGTAATTAATATCATTACCCGTAAAGCCTCAAATAATACGCTTTCGGCTAATTTGGGCAGTCATAGTTACAGTAATTATCAGCTTGCTGGTGGGCTTGCAAAAGAGGCGCTTAGCTTTAATTATAATCTAGGCTATGAAGAGACAGATGGTTTTGATGTTACTGGCAAAGATCCTGTGGCTGAATATACCAAAGATCACGATGATGATGGCTACAAAAATAAAAACATTGGCTTTAATTTAGCGTATGAACTGGCTGAACTAGGTGAGTTGAGCTTACAGTCTCAGTACAGTGAAGGTGAAGCGCAGTATGATAACGCATGGGGTAACGATGCCTACGATTTTGAAAACTATACCGCTAAGCTAGGCTGGAAAAAAGCCTCAGAAGTATATACCCAAAGTACTTCATTGAGTGTATCGCAAGAAGAAAATACTCAAACTGGCACCGATGTTCAGCAAGTGTATAGCACAGAGCGTGTTGAGTTTGAATACCGAGGGCTTTATAGCCTAACGAAAGAGCTTGATTTATCAGGTGGTTTTAATTACTTGTCTGAGGATTTATCAAACTCTTCAGCAACGTCATCAGAAGAAAAACGCGATAATAACGCATTGTTTATAGGCGCGTTTTATAGTCATGAACAATGGTTAGCAAATGCGGTTATCAGAACCGATGATTATGACTTCCATGGCCGCGCAAATACTTACAGTACTGGACTTGGATATAAAGCGAATCAGTATGTAACGGTACGTTTAAATCATGGCACCGCATTTAGGGCGCCGTCTTTAATTAATGCGTTTGTGACTAACAGCCCATACTACCTGCCAAATAATAATATTAAGCCTGAGGAAGCCTTAAACAATGAGTTTGGTGTTACCCTAGAAACTCAATGGGGGCGTTATGATATTGCTCTTTTCGATAACCGTATCAATAATTTAATTAGTAATAATTATGATGCGGACTCAGGTAAATATATTGCAACTAACATAGATAAAGTATCTATGCAGGGGCTGGAAATGTCGGCTGAGTTTTCCGTGTTAGGCTTTGAACACTCTGTTAATTTTAGCTTTTTAGACGCTACAGATGAAAAGACGAATACGGATTTACCACGCAGACCTTCAGAATCGTTTAATTATCAACTCGCCAAATCATGGGGCGATTTTGATGCCAGTTTAGATATGCAGTATCGCTCATCGCGTCCATCAATTGCGTATTATGATTCTGAACTCGCTGGCTATACGGTATTTAATTTAGCAGCCAATTACCAGTTGCTCGATAATTTGTCGTTAGCTGCTCGAATAGAAAACATTACTGATAAGGAATATTTTACTGCGGCAACAGGGTTTGCTGCCAGTGGTGAGCTATTAGGTTATAACAGCGCAGGAAGAACTTTCTTTGTGGGGGCAAATTACCAGTTTTAATTGTCACTTTTAGTTGCCGAAAAAGAAATAGCCCAGCAAATTGCTGGGCTATTTGGTTAGAGCTTTAATGTGTTTTTACTCAGATAAAAACTCGCTAAATTCGGTTTCAAACTTGTGCAATTTAGGTGCAATTAAAATACTACAGTAGCCTTGTTCTGGGTTTTCATTGTAGTAGTCTTGGTGAAAACTTTCAGCAGGGTAAAAAGTGGTTGCTGGGCTTACCTCTGTTACTATAGGCTCGCTAACATGAGTTTGCAGCCCTGCAATAACGGCCTGTGTTTGCAATTGTTGTTGCTGATCATGGTAATACACAACGCTGCGGTATTGAGTGCCTATATCGTTACCTTGGCGGTTTAACTGGGTAGCATCATGCAAAGTAAAAAACATTGCGAGTAGGGTTTCAAAGCTTATTACACTTGAATCAAATTCAACGTTAACCACTTCGGCATGTCCGCTATTGCCTGTGCAAATGGCTTTGTAGGTTGGGTTATCAGTGTGCCCGCCTGTGTAACCAGAACATACACTGAGTACCCCTCTAACACGCCTAAATGCTGCGTCAATACACCAAAAACAGCCGCCGCCGAGTGTTGCTACCTGTGTGGTCGAACTCATAAGTACTTCCTCAATTATATGGTTATATGCACCAAAATAGCGCCGTAACTGCTAATTACGACGCTCAGAGTGACTTAGATCTCTTTAAGTGGTTTTTCAGCTGCTTGTTTATCTAGCTTTTGCTGTAAAAACTCTGGTGATTGCGTGTTACGTGCCAAGGCATAATAAGCGGCTGGTACAACAAACAGAGTCAGTATGGTGGCAACCGTTACGCCGGTAAATACCACCACACCAATTACCATTCTACTTTCCGAGCCAGGCCCTGAGGCGAGTACCAAAGGTACCGCGCTCATAACTGTGGTTAGGGAGGTCATTATAATAGGACGTAAACGCTGGGTAGCGGCTTGTAAAATAGCTTCACTAAATTCCAACCCTTTATCACGTAACTGATTGGTAAATTCAACAATCAGAATACCGTTTTTAGCGCTTAACCCGATGAGCATCACAATACCAATTTGGCTGTATATATTGAGTGTTAAGCCCATACTCCACAGGCCAAACATAGCACCCATTAGCCCAAGTGGAACGGTGAGCATAATAACAAGCGGATGCATAAAGCTTTCAAACTGAGCAGCGAGTACTAAAAAGGTTACGGTCAATGCCAGCACAAACACGTAGGTCATGGCTGAGGCACCTTCATAAAACAATTGTGACTCACCTTTGTAATCAATGGCGCCATCAATGTCATTTTCTTCTGCGGCAATATTGTTTAAAAAGTTTAGTGCTTGTTCTAGCGTATAGCCATCAGCTAAGTTGGCACTTAGAGTAATTGCACGCATACGGTTATAGCGGTTTAAACGCGAGGCGGTGGCTTCTTCTTTCAAGCTTATAAGGCTGTCGAGTGGCACCAATTCATTGCTGCGAGATTTAAGGTAAATATTTGAAATATCAGTAGGGTTTGCAAAGTCTTCTTTAGTTCCCTTTAAAATTACATCGTACTCTTCACCGCGGTCAATAAAAGTGGTTACACGGCGTTGGCCAAGCATGGTTTCAAGTGTACGTCCCACATCTGAGACTGATACGCCTAAATCAGCGGCTTTATTTTTATCAATACTGACTAAAAATTGTGGGAAGGTTTCTTTATAATCATGATCAATGCGCACTAACCCAGGGTTTTTCTCTGCACGTTTAATAATTCTATCGCGCCAATCAGCTAGCTGAGCATAATCATTACCTTGTAAAACAAACTCTATCGGTCGCGATGAACCACCACCGCCAATACCACGGCGCATAATTGCAAAAGCACGTACATCGGTGACCTCTTGCATTTTACCGCTTATTTCATCCATGACTTCCCAGGTTGAACGTTTGCGTTTATCCCAATCCGCCATACCAACAATGGCTACACCACCACTGCCACCCCAGCCTGGAACTCGCACTAAAACTCGGCTTAGTTCGCCAGATTCAGAGTAAGGCATTAAGCGCTCTTCTATCTTTGCCATATTAGCGGCATTATTCTCATAGCTAGCGCCTTCAGGGCCATTCATAAGTACAAAAAAGGTACCACGGTCTTCTTTAGGGGTAAGTTCAGACGGTATTTGTAAAAATAGTGAATAACTAACAAACCCAGCCAAAACTAAGCTCAGCATTAAGCCCCATTTACGAGTCATGTTTGACGCTAAAGCGTTACGGTATCCATTTTCTAATTTAGTAAAAAAGCGATCCATTACTTGGCTAAACTTACTTTCTTTTTCAGAAGCTTTTAACACCTTTGAACACAATGCCGGAGAGAGTGTTAATGCAGTAATACTGGAGAAGAACACGGCTGCACTCACCGCCATTGCAAATTCTGTAAATAGTGCGCCTATTCGTCCTTCCATAAACACCAATGGCACAAACACCGATATAAGCACTAAGGTGGTGGCTATAATTGCAAAGCCTACCTCACGGGCGCCGCGATAAGCTGCTAACAAAGGCGGCTCCCCAAGCTCTATGCGGCGGTGAATATTCTCTAACATTACAATGGCATCATCTACCACTAAGCCTATTGCTAATACCAGTGCCAGTAGAGTTAATAAGTTAATTGAATAACCCATTGCTAATAAAAACATAAAACTACCGACTAAGGCGACCGGTACGGTGACCGCAGGAATAAGTGTGGCGCGAATATTACCTAAAAATATAAAGATAATAAGCACTACTAACCCCATAGAAATTGCTAAAGTTTTATAAACCTCATTAATTGATTCTTTGATAAATACTGAAGAGTCGTAACTGTCTTCTATAGTAGTGCCTTCAGGTAAATTACGTTTTATTTTTTCTAGTTCACTGCGGGCGTTATCAACTACTGTAAGGGTATTTGCTTTGGCTTGTTTAACAATACCCATACCAATCATATTACGGCCATTTCCGCGAAATAAGCTTTCATCATCGGCGGCTTCTAATTTTACGTCAGCCACTTCGCCTAGACGTACTAAATAACCATCTTCACCTCGCTTAATGACAAGGTTTTGAAAATCACGTTGGTTTTTATAGCTGCGTGCAGTGCGCACAGTAAAATCACGGTCTACCGATTCAATTTCACCCGCCGGAAGCTCTACATTTTCACTGCGAAGTGTTTGCTCTATATCACTAGAGGTAATGCCACGAGCTGCCATCGCTTGGCGGTTAAGCCATACTTTCATAGCATACTTTCGCTCTCCCCCAATACGCACATTTGATACACCATCAACAACGGCCAAACGGTCGACAATAAAACGCTGTGCATAATCAGAAAGCTGCAATGAATCCATGGTTTCACTGTTAAGTACAAACCACGCGATAGGGCTTTCGTCACTATTTGATTTTGATACTTCAGGAGGGCGTACTTGCTCTGGTAGGCTGTCTAATGCCCGTGCAACACGTTCACGTACATCGTTAGAGGCATCGTCTATGTCGCGGTTAATATTAAACTCAATGGTAATGTTTGAGCGGCCATTACGACTCGATGAGTTAATACTTTTAATACCCTCAATCCCCGAAATACGGTTTTCGATAACTTGGGTTATTTTTGTTTCAATAATTTCAGCAGATGCACCGGTATATTCAGTACTAATATTTACAATCGGTGTTTCAATATCTGGATACTCACGCAAAGGCAGCATACTAAAAGCAACTAAGCCAAAAGTGAGTAACAGTAAGTTAATAACAATCGCAAAAACGGGGCGTTTGACGCTAGTATCGGTAATTTTCACGTGTTACCCCTTAACGCTTACTTTGCTACCAGAGCGGATTTTGATTATTCCCTCGGTAACAATCTGCTCGCCGTTCTTTAACCCCTTGTCTATTGCAACCCAGCCATTATTTCTACTTGCAATATGTACCTCTATGCGATTAGCTATGCCATCTTCAATTTGAAAAACATAGTGTTTATCTTGCAGAGGAATAATTGCTTTTTCAGGCACCATGAGCGCTTGATTGCTGCTTAGCTCTAGTGCAGTTTTAAGTAGCATACCAGGGCGAAGTAAACCCGATTTATTAGCAAAACTAGCTGTTACTTCTACACTGCGAGTGATTGAATCAATACGTGAGCTTATATGGGTTACTTTACCGGTGAAGGTTTGATCAGGGTAAGCATCGTTTTGAGTGCGAACCGTCATTCCATTTTTCAGTTGAGCTAAATACTTTTCAGGCACTTTAAAATCAACTTTTATGATACTGATATCATCTAAGGTTGTAATTATCGTACTGTTACTAATATAAGCGCCTACCGATATTTCGCGTTTACCCAGTAACCCAGAAAAAGGCGCGGTAATAGCCATTTCATTGAGTTTAGTTTTGGCACTTTCAAGTTGAGCTTCGCTGGCATCAACACGGGCTAGCTGTTCTTCAAGTAACGACTTGGCAGTCGCTTGTGAGCGAGAAAGTTCGGTAAGCCTAGCTAATTGGCGTTTTTCTTCTTGTAAATTAATGCTAAGTTCTTTTACTGCAAATTGTTCTTGTTGGTTTTGCAGTTGCACTAATTTTTGTCCTTTGCTGACCAAGTCGCCGTCTTCAAAGTAAATGCTGGTGACATAATCGTTTTGTGCGCTTTTAATGTAAATAGCCTGATTAGCACGGGCACTGCCAATGGCTTCAATCATAATGGCATTTTCTTGCGACTCGACAGTGTGCGCAGAGACTTGTGTTGTCATTGCCGAGTAATCAGCTTGCTCGCCCTGTGATGCGGGCAAATATAAATAAACGCTAAAAATTATTAGTACCGAAATAATAAATGGAAATAGGGCTTTGCCGGATTGTTTAGAGTGCATTGTTTTCATACCTGAAAATAGATTATAAGTATTGTACGAAATCAGGACAAAAAAAGGCGGTTATGTATCTCATTAATTTGTGCGTTAGGCGTAAAAATAACTGATACTTAGTCATTGCGCATATTTAACAGTAATAATAGGAGTTAATTGATGAACTTCAAAACATCATGCAAACGCTGTTTAACACTGAGAAAGTTAGTATTGTGGGCTATTATTATGTTTATATTTTATATGGCGTTTTTTCAGTATGGCTAATATAAAAAAACACACACTTAAATACCGAGCGCAAGGCGCTAAAAATGGGATTGAAATACTGGTCGTAGGTAGCATTGGTTTAATCTTCATCATGCTATTTAATTTATTGCGTCCAGGTGAAATCAGTATTATTGAAATTTTTTTAGTAAGTTTATGTATTGCAGCAATTTTAATTGGATTTTTTAAAACACAAGAACCTTTTTATAGTATTATTTTAACTGAGCAGCAATTAACATATCAACATAAGTACGGGCAATGGGATTTACACCAAGAAAATCTCCACCATTGCGGTATTCCTAAAGTTGATAACGGTATCGATCATCTTGAGCTTAACGCGATTGGTATTAAGTTAAATGATATAGATACATTTTTAGCTGCTTTAGCACCAAGAATTGCGGGTAAATTACTAATAGAACAGCGGCACTTATTTATGCAAGTTGTTCAAAAAAATTGCAAAAATGGGCATTGCCCATCAGAATGGTTAGTTGAAGATAATAAATTTAGGTCAAAAAAAGGAATTGACTATAATGGGCTTATAGCGATGTTTGCTAATAGGGCTAAGCATCTTCAGCTTTTAACAGGGTATGACTTACTGTTACCTGCCAGTGTAATAGAAAGTGATATTTGGGAATTTTGCGCAAATTTAAATAAATGGAAGCGTGATCCCTCTCAGTTTATCAAGTCGCAGTGTGAATAATAATATAAGCACTCACTGCGGGATTAGGAATAACTATGAGCCAAGACAGATCTTTTATTAAAAGTGGTCGAAACACCATAATTCATAAAGATAGAAAACTAGATTTAGTGATTGTTAATGGTGAGGAACATCCTCGAATTAAAGTAACAGCGAATGGTCTAGAACCATTTAAAGAAGAGCTGCCAAAAAACCGCCGTGATGCAAAAGAGCGCTACTTAGATATGGTTTATATCGCAAGTCCAGATGTATTTAGCGAGGAAAAACAGTTGTTGTTTATTCAATCCTTAGATGGCCGCGAATATAAAGTAGATTACAGTAAAGTTGGCACTAAATTATTTGTTCGTATTCATCAAGATAGCTATTTATAACTCATAATGGCACTTTTTTTGCTTCACAGTCTTATTAGATAATTATAAGACACAAAGGTGCTTAGTATGAAAGCAATTTCGTTAATACCACTTATGGCATGCTTGCTTTTGGCTGCATGTGGAGGGGGAGGCGGTGCTGATAACAGTGATATTAAAACGTCAGTATTTGCAGGTAACGATCTCCAAGTTGTAGAAAAATCAGAGTTTACTATTTCTGCAAAAGGCTCTCCTGCAGATGGTACTTTTACTTGGCAGCGTGTAAGCGGTCCTGTTATAGATGTGTTTCCGCTTGAAGGGGCTGAACAAACCATCACTGCACCGGATGTAAAATCTGAAAGTGAATTGGTCTTAAGAGTAAGCTATCAAACGCCAGATGGTAGTTTAGTGAATGACGACTTGAGTGTTTTCATTGCCTCTAATAATCAGCTTCCTCTTGCTGTTGTTACTCAAGTTGCTCCTGCAAACTTACCCTCAGTTTATAAAGATACTGTAACCCTTAGTGGTTTAACCTCCGCAGACCCCGATGAAAATGGCGAAATTAGTAGTTACTTGTGGCAATTATTATCTGGGCCCGATTTAACAATTGATAGCTATACCAATCCAACGCTTAGTTTTCCTCATCCATTATTAGAAAATAACACCAACTTAAAATGGCAACTCACCGTAACTGATGATGAGGGCGGAGTATCTGCATCACAATTTGATATGACCCTTAATAAAACAGCCCAAGTGATTATTGCCGATGCGGGTGCAGACCAAACTGTAGAAGAGTTCGATAAAGTTATTTTAGATGCCACTGCAAGCGAAGCGGCAACTCAGACTTATCAATGTAAGTGGCAACAACTTACCGGAAATACCGAAGCTCTTCTTGAACCACAGTCATGTACTGCCAGCTTTTTTGCCTCTGATATTGATTTAAATGCAACCCTTAGCTTTGAAGTACAAGTTATGGACTTAAAAGGGCGCACCGACACAGATACCGTATTTATTGATGTAACACCTAAAGCGCTTGGGTTAATAAACGATACCGGAGTAGGTGAGTGTTATAATAATACTCAACGTATTAATTGTAATAATGATGAGTTTCCAGCTCAAGATGCTGATCTTGGGCGTGATAGTTTTGCCAATCGTTTAGGTAAAGTGGGTAAAGGGAATTTGGCTTTTGATTACACAAAACTTAATGAGTTTGCCGATGAGCTTCTTGATGATGCGTCGAACTTTAGCTGTATTCGCGATAATACTACCGGCCTTGTTTGGGAAGTGAAAAGTCCTTATTCCGGTGTGTTACCAAATACCTCACTGCGTGATGGACAAAACCGCTATATTTGGCAAGGGACTGTCAATAGTGGCGATGTAACGGGTAGTGCTAATACTACGTGCCCGAGCGATACTGATTGTGGATTACAAACCTATATTGATGAGGTTAACGCGCTTGATTTTTGTGGCGGCAGTAATTGGCGTTTACCCACTTATACTGAGCTGTTAGGTTTAATCGACTACGGTAAACAAGGGCAAAATGTATTGATAGATACTGCATTTTTTCCTAATACACCATCGACTAACAGTGTCGGGCATTTACGCTACTGGACCTCACAGACCGCGGTTGATGGTGCCAGTTTATCTCAGGCTTACACTATCGATATGATGGATGGCAACGATTTAGCCTATCCAAAAGATAATACCGCTTACGTGCGCTTAGTTAGAAATCGTTAAGGTGATTATTATGAAATTAATTAAAGTCTCTATGTTATTAGCCTTGGGATTGAGCCAGTCACTTGCAGCGCAGCAGTGTTATGAAGAGGTAGCGACTAGCGATGATACCGACCGATTTGTGATTAATATTGATGGCACTGTGTCAGATATTAAAACAGGGCTAATGTGGCAGCGCTGTAATTATGGTCAAGTTTATAATAGCGAAACAACTAGCTGCGATGGTGATACTCAACCATTAAATTGGCAAGCTTCACTTAAAGGCGCAGTTAACGACAGCACAGCAGATTATAACGACTGGCAAGTACCAAGTATTAAAGAGTTAGCCAGTATAGTTGATCACCGCTGTACCGATCCAAGTATTAATGCGGGTATTTTTTTAGCAACGCAGTCGCAAAATTATTGGTCTAATACCTCGGGTATTAGCAATATAAATTCGGCATGGGTTTATCAATTTTCCAGTGGTTTAAATAGCTTACATGCTAAAACAAGTAACGTATATTTACGCCTAGTACGTTATGAAAAGTAGTTAATTAATGTATTAGCGAATCTAAAAATGCGCTTTTATTTACGGTTAGCCTTTTTATTTACACTATTTTAATAATAAAGCCTGGTTGTAGTTGTCACCCAGGCTATTTTTTTGCCATTATAGGCCGTGAATTAACGACCAAGGACTATAAAGGTGTATTTAAGCTATTTTGGTTTACAAGAAAAGCCATTCTCAATTTCGCCTAATCCCCACTACTTATTTTTAAGTGAACGCCACAAAGAAGCATTAGCACACCTTACCTATGGGTTAGGTGAAGACGGCGGCTTTGTGCTGTTAACAGGTGAAGTGGGTACGGGTAAAACCACAATAACACGTAGTATGTTAGAGCGACTGCCTGAAAATACCCAAGTAGCCATGATCCATAATCCTGCGTTATCAGAGCTTGAACTGTTAGCCAGTATTTGCGATGAATTACAAATAACGTACGACGCCAAAAATGCAACGCTGAAAAGTCTAACGGATGTCATCAAAAAGCATCTTGAGTTTAATAATAAAGCGGGGGGGCATACTATTTTGATTATTGATGAAGCACAGTTACTTGCCCCTGATGTGCTAGAACAACTTCGCTTATTAACCAATATTGAAACGGATCATAAAAAGTTATTACAAATAGTATTAGTAGGGCAGCCTGAGTTACAGGTACTTCTAAAGCGAAATGAGTTAAGGCAACTGGCACAGCGTATTACTGCCAGATATCACTTGTTAGCACTAACACCAGGGCAAACCATTGCTTATATTCAACATCGGCTGCATATTGCAGGTTGTGACAAGAAAATATTTTCAATGGAAGCAATGCAAATGGTGCATCAGCTCACAGGCGGTGTGCCACGATTAATGAATCTGGTATGTGAACGCGCATTAGTAGGGGCATTTTCGAAACAACAAGAAATTGTTGGCAGTGATATTGTTAAGCAAGCGGCGAGTGAATCTTTACCTATCGACTTTATTGTTACAAATAAGAAGGTGAGTAAAGCAGGTTCGATTTGGCCTTATAGCGCTGCTGCGTTAATGCTTTTTGGTGCAGGAATTGGCCTGTCTTTTATTTTTTAGTTAGGTGATTCATGTCTTATTTATTAGATGCGTTAAAGCAATCAAAGCACGATACCATGAGCGCTGAGCAATATGACTTGCAAGCGCAACAATTAAAACAACAACGCCAGTTGATGACCTATCGTCGAATTAGTTTTCTACTCGCAGGAAGTTTACTGGCAACGGGTATATTGGCCAGTGGCTTCTTTGTCGGCAAGTGGGCGCAACAAGAAAATGTAACCGTTAAAAATGAGCCTGTTCAAAATGACCTTAGTCAAAAAGAGTCAGGGGTTGTAGAAAAACCAACAAGCGCAGAAGAGGTACAAAGAACGGTTGCTCAAACAGTAACAACCCCTCAAGTGCCCATTGTAACAGCTGTGCCTAACAATTCTGTGCCGCTGGCAGGGCAGTTGGTTTATGTACAAACCCCAACGGGTGTGCAGCAAATGTTGCTGACGCCACAAGGACAATATTTACCTATGAGCGTTAATCAAGCGTCTCAAGGGCAAACGCAAAATTTCTCGACGCAGAATAACGCTTCATCTAGTTTTCAATCACCGAGCAGCCAACCGCAAAGTGTACCAACTCAACCGGCGAAAAGAACAATCACTGCAGATGAGTTGAGTAAATACAAGGTGTTAGGTAAGCCACTTAACCAAAATGTGCCTGCGCAGCCAGAGTTAAATGATGAACTCGATACGGTTCCCGACACGCTGAGAAATGCGTTTGCGCAAGCCGTTAATAGCACAGAAACAACAGCTGACTATGAAGTAACTCAAGGCTCTCGCCTTTCATCACGAGTACAGCCTGTTGAGCTACTTCCTGATGGCTTACAAAGTATGTTACCAAGCATTAAATATCAGGCGCACATTTATTCTTCAGCGGCGGATAAACGCTGGATAAAGCTCAATGGCAGAGAGCTATATGAAGGGGAGTCTATTGGTGCGTTGAAGGTGTTAGAAATAGCGCCAGATCAGAGCGTACTTGATTTTGATGGTTATGAATTTAGCTTAAAAGCCCTGCAAGATTGGCCACAATAGTGGCCAACTAACTAAAGATAGAGTGCTTATAAAAGCCTTCTAAATCTATATTATACTCTTTAGGTTTTATTGCTGACTCAAGCGTGTCCTGCGTTCTTTTATTTGATAAGTCAACGTCTTGAACTTCAGTGTAACGCCCATGTTTTGCATTAAAAAACGTTTTTACTACTGGCTTTAATGGTGTTGCTGGATTGCTTTGAGTAACGAGTCCCACCTTTTGGCTAGAAAGTTTTACTAGTGTGCCCACAGGGTGAATACCAATGCACTGAATAAACTTATTAAGTAGCACCCCATCAAAGCTATCTGGGCAGCCTTGCTTTAAAATTTTAAATGCTCTAATTGGCTCCATGCCTGCTTTATAAACCCGTTCAGCAGTTAATGCATCATAAACATCAACAATAGACGCCATGCGGACGTACTGGCTTATTTCATCGCCTTTTTTACCAAAGGGGTAGCCTTTGCCATCTAAGCGCTCGTGATGCATACCAGCAATATCTACGGCAATTCCCGTTAATCCTGCGTCTTCTAGTATTTCTTTGCTAAAGAGCGCATGATTTTGCATCACTTTGAATTCTTCGTCACTGTAGCGGCCTGGTTTGTTGAGAATAGCATCAGGGATTTTTATTTTTCCCATATCATGCAAAAGGGCGCCGGTGGCCAGTTCTTCAATGATCGGTTTTTCAATACCGAGATGTTTAGCAAAAATACTCATCAAAATAGACACATTTATCGAGTGCTCTAACAGGTAGGCATCTTTTTGGCGCATTTGCGTGATGCACGCCAGCGCATCTTGATTTCTAAATACGGAGTCAATAAACCCACTAGCCAGTTCTTTAAAAGGCGCAACATCAACAGTGCGGCCAGACTCTATATCGCCAAACGCTTTGGTTTGCAGGTTTTTTGCTTCATCGTAAAGCTTTTTAGCTTTACTCATTTCTTGCTCAGCACTGTGGGTAATTAACCAAGGATCGCGTTTTTTGACTTCGTGCTGAGTAGGTAAGGTTGTTTGTGTTTCAGGTTCTTCAGAGGCGAGCATTTTATCAGGGTCGATTTCAACCTCTAAAATTCCTGATTTTATTAATTTATCAATTCCACTTTGAGTTTTAACCCAGCCTTGGTTTTTTATTCTAATGCTACCAGTTTGTTTAACAACTTTTTGTACAAACATACCAGGCTTAAGCTGTGAAGTTGGAATGGTTTTCAAAGTGAACTCTTATTAACAAGTATGATTAGAGAAAGTAACAAATAAATTCACATTTAGAAATAAAAAAGGCATCAATTTGATGCCTTTTTAATTAAATAATGATTATTTTCTATTCATCATCTTCAACAAGGGTCATCAAGGAGGTGTTACCGCCTGATGCCGTCGTGTCTATACTGATTGTTTTTTCAGTAATTAAGCGCTTAATTAGCGTGTCGTAATACTCAGAGCTGATCACTGGCAGTATAGCGCCTTTACGTTGTGCAAGCTGTTGGCTGAAGTAGCCTAAGCGAGAAGAACGTGCAGCAACTACCGCTCCGGCTAGGTGAGGATGCGCTAATATCGCTTGTAACTGATTTGGTTTAGCTACTTGGAAAACACCTTCTGCAACGCCGGTTGCAATAAACTTATCTCTAAAAGCAACCGCTTCATCATAAAATATTTCAGATGCTACTGTTATTACCGTGTTACCAGCAGCAAGCGCGGTAATAATCGATAGTGCCCAAAAGTTAAATGAGGTGCTCTTATCTGCGTAACATACTACACAGCCGCGTGCTTCAAGGTGAAGTGTATTCGATTCACCCGTTGGCCCTGGCAATGTTGTATATTTACGCATGTGCTTTTCTAAGCGGTTTAACTGAGCACGTGCATCGGCAAGTGTTAACGCTAAATCGTCTGCAAGGTCATCAATAATTTCAACGGTTGCTACTTTCGCTAATAACTGACGCACCGCAGAAACACGGTCATTCAGTGGTGTTGCACGCCAAATTTTTTCATCGCGCATAGAGTTAACCATTAGCTTTTCTACTTGCTCATTTGCGCCACTGTAGTGGTGTAAATCAAGCTCGTCTGGCGTTAGGTTAGTCATTTGTACGTTATCTGGTGATGCTTTTTCTTTGATTAAGCGTTGTAGGTAGTTTGGTCCACCGGCTTTAGGGCCAGTACCTGATAGTCCACGGCCGCCAAAGGGTTGCACGCCAACAATCGCACCAATCATATTACGGTTTACGTAAACATTACCTGCGCGCGACATTTTAGCTAAGTGTTCACAGCGCTCTTCAATACGAGAATGAATACCCATTGTTAAGCCGTAACCGGTGTTGTTAATTTGGTCGACAACACTATCAAGCTCACTTGCTTTAAAGCGGATCACGTGTACACACGGGCCAAATACTTCACGCTTTAATACCGATAAGTCTTTGATTTCGTATAAACGTGGGGCAAAGAAAAACGCACCGTTTTCGCTGTTATCAGGAATTTTACACTCATAGTGAAGTGTTGCATTACCCTTTAGGTATTCAACATGGTCGTTGAGTGTTTTCAGCGCTTTTTCATCAATTACAGGGCCTACGTCTGTAGAGAGTAATGATGGGTCGCCAATGTGTAATTCAGCAAGCGCGCCCTTGAGCATGTCGATAATGCCATCGGCAACATCTTCTTGAATAAAGAGCACACGTAATGCTGAACAACGTTGACCTGCACTTTGGAAGCCAGAACTGATCACATCATCAACTACTTGTTCAGGAAGCGCTGTTGAGTCAACAATCATACAGTTTTGGCCGCCAGTTTCTGCAATTAAAGGCACCTGGATATCGTTACGTGCCGCTAATGTTTGCGAGATAAGTGTGCCCGTTTCAGTTGAACCTGTAAACATAACTGCTTGAATGCGCTCATCTGGCACAATGGTTTTACCTACTTCGCTACCGCGAGCAACCACAGGCTGTACAACGTGCTCAGGTAAACCAACAGAAAGCATTAATTCAATAGCGCGTAGAGCAATTAAGCTCGTCTGTTCTGCAGGTTTTGCAATTACTGTGTTACCCGTAACGATAGCAGCTGCAACTTGACCTAAGAAAATAGCGAGTGGGAAGTTCCATGGGCTAATACATAAAATCACACCACGAGCTTCAAAGCGCTCATCTTGAGCAAGCTCTTCAGCACGGGCTGCGTAGTAACGACAAAAATCAACCGCTTCGCGTACTTCATCAATACCATCTTGTGCCACTTTACCAGCTTCTTTAATACAGATAGCAACAAGCTCATCATGATGACGCTCTAAAATATCAGCAACGCGACGCAATAGATTAGCACGCTCTTTTACTGGTGTTTGTGACCATGATTCAAAAGCGGTTTCAGCATTGGCTAGCAACACTTTCATTTCATCGCTATTTTGTAATTTTACGTGGCCAATAATTTCTTTATGGTTTGCTGGATTTTTAACTGCCAGCGCGCCTTCGGGTACTTGGCTTTCTTCAATTAAGTGCTCTTCAAACCAAGTGTCTAAATTTTCTTTAAACGGGGTGATCACGTTAATATCAGTTAAATCCATACCTTTTGAGTTGGCACGTTCTTCGCCGTATAAATCAATTGGCATTTTTATTTGCGTGTTGTACTTATTACGTAATCCTTGCAGTGTTTCAACAGGATCTGGTAATAATGCTTCAACCGGTTGAGTGGTATCTACAATGGCATTTACAAAAGATGAGTTAGCACCATTTTCTAGTAAACGACGAACAAGGTAAGCAAGTAGGTCTTCGTGCTGGCCTACTGGTGCGTATACACGACACTGGATTTTTTCTTCATTAACGATTTGGTCAAATAAAGATTCACCCATACCGTGCAGACGTTGGAATTCAAAACCTTGGTTATCACCTTTCGCTACTTCTAAAATAGTCGCTGCAGTATAGGCGTTGTGTGTTGCAAATTGCGGGTAAAGCACATCTCGTGCTTCAAGCATTTTAATCGCACATGCTTTGTATGACACATCTGTGGTTGCTTTACGGGTAAATACCGGGAAGAAGTCTAAACCATCTTGTTGCGTGGTTTTGATTTCGGTATCCCAGTATGCGCCTTTTACTAAACGCACCATCATTTTACGACCCACACGGGTTGCTAGGTCTGTTAGCCATTCAATAACAAAAATAGCGCGTTTTTGATACGCCTGAACCGCTAAACCAAAACCTTGCCAATCGCCAAGGTCTTCATCGCTAAATACCGCTTCAATAACATCAAGAGAAATATCTAAACGGTCAGCTTCTTCAGCATCAACAGTAAACCCGATGTCGTATTTTTTAGCGGCAAGTGCAAGTTCTTTTAGTTTTGGAACGATTTCTTCCATCACGCGTTCTTTATGAGTAAATTCATAACGCGGATGAATAGCTGATAACTTTACAGAAATGCCCGGGCTTTTTATTGGACCACGGCCATTTGCTGCTTTACCAATAGAATGAATTGCATTCATGTAGCTGTCGAAGTAGCGCTTAGCATCTTTCATTGTGCGAGCGCCTTCGCCTAGCATATCGTAAGAATATACATAGCCTTTTTTCTCTGTATCGGCTGCACGTTCAATGGCCTCGTCAATAGTGCGGCCCATTACGAACTGTTTACCCATAATTTTCATGGCAAAGTTCACAGACTTACGAATAACAGGCTCGCCTAAACGACCAATGGTTTTTTTGAGCATACCAAATTGTTGCTCTTTCGTTTTGTCGTTATAGTTAACCATTTTACCGGTTACTAATAATCCCCAAGACGAAGCATTAACGAATAAAGAATCACTACTGCCTAAGTGAGAGCTCCAATCGCCATTTGCTAATTTATCACGTATTAATGTTTCTTGAGTTGCTTTATCAGGAACACGAAGCAATGCTTCGGCTAAACACATTAATACCACACCCTCTTCACTCGATAGTGAAAATTCATTTAATAGCGCATCAACACCGCTTTGACCATCTTGGTCTTTACGAATGTTTAATACTATTTGGCGAGCTCTTTCCCATGCACGGCTTCGTGCTTTAACACCGACTTCTGCAAGTGGTAAAATGTGATCAATAACCGCATTTTCATCAATACGGTAAAAGTCACGGATCTTTTGTCTGATCGGACAAGTCGTTGTTAAATCGCCATTGAATAACATAAGCAACCCTCAGGAGTGTTAAGACTTAGGATAATTGTTAATTACCGCTAAATGTTGTTGGTGTAAAGCGTGCATTCTAATTAAAATCCAGCAGAATATGCTGGTTAATTTCGCCGTTTTACGATAATTTACAGGGCATATTATTAACTTATCCATATAAAATACTGATATGACTAATCCGAATAGATTACGCCTGCTTGATCGTATCGATATATCAATTTTAGACGTTTTGCAGCGCAATGGTAGAATTTCAAATGTTAACCTCGCAAAGCAGGTGAATTTAAGCCCCAGTCCCTGTTTAGATAGGGTTAAACGTTTAGAGCAAGAGGGCTATATTGAGGGGTATTTCGCTAAATTAAGTGAGGAAAAACTTAATCAAAGCCTAGTGGCCCATGTGCAGGTATCATTAGTTACTTCAAATACAGCCGTATTTAAAGTATTTCGTGAACACATTCTTAAAATTAAGCAGGTTGTTGAGTGTGATATGGTAGCGGGTGGTTATGACTATTTATTAAAAATTCGCGTTTCCAACATGGATGAATACAGAGAAGTATTAGGTGATTTGGTTGATATTCCGGGAGTGGGCACACACCACACTTACATGGTAATAGAAAAAATCAAACAAGACCCTGGGCTTCGTTTAGATATATAACGTAGATATTCTTTTAAGAAAAAACACAGCAGGCATAAAAAAAGCATCATATGATGCTTTTTTTATGCCTGCTGTATTAAGTTAAGCTTATGCCCAACCTTCATAGCGTTTTCTGCGTGATAACACGATAGTTAAGATAATTCCTAAGAACAAACCTAAAAATGCAATGGCTCCACCGTAAGTAAGTAACTGGCGTTTTTCTTTAGCACTGGTTGCTTGTTTTAGCTGTTGTTCTTGAGAAAGCTCACCTTGTAACTGACTAATTTGTGCTAATAGTTGCGCGTTTTGTTCGGTTAACTGTGCGTTTTGCTCTTGCAGCTCAGGTAACTCAACTTGCGCTTGACGAAGTCTATTTTGCATAGTGCTTATTTCATTATTGAGGGCTTGGTATTGTTGTTTTAAACCAGCTGATTCACTAATGAATTTAGCTTCTACCCAGCCTTCACGATCTTTATCATCTTTAACTTTTATAAAACCATTTTGTTCATCAGATAATAAAGTGAGTTGCGTACCTGCATCTATTGAACCAAGTAAACGATAGTCTTTACTGGCACCTGAGCGCATGAAAGTATACAAATTATCGATTATATAAGCTGTTTTAGCATTAGTCGGCGACGTTGATTGAGCTTCCTCTGCTTGGCTCATAAACGGGGCGGCTGTTAAAAGCAGCCATAGTAAACAGTGTTTTAGCATTTATCTACCTTGTTAATCTAGCAGTGTCCGTTGTGAACGTGATTTTTTATTTCGCATAAGTATATAGATAGTATGGATTTAATAGTTTAATAGCAAGACAGATATTGTAACCAGAGCATTTTGCTTGTGTGTTTATGACTAAAAAATTTGCAATATAGGGCTGCTTTGTTTATTTTGAGCACTTATTAATTTTAAGGGTAATCCGCAAGCCTAATGGATACTGAGATAGAACTGAAATTTTTGGTATCAGATGACGTCATTCCACTGATCCCCTCACTAATTACTCAATTTGCAAAAACAGTCACAAACAAACCTTCTAAAAGTTTGCAAAATGCTTATTATGATACACCAAGCAGAGAGTTAAGAGCACTCGATATTGGCTTTAGAACGCGTTGTACAGACGAGCGCTGTGAGCAAACAATTAAGCTAGCTGGAGAAGTGGTAGGGGGCTTACATCAGCGCCCAGAGTACAATCTTCCAATAGAAACAAACCGGCCAAATCTAATGGCGTTTGATTCATCAATTTGGCCTCACGGTATGCAAATTGATGCCATATCACAAAATCTATTCCCTATTTTTAGTACTAATTTTATTCGCCGTACGTGGTTAATAGAAACCCCAAATGGTGCCAAAATTGAAGTGGTATTAGATAAAGGTGAAATTGCTGCGTCAGGTAAGGTAGAAATCATCAGCGAGCTTGAAATCGAGCTGGTTGAAGGTAGTCGTGAGGAGCTATTTGCTTTTGCAGATATATTAGTGAGCCAAAACAGCATTCGTTTAGGGCTCTATTCAAAAGCAGCAAGAGGCTACCGCCTTGCGGATGACACGCCGCTTCAACCAAGTAAATCAATCGGCTTTGTGAAACTTAATAAGCAAGCCACTCAAGAGCAAGCCCTTATTGAAGCTATGGGGTTTGGTATTCGCTTTGTGCAAAAACACGAGCAATGCTATTTCGATAAGCCAAGTTTAAAAACATTAAAACGTGTAACCGACGGCATTAGTTTAATTAGACACAACTTTTGGTTGTTTGACGATATTGTTAGTAAAGAAAGTACCGAGCAACTCAGAACAGAACTCAAGTGGCTATTAAGTGAGTTAGCATGGGTTGAAAATGCAATTCAGTTAAAAACTTATACCTCTAAGCGCCATGCTTTTTATAAAAAAATAAATAGCGCCCCAGCGTTAACGCAAGTTATTAACGATTTAAAAGAGTTACAGCCGAGCATTGACGATATTTTTTCGCTTTTTCATAGTGCACGCTACAACCGTTTATTGCTGAGCTTAACCACATGGTTAATAAACAAGCAGTGGCGTAAAGATTGGAGCCAAGCAGAGCTTCAAAATGCAGAGCAACCTATCGTAGATATTGCTCACCGCCTATTTGATAAAGATTGGAAAAACTTACATCGCTTACTGCCTAAAGAGCAAAGCTTAGCAGGCAATGATTACTTAAACTTCCGCACTCAATTAGAAAATAGTTTACTCAGTGGTAACTGTTTAGGGGCACTGTTTAATAAAGATGAGCGATTAGAGTTTAGGCTTCCTTGGTTGGATATTTCTCATGGGATGTATGAGTTAAGCACGCTTGATTATTTAAAACAGCTATGTGGCGGGCAAGAGGATGCTCAATTGGCAAAAATACAACTATGGTTAGAGCAAAAATCTGACTTTTTAGTCAGTGCCATGGAGCAAAGTCGACACGCCTCATTTGATACAGAACCTTATTGGCTTTAATGGCTAAGCACTTTTGTAGCCGGACTTTGCTGCAAAAGTGCATGATTTTTTCACTTTTGTGTTTTGCTACCAATGTGTGTTCACAGCCATCTTGGCAACTTTACGAAAGTAAACAAGGGGTAAGTGTTTATTTTCAGCGTTTAACTGACGATACCTTAAAAATGAAAGCTGAAACGGTGGTTAACAATGTCACCGCAGAGGATTTAGTTGCTTTACTTAGTGATACCGATACAGCCCCTAGCTGGATAGAAAACATTACTAAGGTCACGTTACTCAAAAGTTTAAGCCCTTCAGAAAACTTAGTTTACAGTTATATTGATAGCCCGTGGCCTGTTAGCAATAGAGATGTGATTACTTATTCGTGCTATACAAGGGTAAGTTCGTTGCAAACGCAGCTTAGTATTCACGCGCGCCCAGATTTTTTACCTAAAACTAAAGGGGTAATAAGAATAAGCACCTTAAATGCAACGTGGTTGCTAACTCAGCAGGCGGAAAATTTACACATTAGTTATCAAGTGTATGCGTTACCAGGCGGCAAGATACCTACATGGTTAAATAATCGGGTCGCTTTAAAAAGCACCCTTAAGACGCTAATCAATTTAGCTGAAACACTTGCTACTAAGCAGTACACAGCGAAGTCAACCGTCATTCGTACTGGGGATTGCACACATGGCGAATTGCCGCAGTTATAAGCAAAAAAGTGACCTAAGAGGTCACTTTTTAGTGGGTAAAAGCTAATTAGTATTTAGCGGATTCACCGTCTTTGGGTAAAGACTGATTTATAAACTCGCGTAAATCGTTATTAGAGCTTTCTAAATCTGCGTGGCGTAGATACATCATATGGCCACTGCGGTAGCCTTTAAAGCTTAACCTATCTTGCATTTTACCACTTGGATCTAATTGCCACATAGTATATTTGGCATCAAAGTAATTGGTTGCACCGTCAAAGTAGCCCGCCTGAACCATTACATTTAAATAAGGGTTTTGAGCCATGGCTAAGCGTAAATTTTCACCGGTATTATTTCCGCTTCTATCCCATGGGTGAACGTTACCAAATAAGTTATATTTGATATCGGTTTTGTAATTAAGCTCTTCACGAAGATAATAGTTAATTGCAGGAGTGAAAGAGTGCAGCCATGATGTAAGCTCTGCCCAGTAATCTGGTGACTCACCGGCATCGCGTTTATCTATGCCTAAATAGCGCGAATCCAGTCGACCAACCATTTGTCCGCGTTCACGCAATAACTCTTTCCAAAAAAACTGTGTTGGAATATCTAAATTGTTTTGACTAACAAATGTTTCAGATAAACCCGCATATTCAGCCATTTTTTTAATAATACGACGTTTTTCGTCAGGCGCAATAAAGCCGCCTTTTGCAAGCGCAGGAATAAGCTCATTAACGGTAAACTGTTCAACTTCCGGTAATAGCTCGTCTAAATCTTTTGCTTGTAAATCAGCGTTTAATGCTTTGTGGTACCATGCAGTAGCTGCAAAGTAAGGTAGGCGATTAGCTGCTTTTACTGGTCCGTCGCGTTTAATACCGATATCGGTAGGAGATACGAGTACAACACCGTTAATGTACATCCACTGACTATTTTGCAGCTCATGCGCTAAACCCGATACACGAGTAGTACCATAGCTTTCACCAATTAAAAACTTTGGAGAGCGCCAACGTTCATTGCGAGATACAAAAGTATTAAGCCATTCTGCGAGGTACTTTATATCGGCATTAACGCCAAAAAATAGCTCTTTTTGTTTATCTTTGGGTAAAAGGTTACCGTCTTTATCTTCTACAACACGTGAATAACCTGTATTTACAGGATTTACATAAACGATATCCGCTACATCTAAAACCGAATAAGGGTTATCTTTTACACCATAAGGTTGAATTGGGTAGCCTTCGTCGTCAATTTTTAAAACACGAGGGCCGGTGTAAGCTAAATGCATCCAAACTGATGCTGAACCAGGGCCACCATTAAATGAAATAAGTAATGGACGCTTTGTTCTATCATCTACTTTATCGCGGGTGTAGTAAGTGTATTGAAGGGTTGCAATGGCATCACCCTTGTTATCCCATACTGGCTGTGTGCCTGTTGCTACCGTATAAGAAAATCGTTCGTTATTTATTTTTGCTTTGTGCTGAGTAACTACTTTACTGTCGATATCAATACGGCGTTGATTATCGGCAAACGTTGCACTCGTAAATGTAAGTGCAATTGCGGCAATGGGTAAAAATAGACTTCGACTAAATTTCATAACTAACCCTTTTTATTTTATGTACTGCAGTTATAGCGATATTTGAGTAAAAAACAAAAGTATTGAGACTAGCTGCCGATAATAATCGTTGAGTTTATGTAATTAAGATTAATCTCAACATAGCAAACAGGCGAAATATACTTGATGTGTATGCCATAGTGTAAGTTTAAGGCGATTAAAAAATTTAATTATTAATTAAGTTTTTTAGGTTGTTGGTCGCTTTAATTGTTTTTAAATGGATGCTTGAGAGTGATTTATTTTTAGGTTTATTACCATAAAGGGTGAACGTAAATGAAAGGGAGTTTATGCAACGGGTTTTAATTGTTGAAGATAATATAAGGGTACAACAGGTACTCAAACATATTGCTGCTCATTATCTTGATGTGCGGGTTGATTTCGCTCAGTCACTTACTCAATGTAAAAAGTTACTAAATCAAACTAGTTATTCGCTCGCGTTAGTTGATTTATCTGTTGGTGGTCAAATCGATACTGATATAACTCGCTTTACACTGTCGCAAGGTATCCCTACGTTGGTGATGACAACGCAAACAGATGAACACACACGTTTAAAAATGCTGGAATTAGGTATTATCGATTACGTCATTAAAGATAATCGCGACTCTTATCTTTACGCCATAAAATTTGTAGCACAGTTATTGCGTAACCAGGGGCGCAAAGCGCTGGTTGTAGATAATTCCTTATTGAGCAGTAGCTTGGTTAAGCAAATGCTCGAAAAACAATTGTTTGACGTCATTACTGTTGATAATAGTACGCAAGCTCTTCATATACTTGAGCATGATCAGGCTATCAACTTAGTGATCACTGACCATAACTTATCAGGTATGAATGGTTTTGAATTAATTAGAGCTATTCGTAATATTAAAAGCCGTGAGCAATTGGCCATTATTGGTTTAGCTGATGTATATAGTTATGGCATTGCTGCACGATTTATTAAATCAGGTGCGAATGACTTTTTAACTAAACCCTTCACCCATGAAGAGTTTCACTTTCGAGTGGTGCAAACTATGGAGTCAATATGGCTAAGTGATGCTAAAAAACCGGCTTTGTCTTTCGATGCGACAGAGTAACTTTAATCTTAAATACATTATCAATGTGTATTTGGCGAGAGTGTAACGGTTAGTTAAAGACGATTATTTGCGTATTTATCGACTCGCACCAATTCTGTATTTTGCTTAAAAAAAGCGCACCTAAATGGTGCGCTTTTTTGTTTTTTATATTATTTAATTTAATAACCCTCTGTTTTTATTTGTAATTTAAAGGTGGCACAAAGGTTGGATTGCATAGAGCAAATACAATAACAAGCTAGTGTCCTAAGGGGGCCTTTGTGAAAATGATCAGTGCAATAATAAAGCCATTCAAACTAGATGATGTGCGTGAAGCACTCGCTGATTTAGGCATCGAAGGAATGACCGTGGTTGACGTTAAGGGATTTGGACGTCAAAGAGGTCATACAGAGTTATACCGTGGTGCAGAGTACCAAGTTGACTTTATACCTAAAATTAAACTTGAAATTGCCACTCGTAGTGAAAATTGCCAACGCGTTGTAGAAACCATTACCAAAGTTGCTGGAACGGGCAAAATTGGTGACGGCAAAATTTTTGTTTACGACTTAGATCAAATTGTCCGTATTCGTACTGGCGAACTTGATGATGATGCTATTTAAGGGGGCAACATGGAAAATACAATTATAGAGCTGAAGTTTTCGCTCGATACGTTTTACTTTTTAATCTCTGGCATCTTAGTTATGTGGATGGCAGCTGGTTTTGCAATGTTAGAAGCAGGTTTAGTGCGCTCAAAAAATACCACAGAAATTCTAACTAAAAATATCGCACTTTATTCTATCGCTTGTACTATGTTTTTGTTGGTCGGTTACAACATTATGTATGTAGACAACGTTGAAGGCGGAATAATTCCTTCATTTGGTGGCCTAATAGGTAGTCAAGCGGCAGACGCCGATCATTCACTAGAGTCTGATTTTTTCTTCCAGGTAGTATTTGTTGCAACGGCTATGTCTATTGTATCTGGCGCCGTAGCGGAGCGTATGAAGTTATGGGCTTTCTTAGTGTTTACAGTAGTACTAACAGGATTAATTTACCCAATTGAAGGTTACTGGACATGGGGTGGCGGCTTCCTATCTGAATTAGGCTTTGTTGATTTTGCAGGTTCTGCCATTGTCCATGCAACCGGTGCAGCTGCAGCGCTTGCGGGTGTAATTCTATTGGGTGCACGTAAAGGTAAATATGGTAAAAATGGTGAAATTTACCCAATTCCAGGTTCAAACTTGCCACTTGCTACATTGGGTACATTTATTTTATGGATGGGTTGGTTTGGCTTTAACGGTGGATCACAGTTATTAATTTCAGATAAAGAAAATGCAACTGCAGTAGGTCAAATACTACTTAACACCAATGCTGCTGCTGCTATGGGTGCAATATCAGCCTTGTTCTTATGTAAGTTATTATGGGGTAAGGCAGATTTAACCATGGTACTTAATGGCGCACTTGCAGGCTTAGTGGTTATTACTGCAGATCCATTATCACCATCACCATTAATGGCGTGTTTATATGGCCTACTAGGTGGATCTTTGGTTGTACTAAGCATTGTGGCACTTGATAAAGTGAAAATTGACGACCCTGTAGGTGCCATCTCTGTGCATGGTGTTTGTGGCATATTAGGTGTGGTATTAGTGCCGGTTACTAATGCCGAGGCTAACCTTGTGGCACAGTTAATTGGTTTACTATGTATCATTGGCTTTGTGTTTATCGCTTCATTCATTGTTTGGGCAGTCTTAAAACAAACCATGGGTATTCGTGTTACCGAAGAG
This sequence comes from Pseudoalteromonas sp. 2CM39R, assembly GCF_023161845.1. Classification (NCBI taxonomy): domain Bacteria; kingdom Pseudomonadati; phylum Pseudomonadota; class Gammaproteobacteria; order Alteromonadales; family Pseudoalteromonadaceae; genus Pseudoalteromonas; species Pseudoalteromonas sp. 2CM39R. Next base: position 86,654 of record NZ_JALNTM010000007.1, read on the forward strand.
GAAGAGCTAAACGGTATGGATCAACATGATTGTGGTATTGATGCTTACCCAGAATTTGTTTCAGTAAGAAGTAATTAAAAGTATTGTGTGTTCAATCAAAGCCCTACTCAGTTAGGGCTTTTTTGATTTCAGGAAGGGTTAATTTTTCAGGTGTTAGAGTAATGTGATAAGCTCCTCGCGTTAAATCAACCTTTGGAATGTATTACACTTAAATGGCTGAAAAAAAGAAAACACCGACCAGTAAACCCTCGACTAAGCGCACTACTAAGTCATCTAAAACATCAGCGCGAAAAAGTGCTGCAAAAAAAACCGCAAGTTCGGCTAAACGGCCATTTTTAAAAACTTTGTTTTCTATTTTTTGGAAACTGAGTCTGGCGACTTTCATCGCTGTAGCACTTTACTTTATTTATCTTGATGCAAAAATCACCCGCCAATTTGAAGGCAATAAATGGCAACTTCCAGCCCAAGTGTATGCGCGTTCAATGACTTTTTTTCCTGGGCAGTTTTTATCTGAGCAAGAAGTTTTATGGGAGCTTAAACGTTTAAATTACACGGCAGTTAATCGCTTAAGCCGCACAGGGCAATATATTAAAACAGCTAATCGTATTAAGATTTTTCGTCGTGATTTTGAGTTTTATGATGGTTTAGAAAATGCTCACGTAATTGAACTACGTTTCTCTGGGGAAAAGGTTGCAAGTATTAAAGATAAATTCGGTCGTCGCTTAAACACTGCCAGATTAGAGCCTGTACAAATAGCCCGTATAGGTAATGACTCAAAACAAGACCGCGAATTTGTGCCATTAGATAAATTTCCAGACATGCTTAAGAATGCTTTGTTAGTGGTCGAAGACCGCGATTTTTATGATCACCACGGGGTATCGGTATTTTCTATTTTACGGGCTTTATATACCAATATTCGCGCAGGAAGAACCGTGCAAGGGGGCAGCACACTGACACAACAGCTAGCTAAAAATATTTACCTTACCCGTGAACGTTCATTAGTACGTAAAATCAATGAAGCTTTTATTGCGCTTATTCTTGATTATCGTTATTCAAAAGATCAGATTCTCGAAGCCTATTTAAACGAAGTCTACCTAGGTCAGTCTTATAACCAAGGTGTGCATGGTATGGGATTAGCGGCTGAGTTTTACTTTGCAAAACCCGTTGATGAACTTGAGTACGATCAAATTGCCCTGCTGGTGGCCATGGTTAAAGGCCCTTCTTATTATAACCCTAGACGTTATAAAGAACGTGCTATGGAACGTCGTGACTTAGTGCTGCGTTTAATGGTCGATAATAAACTTATTTCCACTAAAGAGTATCGAGCCTCGTTAAAGCGCGCCATTGATATTGCGCCAATGAAAGCCAGCTTACAAAAGTCTTACCCAGGTTACTTAGAGTTGGTTAATCGCGAGTTGAAACAACTGCTACCTGATCAAGAAGTATTAGATGCAGGGGTGCGCGTATTTACCTACTTCGATTTGCAAAAGCAAACAGCAATGGAAGAGTCGATTCAGGCCAGTTTACCTTATTTGGAAAGACGTCCAAATACCAAAGAATTAGAAGCGGCGATGATCTCCGTTAATGTTGAAAAAGCTGGTGTATCAGCGTTAGTGTCTGGGCGCGATGTGCGTTACTCAGGGTTTAACCGGGTGCTTGATACCAAGCGCAATATTGGCTCATTAGTTAAACCGGCAGTGTATTTAAGTGCACTGCAGCTTCCTCATTATAATTTAGCGACATTGCTTGATGATTCACCCGTGCAAGTCACCAACGAAGAGGGAAAAGTATGGCAGCCAGAAAACTTTGATCATCAATACCGAGGCGCCGTGCCTCTTTATAAAGCATTCAGCCACAGCATTAATATTCCGGCAGTTAACTTAGGGCTTGATGTTGGGGTTGATAAAGTTGCTAATACACTCAGAGGACTAGGTGCTAAAGGCCATATTAATGAATACCCGTCGCTGCTATTAGGGGCTATTGAAATGTCGAGTTTTGAAGTGGCCCAGCTTTATACCACTATTGCTGCTGATGGCGAATACAGGGAGCTGACGTCTATCTCGGCATTAACCGACTCTGTTGGTAAAGTACTTTATAAGCATAAAGTGAGTAACGAACAACGCTTTGATAAAGATGCCATGTACATGACCAAATACGCTATGAAGCGAGTAACTAAAGATGGCACCGCTAAACGCTTAAATTTACATTTTCCGTTGATTCAGCTCGCAGGTAAAACAGGTACTAGTAACGAATTACGCGACAGCTGGTTTGCTGGATTTGATCAAAATACAGTGACGGTTGCATGGTTAGGTCGTGATGATAATAAAAGTACTGGCTTAACCGGCAGTGTCGGCGCGCTTGAAACCTATATTCGTTATTTAAAACCCTTAAACCCGCAAGCAATTGCCGATACCCGTCCACCTTCAATTCGGTGGGCATTTGTAAACGAGCAAACCGGGAAGCAAGCACCACCAGGGTGTGGCAAAGTGATTCAATTACCGCTTAGGGCCAGTGAGTTTAAACCAAGGCCCCAATGTATTCGCTAAGTAATAAAAACAAAAAAAGCCCGAAAGGGCTTTTTTTATGGGTAAGCGATCTTATGAGCTAAACGTTATAGTTTAGCAAAAGCGCGCTCTGCCGCTTCAATCGTTGCCTGAACTTCTTGCTCTGTATGCGCAGCACAAACAAAACCAGCTTCAAACGCTGAAGGCGCTAAATAAACACCTTCTTCAAGCATTAAGTGGAAGAACTTTTTAAAGCGCTCTAAATCACATTCAGTAGCTTGTTGGTAAGTAGTTACTTTTTCTGCATCATTAAAGAAAAAGCCATACATGCCGCCAGCGTAGTTAGTAGTTAAGGCAATACCTACTTTTTTAGCTGCGGCTTCAAAGCCTTCACAAATCGCTTTACTAATGGCTTCTAGTTTTTCGTGAACGCCAGGTGCACTAAGTAACTCAAGTGATTTTAAACCTGCAGCCATCGCAATTGGATTTCCTGACAGTGTACCTGCTTGATAAACAGGGCCTACAGGGGCTATGTAATCCATAATCTCTGTTTTACCACCAAATGCGCCAACTGGCATGCCACCACCAATTACTTTACCTAAACAGGTTAGGTCTGGCTTGATGTTGTAATACGCTTGAGCGCCACCAAGGGCTACACGAAAACCTGTCATTACTTCGTCAAAAATAAGCACAGATTGGTACTGATCACAGACTTCACGCAGTCCTTCTAAAAAGCCAGGTACTGGTGGGATACAGTTCATGTTACCTGCAACTGGCTCAACAATAATACACGCGATTTCATCGGCGTATTTAGCAAAAATTGCTTTCACTTCTTCAATATTGTTAAACGAAACCGTAAGGGTGTGCTTAGCTAAATCTTCAGGAATGCCTGGAGAGTTAGGTACACCCATAGTTAATGCACCAGAGCCGGCTTTTACTAGCAGTGAATCTGCATGGCCGTGGTAACAACCCTCAAACTTTAAAATTTTGTCACGACCAGTAAAACCACGAGCTAAGCGAATTGCACTCATTGTTGCTTCAGTACCTGAGCTTACCATACGTACTTTTTCGATAGATGGGACTAGCTCTTTAACTTTTTCAGCCATTAAAATTTCAGCTTCGGTAGGTGCACCGTAGCTTAAACCATTTTCTACCGCATCATGCACTGCTTGTTTTATTTCAGGGTGATTGTGGCCCATAATCATTGGGCCCCAAGAGCCCACATAATCAATGTAACGGTTGCCATCAGCATCAAATGTAAACGCGCCCTGTGCTTTAGTAATAAACAGCGGAGTACCACCTACACCATTAAAAGCACGCACTGGTGAATTTACGCCACCAGGAATAGAGTCTTGAGCTCGTTTAAATAAGTCTTGGCTAATTGTCATGAAAAATCCTATTGTTTTATCACTTTAAAATTAAAAGCTTAGCTATCGCGTTTGCGGCTAAACCAAGGAACGTCTACTTCATACTGCTCGACTTTGTTTTCTACGCCGAGGGTTAAAGCAAACAGCGCCATACGAATAAGTACGCCATTTTGTACTTGGCGGAATATTGCTAGATTGTCGTTAGCATTTAAGTCGTTATCAAGTTCGTTTGCCTCTAAACGGCTATCGCGAGGAAGCGGGTGCATTAACACCGAGTTCGGTTTGCAATGGGAATTGTAAATAGACTGGCTAATTCTAAATCCACCACGGTATTTATTAGCTTCCTCTTGAGACGGAAAACGCTCTTCTTGGATACGTGTTTGATAAACAATATCGGCCGCTAAGTTACCTTCCATTTTATCAACCAGTTCAATTTTATGTCCTGCATTTTCAACGACAGATAAAATTGAGTCAGGCATTTGCAAGCCATTAGGGGCAACCATTGAAAAGCGAATGTTTTTGTAATGACATAGTAGCTTTGATAGCGAGTGAACGGTTCGGCCATATTTTAAATCGCCGACTAGCGCAATGTGCATACCATCAATATTTTGATCGAAGCGGTTAAGCTCTCGCTCAATAGTTAATAAATCAAGCAGCGCTTGAGTAGGGTGCTCATTGGGTCCATCGCCACCATTTATTACTGGTACGCTGCAACCTGTTGCAAATTCAGCTACCGAGCCTGAGTCTGGATGGCGCATTGCAACCGCATCAGCATAGGCTGAAATAACACGTGCGGTATCATATAGAGACTCGCCCTTAGCAAGCGCAGAGCTTTGCATACCGGTGGTTTCACGAACCAGTCCACCGAGTAAGTTAAACGCAGTACCAAAACTAACACGAGTACGCGTACTAGGTTCAAAAAATAGATTCGCTAAAATAGCGCCTTCAAGCACATTGGTACGCTTTTGTTTTTTTGCGTATGGCTCCATTTTTTTTGCTACAGCAAATATGCGTTCAATACAGTCTCGATCGAGTTGATTAACAGAGAGTATATTTTCACCTTGGAAACTGAACATGGGGTTATTCCTAGTTATTCAAAAAGGCGCGATAATCCATAAAGGAGCACGCAATCGCGCGTATTATACAAACTTAGTTTGCGACTTGGCAGTGTAATTTATAATCCTGTATTTAAAAGCTTGGCTTAATAATGGCTAAAGCAACTATAACGAGTAACGCTAAAACAGGTAGCTCGTTGAAAATTCGGTAAAACCGATCGCTTTTTGTATTTCTATCGTGTTTAAAATCAGCTAATAATTTGAAACAGTAGCCATGATAAATATATAAAATGATTACCAGCACTAGTTTATAATGCAGCCACATACTGTAACGAAACCATTCGCGGCCGTATTCAACAATAGTTAATACGCCAAACACTGCGGTAAGCACAGCAAAGGGGGTAACAAAATAAAGCAGCCGACGTTCCATTACTTTTAGCATTGAGTTACACGATTTTTCTTCACTCATAGCGTGATAAACAAAAAGTCGAGGTAGGTAAAAAATACCGGCAAACCAAGCAATCATAAAAAATACGTGCAAGGTTTTGTAAATTAATAATGCGCTCATACTGTTCTCATTATTGTTAAAGTAAACTGTTACGTATGGTTAGAATATGATGGATTTGATCCCACCGTAGTAATCCCATAATTTGTTGATTATCTAATAAGTTATACACATAAAGTGCACCACTGCGTTTATCATTTAAAATTTCAAAGGCATCTGCAAGAGTGGCTTGGCTGCTGATACCTTGTAAGCTAATGTACTTTATATTGACCGCCTGATCAGACATTAAACTCAAGTCATATTCAGCTAGGCGATAACCATTTTCTTCATCAAATACAATTAATGGTGTTTGGCTGTCCATGGCATCTAGACTGTTTTTTATTTGCTCTTTATCATCGGAGTAGAGCAGTTTAAAGTCTTCATCCATATCATCCATCACCCCTACTTTTTGTAGGGCTTCAGTGGCGGGAGATACGTGGTAAGGTAATCCCTGAAAGTCTAATTGCTGTAAAAATATAGAGCGGTTACCAAATACCTGCAAAGCTGTAACGTAGGCGGTGGTAATGACGATCATCGCCGGTACAATAATTTCCGGTGAAGAGGTCAGCTCCATCACGGTAGTTAGTGCCGCTAAGGGAGAGTGCAATGTGGCAGCTAGTAAGCCTGCCATGCCAAGCACCCCATAAGTACCGGCTATGTCAGTTCCTGGGCTAATAAACTGGGCAAAAAATGCCATTAAAGTGCCGGTTAAAACGCCAAGTCCAATAACCGGACCAATTAACCCACCAGGAATACCTAAGCCAATAGCAAACAAGGTGGCTAATAACTTAGCAATTAAAATAGTGGTAAGTAGTTGCATGTTTTCAGGTGACTCTACAGCAATGGTTATCGCACTCATCCCTGAGCCCATAGCTTGTGGAACTGCATAGGCAATTAAGCTGGCAATACACCCTGCAATTATTAAACGAGGAAACATACTTAGTGGTTTAAAGGTTTTAATAATCAGCATTAAATTTTGATTAAAAGCATAAGCCACCGCGCCCAGCCCCATGCCGCACAAAATTAAATAGGGGTAATGCCACCCACTTAAGGGGGCAATGCTTATTAGCGCAAGTTCTGAGCCTTCACCAAATACAAATTGAGTGGCTAATGCACCGGTAACGGCTGCGAGCATTATCGGCACAAAAATATGCACTTTGTATTCTCTGAGCACCACTTCCATTACAAAAATAACCGCAGCAAGCGGGGTATTGAACGACGCAGCAATTCCCGCAGCAACGCCACATCCACTGAGGGTACGCATAGCGTTGTGAGGTAAGTGTAATTTATTTGCTAATATGCTCGCCCCGGCAGCCCCCATGTGAACTGATGGGCCTTCGCGGCCAACAGAGAAACCGCTGATCAGCGCCAGTGCACCACCAACAAACTGATTAACCGTGTTATACAGTGGCATTTGCCCGTAATGGCGCTTAATTCTGTGTATTACAAAAGGAATACCTAAGCGGTAATGTTTAAAGCCAGTGAAAGCCGCAAATGTAGCTATTAATAACGCTGCAACTAAAGGCATTAATACCCGTTCTAAAGTGGGAAGGGTGGTAAAATCGTCAGGGGTTTCTAGAAATAAACTTTGAAAAAATAAAATGGTTAAACGAAACAGTATAATAAAAAATGCAGCAATTAATCCGGCACTTACGCCTAATAAGCATAATTGTACGGATGTTTTTGGTTTTGCTAATCGACGTCTCAGTCGCTCAAGCCACATGCTTTATTTCCCCGTAGCATTTTTAGGCGTCAAGTTTATCAAAATAGTCTAGGGAAGTCCTTGAGATTTTTAACAACAGATTAATTTAAATTTAATTTAATCTGCACCTATTCACAGAGTGAGCTAAACAAGCCATGTTATCATTGGGGCGTGGAAGCATGGATTAACTATACTTGATTAAAATACTCAGGTATTAGATAATCTCGCGCATTAGTATTAAGGTATTGAGGGTTATAAGATGTCTGAAGAATTACCCATTAAGTTTAGCGACGCAGCCGCTGTGCGTGTTAAACAGTTAATCGACGAAGAAGAAAACCCAGATCTAAAACTGCGTGTTTATGTCACAGGCGGTGGGTGTTCAGGTTTTCAATACGGCTTTACTTTTGATGAAAAAGCGAATCCTGGCGATTTAGAAATTGTTAAAAATGGGGTTACCTTAGTCATTGACCCTATGAGTATCCAGTATTTAGTTGATGGCGAAGTTGACTACACCGAAGGATTAGAGGGGGCACGCTTTTTTGTCTCTAACCCTAATGCCACAACAACGTGTGGCTGTGGTGCTAGTTTTAGCGTATAAAAATATCGTTATCCAAAAAAACCGCTTAATCAGCGGTTTTTTTATGTGCTTAAAAAATCATAACTCAGTTGGGCTGTACTCTGTTATTTGCATCATTAACACAAAAAAGCCAAGCACAAACGCAGAGAAAGCTAAAATATAGATAAAGCCTTTTTTACCCTGCTTTAATGGAATAGCATAATGGCGTAAAAAAAAGTACCAACCTAAGCACAAAATAATAGGTAGTAAAAAGAGTAGTCTAAACATGATTTGATCTCTATAAGCTAGGGTCAATAGACCTTAATAATAAACAGCTTATATTTAAATGAAACAAAAAAGTTATAAAATATTTAACCTTATTCAGACTTAGTAAATATTTGTTGTTAAACTTTAATCGTAGAATTACCAATTAATCATTCAGATCAACGGTGAATGGTATATAATGTATCCAAGAATGAAACGGGCAAGGTTTCATTTTTCACAATAATAAAGAGTTAGTACATATTTGAGTGTTTTTGTTGATTGAATTGTAAGCGTTTACACTGCGCCTTAGTTAGTGGCAGTGAGTTTATAGTGTTGATCACAATGAGCACTTGGTAATATGTACAGTTAAACAACGAGTAGGAGTTGTATATGATGGGTAAAACCGTATCTTCGGAAGAAAATGCAAAGTTAACAAAGTGGCTTAAAACTAAGCGCCATGAAAAAGGCTACACAATGCGCAGCCTAGCGCAAATTTTGGGTACGCCACATTCTTTTATTGGCAAAATTGAAAATCAAGAGCGTCGCTTAGATGTGATTGAGTTTGTTCGCTACTGTAATGCATTAGAAGTCGACCCGTATGAAGCATTAAGCTTAATTAAAGCTGACTAACGCTGTTAGGCTGTAATCGTAAAGTTAAATCTAACGTCTACAGCCAATACTAATGCAGGGATGCATTAGGTGTTACCTACTATGATAATTTTGCTCTAATGCATATAGTTTGTGCCTAATTAGATATAAAAATATTAATGAAGGTAAAACCATAAGTGCTGTTAAAACAAAAAATAATGACCAATTCCCCATTAGCCAATCATCGATAACTACGCCACTATAACTCGATAATAACGTACGTCCTAAATTGCCCAATGATGCTAATAGCGCATAATGGGTGGCGCTAAATGCTCTGTCACACAGCATAGATATAAAAGCAACCATCGCCACTAAAGACCAAGCTTGGGTAAAACCATCAACTACAATCGCCATTGCATATAAGTGTTCTTGTGGCCCTGCTAAGGCAATCCAAGAAAACATTAAGTTAGATGCAGCCATGGCTACGCCACTAATAAATAAGCCTTTTACTATGCCATATTTGTGGTTAAAAATACTGCCCAAAAAGGCAAATACAATGGTGATTAAACCCGTGCCCAGCTTGGAGTAATTTGCTATTTGGGTATTACTAAAGCCCACTTCTTTATAAAATACAATCGACATTCGTGCTAAAAATGCTTCACCAATTTTAAATAAGAAAATAAATGCCAGCAGTGCTAAAGCGGTTTTAACCCCATTTTTAGCAAAAAAGGTTTTAAATGGGTCAACCACGGTGACACCCAGCCATGCGAGTATTTTCGTTAGTGGTGTTTGTTTGCTTGCCGCAAGCTTTTCAAGGTAAACACGTTCTAGCTCGGCATGAACGGCTTCGCGGTTTGATTTTGGTTCTTTAGCCCAAAACACACAGCTAATTAATAACAGCATAATCGCTGATAAAAAATAATAGACCTGTGGCCAGTCTATGTTTGGCATATCTGCCATGTAAAAGGGCACAGCCCCTAATAAAGCATAACCTGTCCACCAACCCGATGTAGCCATTGCGGCGGCTGCGGTGGCTTTGTGAGATTCATTTTCACTAAGAGTGTCTATTCGAAAAGCATCTATAGCAATATCTTGCGTTGCAGAGGCTATGGCGATCAGCAAGCAAAGTGCGGCGGCAATCGCTAGGTTTGCTTTTAGATCAAGCCCTGCAAGTAGTAACGTGCCAAGTAAAATAAAGCTTTGGCAAAACAGGATCCAACTACGACGCTGACCAAGCCAGTTGTACAAAAAGGGCAGTTTAGTGCGATCTATTAAAGGCGACCATAAAAAATTGATACTATAGGCACCAAACACAATGCCAAATAAGCCTATCATGCTGCGACTCAAACCTTCATCTTTAAGCCAAGCCGACATTACCGAGCCAATTAACACCCACGGAAAACCACTGCTCATTCCAAATATAAAAACATTAATTAAACGTTTATCTTTAAAATAAGAAAAGTATTCGCGAACAGAAAGTGTGCTATTCATAGGGGCTCATTGGCTCATAGAAAGAGCAGCCAAAGCTGCTCTGATAAAAAGTTATAAAGGGACTTGCTCAAGCACCTTGATATTTAATATAACAACCGGTTTTTCAGGGACAAAGTTGTAGCCAATTTTGTCATTAAAACCCGTTTTTACAGCCATGATTTTATCGAGCGTCTCATAACCTTCCATAACACTGCCAAACACTGCAAATCCCCAATCTCGCCCTGGATTTAAATGGTCATTGTCATCCATGTTAAAAAAGAACTGACGCGTTCCTGAGTGTGGTTCTCGATCTTGATAGGCCATAGCAATGCTATACATATCGTTAGTTAAGCCGTTACCGCTTTCATTAAAAATAGGGTCGTTTTCATGCAGGCCATCGTAATCTTTATCATAACCACCGCCTTGAATTACAAAATCACGATCATTTTCTACATCGCGTTCTACACGATGAAACACACTGCCTTGATAGCTTTTATCAGACACGTAAGTCAAAAAGTTATTAACCGTAATAGGGGCTCTTGAGCGGTCTAGCTCAACCACAATACTGCCCAACGATGTCACAATTTCTACTCGAGGGAAAATATTATCTTTTTGCACAAAGCGGCCTTCTTGAGCCGCTAAACTATTTACGCTAAAAAATAAGCTTACGCAGATTAAAAAAAGTTGCTTCATTATTAACCTTCTAAAAATGCAATTAATTCAGGGTCAGATACAATGCGGGTAATTAACTGCTCAGTCAACTTATTGAGCTGACCTTCAATTTTTGCCCTATCATGACCAAGTGGTCCAGATAAATTAGCATTACCGCTATAACGCTTACTGAAATTACTGGTAGGGCGAATCACTCGTACTTCAAATTCAATCTTGGCATCACTGGTATGGCTCATTAGCTTTTCTGTAACCACAGCTTGCAGTGCGTGAATATCTAACTCAAAACGCAATTGCGCTAAATTAGAAATGCTAGCGCCATTGCGACTAAGCGCACTGTCTAATGCACTTTTAACTGACTCAGTAATACCCGTGCTGGCAATGGTTTTTGTTTTGCTTGATTCAATAAGCTTTAAGGTTGCACTGTCACCACGTAAATCAATCACGCTGGTGTTTAAGCTGTTATTGATTGAGCTTATTTGTCCACTTTTATAAACAGGATTGAGGATCAGTTGGTTAGGCTGGCTCGCACATCCCGAAAAAACCACTAAAGTACAACAGCTCAATAATATCTTTATGAGTTTCATTTATAACGTCCCACTATTTTTAGTTGCGCTGAGTACCACAAACTTTTTATTAGAGCCCAATAAAGTACAGTTACCAAACATACGGTTTAGTTTGTCGTGGTAATCTAAATGACGATTACCAATAATACGCAGCTCGCCACCTTCCTTTAATGTGTCTTTTGCTTGCTTGAACATTTGCCACGCGATGTGGTCGGTAACCGCTTGTGCTTGGTGAAATGGCGGATTACACAATACAATATCGGCACTTTCACGTTCAAAGTCAGTTAAACAATCATTCTCTATAAAAGTACATTGTTCAAACTTGTCTTCCATGTTTAATTCAATGTTGAGTCGAGCTGATTCAACCGCCATATACGACTCATCAACAAAGCTAATATGAGCATTAGGACAGCGCGCTAATGTCATTAAGCCAACCACGCCATTACCACAGCCTAAATCAATAATATTTTTTGCTTTATTTGTTTGCGGCAAGTAATTGAAAAAGAAACGTGCGCCAATATCAAGTGAATCACGCGAAAACACATTGGCATGATTACTTATTGTAAAATCAGTGCCTTCAAGTGGCCAGCTGACTGGGAAATCTGCGCCTTTATAACCGCCAGCAGCTTGGCTAATAATTAAACGTGATTTTTTTACTGCAAGACTTGTTTTCGTCTCACCAATAAAGTTTTCAAATGCTTTAATAGTAGAGTTATGCACGTCTTTAGTTTTTGCAGCACCAATAACTGGCGTATCTGGCGCGAGCACCTCGCTTAATTCAGATAGCTGATATTGTAAAAAAGCCAACGTGCGTGGTACTTTTACCAACACTAGGTCTAATTGCTCAGGCAGAGCCGATAAACTATCAAGCTGGCTAAACGCCGTCGTCGCGATTTTGTTTTCCGCTAAGTTATAAGCAGCCGCCTGATGGCTAATATATGAGTCGTTTACTGAACAAACTGTTAATTGTTGCTTGCTAAAGTAACAGCTAAGTGCACCAAAGCTGTCGTTTAAGATCAGTAACGAGCGACAATCAGGGTAGTGTTCATTAACATAGTCAATAAGGTATTCGTCTGCTGAATCCCACGCTTGTAAGCTGCGGTTTTTTTGATCCAAAGGAAAGCGTTCAAGAGTAAAAGTGTTATCGCCGAGCGTAGCTTGCGTAGTCATAATAGTTTAATGATCGGTAATCAAATGATAGGTAAATTCTAACATGCAACCGCCAAACGCCAACCCCCAACTGTTACCAAATGGCTTTTCTTATCAAAGTAAGGTACTTAGCGCACAAAAAAGCCTCGATTTATTTTATTATTTGCAGCAAAACCTAAATTGGCAACAGCCAAACATTACAGTGTTTGGTAAAACGGGGCCAATACCTAGGCTACAATGTTTTATCAGCGAAGAAAATCTTGAGTACGGTTATTCTGGGCATAAACTCGACTTAGAGCCTTGGCCAGACGTATTACTTGCCATGCGAACACGTTTAGAAAATCACCTACAGCAACCATTTAACTCAATTTTGGTTAATTATTATCGGGATGGCCACGATTGTATGGGTTGGCATAGCGATGACGAGGCTGAGCTAGGGCCTGAGCCTACCATAGCGTGTGTGTCGCTTGGTGCAGAACGGTTATTTAAACTTAAACACAAAGTAAGCAACAGCATTACTAACATTAAATTACAAAGTGGTAGTTGTTTAATAATGAGCGGACAGAGCCAACAAAATTACCAGCATGCGCTACCAAAACAAACAACACTTAAACACCCGCGGATAAGTTTAACGTTTCGCTATATTAATAATAGTTTCAGTTAAATAGCATTAGCCATGGTGTAGCCGCAGTTGTTATAGTAACCATATAACTGAATTTTGAGGGTGGTTTTTATGTCAATGCAACAACAAATACGTGACAAGCTAGCAAATGCTATTGCGTGTAAGCATTTAAATGTTATTAACGAAAGCCATATGCACAGTGCGGGGACTGAATCTCACTTTAAAGTGATTGTAGTCAGTGAAGAATTCGCTGGTAAGCGATTATTGCAGCGTCATCGTGAAATTAATGAAATTTTAAAAGATGAGCTGGCAAATCATATTCATGCGCTTGCTATGCACACTTACACTCCTGAGGAATTTACAGAGCACGACGGCGAAGCGCCGCAGTCACCTAATTGCATGGGCGGCTCAAAAGTTGGATAACAGGTAATAGTGGATTGGTTTGAGCAGTGAGTAACTGATCAGATCAGTTTTTTTTGTTTTAGCCTTTAAACTAGCGCTAATTTTTATTGTAAAAGATATAGGATGATCAATGGTCATTAAGCCTAAAATTCGCGGATTTATCTGCACCAATGCACACCCAGTTGGCTGTGCAGAGCATGTTCAAGAACAAATTAATTATGTTAAGCAGCAAGGAGCATTAAAAAATGCGCCTAAAAATGTATTAGTTATTGGTGCGTCTACAGGTTATGGCCTTGCATCTCGCATTACCGCTGCATTTGGTGGTGGCGCTAAAACATTGGGTGTGTTCTTTGAAAAAGAAGGCACTGAACGTAAAACAGGCTCTGCGGGTTGGTACAACACGGCGGCATTTCAAGCAGCCGCTGAAGCTGAAGGCTTATGGTCTAAAAATATTAATGGTGATGCGTTTTCTAACGAAATCAAACAAAAAACAATCGACACCATTAAAGCCGAATTAGGTAAAGTTGACTGTATTATTTACAGCTTAGCATCACCTCGTCGTACTGATCCAAATACAGGGGAAGTGTTTTCTTCAACACTTAAGCCAATTGGTAATGCGGTAACGACTAAAAACTTAAATACGTCAAAGCGTGAAATTGATGAAGTAACTGTTGAAGCAGCAAACCAAGACGATATCGACAACACCATTAAAGTAATGGGTGGCGAAGACTGGGAAATGTGGATTGACGCCCTTAAAGACGCTGATGTACTAGCAGATAACTTTAAAACAACGGCTTACACATACATTGGTAAAGAACTAACTTGGCCAATATATGGACATGCAACCATAGGTAAGGCAAAAGAAGATCTAGACCGTGCCACTGCAGCTATTAAAGCCGCTACCCAAGATTTAAATGGCGAAGCTTACGTTTCTTCACTTAATGCGGTTGTTACCCAAGCAAGCTCGGCAATCCCAATAATGCCGCTTTACATTTCGGCACTATTTAAAGTGATGAAGGCTGATGGCACTTACGAGGGCACAATTGAGCAAATTCATGCGTTATTTAATGAAAACCTATACGGTGATTCACCACGTTTTGATGAGGGCGGACATTTATTCCAAAACTACAAAGAGCTGGAAGATGACGTTCAAGCACGTGTTCAAACTATTTGGGATAGTGTAGACACAAGTTCAATTGATGAGTTAACGGATTACGTGGGCTACCATAATGAGTTTTTACGCCTGTTTGGTTTTGGCATTGATACGGTTGATTATGAGCAAGATGTTAATCCTGTTGCGCCAATTGCAAATATGATTGATTAATCTGTCGCTAGTAATCCAATTTTGAAAAAGTCGCCTAGTGCGACTTTTTTGTTTTTTAGCCTTGATTTGAAAAAAATTTTGCTATTTGTTGGTTTATTTACCACTTTGGTCTAGCTTGTATTTTATTAATTATGAATTACAAAACTAAATAAACGTTTCTCTCGTATAATTTTCATAAATACACTCGCATAGTCAGTCACAATAATGTTAAAATCAAAGCAATATGTGAGGAGTTTTACTGCGCTGCTTGTTTGGTATCTATAGCGAGTCATTTTATAGCTTGCAATAATACAAATAGCGGCGTGGTTGGTACGATTTTTCAGTTTCTTTCCGTTAATGTAGTGCAAGTGCGTATGATCAATATAAAAAAAGGTCTGGATTTACCCTTAGAGGGCGCACCTCAGCAAGTTATTCATGATGGTTCTGCCGTCAAACGTGTAGCTGTGCTAGGTGAAGAGTTTATCGGTATGCGTCCAACCATGCATGTTCGTGTGGATGACCAAGTCAAAAAAGGCCAGGTACTTTTTGAAGATAAAAAGAACCCAGGCGTATTATTTACTGCACCAGCTTCTGGTACAGTAAAAGAAATTAATCGCGGTGCTAAACGTGTTCTGCAATCTGTTGTTATTGAAGTAAACGGCAGTGAGCAAATCACCTTTGGTTCTTTCTCGGAAACTGAGCTTAACAGCTTAGACCGTGAAAAAGCTAAAGAAGTACTAGTTCAATCGGGTCAATGGACAGCACTTCGTGCTCGCCCATTTAGTAAAATAGCGGCGTTGGATGCAAATCCTAGCTCTATTTTTGTGACAGCTATCGATACCAATCCACTTGCTGCAGATCCTGCAGTAGTTATTGCTGAAAATGCGAAAGCGTTTGAAGCAGGTTTGGCTGTTGTGTCACGTTTAACCGATGGCAAAGTATTTGTTTGTAAGCAAGCAGGCAGTCAAGTTCCTAGTTCACCTATTGCTCAAGTAGAAGTACATGAGTTTGGTGGCGTGCACCCAGCTGGCCTTGTTGGCACACATATCCATCACCTTGACCCAGTATCTGCTAGTAAGCAAGTTTGGCACATTGGTTACCAAGACGTTATTGCGTATGGTCACCTTTTCCTTACTGGTGAAATTTACACAGACCGTGTGATTTCGCTTGCAGGTCCGCGTGTTAAGAATCCTCGTTTAGTGAAAACACAATTAGGTGCTTCATTAGATGACTTAGTAGCAGGTGAATTAGAAGACGGTGATAACCGTGTTATTTCTGGTTCTGTACTTGCAGGTGCTACGTCGTCTGGTGTTCATGCATTCTTAGGCCGTTACCACGTTCAAGTATCTGTATTACTTGAAGGTCGCGAAAAAGAATTGTTTGGCTGGATTGCACCAGGTAGTGATAAATTCTCTGTAACGCGTACATTCTTGTCTCACCTTACACCGAGTCGTTTATTTAAAATGACAACGTCTACGGGCGGTTCAAAACGTGCCATGGTTCCACTTGGAAGCTATGAGCGTGTTATGCCACTTGATATTTTGCCAACGCTTTTATTACGTGACTTATTGTCTCGTGATTTAGACAGTGCAATTTCATTAGGTGCGCTTGAATTAGATGAAGAAGATTTAGCGTTATGCACCTTCGTTTGTCCTGGCAAATACGAGTACGGCGCTGCCCTACGCGATTGCTTAACTACGATCGAGAAGGAAGGCTAAAATGGGCTTAAAAACTTTCTTAGAAGATATCGAACCACATTTTGAACCAGGTGGTAAGCATGAGAAATGGTACGCGCTGTATGAAGCTGCTGCGACTATTTTTTACACGCCAGGTTACGTAAATAAAGGTTCAACTCACGTTCGTGATAACATCGACCTAAAACGCATGATGATTTTAGTGTGGATGGCGACGTTCCCTGCCATGTTCTTTGGTATGTTCAATATTGGCCATCAAGCTGCAATTGCACTTGGTAATGGCTTTGAGCTAGCGAATATTTGGCAAGTAGGTTTATTCCAGTTACTTGGCGGTGAATTAACCGTTGATGCAGGCTGGGGGGCGAAAATGTTCTACGGAGCCTGTTTCTTCCTACCTATTTATGCAACTACCTTTATTGTTGGTGGTTTCTGGGAAGTGTTATTTGCTTCTGTGCGTAAGCATGAAGTTAATGAAGGTTTCTTCGTAACTTCTGTATTGTTCGCATTAATTCTGCCTGCAACGATTCCTTTATGGCAAGTTGCGCTAGGTATTACTTTTGGTGTAGTTATCGCAAAAGAAATATTTGGTGGTACAGGCCGTAACTTCTTAAACCCTGCGCTTGCTGGTCGTGCGTTTTTATTCTTCGCATACCCTGCACAAATTTCAGGTGACACAGTATGGACTGCCGTAGATTCATTCTCTGGCGCGACTATGCTTGGTCAAGCGTTTGCTGGTACGTTAAATTACGCGACTGATATTGAGCTTTGGTGGAATGCGTTTTACGGATTCATTCAAGGTTCTATGGGCGAAACGTCTACACTAGCTGTACTTATTGGTGGTTTATTCCTAATCTACGTGCGCATAGCGTCTTGGCGTATCGTGCTAGGTGTATTCCTAGGTATGGTAGTAACCTCATCAATACTGAACACCATTGGTTCTGAAACCAATGCGATGTTTGCTATGCCTTGGTACTGGCACATGGTATTGGGTGGTTTTGCATTCGGTATGTTCTTTATGGCAACTGACCCTGTATCTGCTGCATTTACTGATAAAGGTAAATTAGCATACGGTGTGCTTATTGGCTTTATGGTTATCATGATCCGTGTTGTTAACCCTGCATACCCAGAGGGCATCATGCTAGCAATCTTATTTGCTAACTTGTTTGCACCTTTATTCGATCACTTTGTAGTGCAAGCTAATATCAAGCGGAGGTTGGCACGTAATGTCTAGTAATAACGAATCAATTGGCAAAACGCTAGCTGTTGTTGTCTCATTATGTTTAGTGTGTGCAGTTATTGTATCGCTAACATCTGTACAACTACGCCCTCTGCAAAAAGCAAATAAAGCAAAAGATATTCAAAGCAATATCTTAGCTGCTGCTGGTATTGGCAAAGTTGATAACGTTGCCGAAACGTTTGATGCTAAAATCGAAACTCGCTTTGTTGATATGCAAAGTGGTGAGTTTGCTGAGCCGGTAGAAGATTTTGACTTTGAAAAAAGCAAATACGATGCTGATTTAAGTAAATCTTTAAAAGAGAATGGTATTAAAGACATCGCCGGTATTCAACGTATTACCAAGCGTGCGCCTGTTTATATCTCTAAAAAAGACGATGGCTCTACTGATGCAATCATCCTTCCTATTCAGGGTTATGGTTTATGGGGTTTAATGTACGGTTTTATCTCGCTTGAAAGCGATGGTGAAACTATTAAAGACATCATTTTCTACAAACATAACGAAACACCTGGTCTAGGTGGTGAAATTCAAAACCCACAGTGGACTGCAACGTGGGAAGGTAAAGAGTTACCAATCCAAATCGTTAAAGGGACTGCAGCCGGTGATGAGCATAAGATCGATGGTCTTTCAGGTGCTACATTAACGTCTAATGGTGTTGACCATGCAGTTGATTTTTGGACTGGCGAAAATGGCTTTGGCCCTTTCCTTGCGAAAGTACGTAAAGGAGCATTGAACTAATGGCTGATACTAAAGAAATGAAGGCGGTCCTATTTGGTCCAGTTTTCGCTAACAACCCAATCGCATTACAAGTACTTGGTATTTGTTCTGCGCTAGCGGTAACGTCTAGCTTAAAAAATGCATTAATCATGTCAATTGCATTGACCTTGGTAACTGCATTCTCTAGCCTTTTTATCTCGACTATTCGTAACCATATCCCATCATCAGTACGTATCATCGTACAGATGACGATTATTGCATCATTAGTAATCGTGGTTGACCAAGTACTACAAGCTTTCTCTTACGCTACGGCAAAAGAGTTATCAGTATTCGTTGGTCTAATCATTACTAACTGTATCGTAATGGGTCGTGCTGAAGCTTATGCAATGAAGTCGCCGCCATTAATGTCTTTCCTTGATGGTATTGGTAATGGCTTAGGTTACTCTGTAGTGTTACTTACTGTTGGCTTTATTCGTGAGTTATTCGGTAAAGGTTCACTATTCGGTGTTGATATTATTCCATTAGTACAAAATGGTGGTTGGTACCAACCTATGGGTCTATTGATCTTACCACCGAGTGCATTCTTCATCATTGGTTTATTCATTTGGGTACTTCGTACTTATAAGAAAGACCAAGTAGAAGCTAAAGCGTAAGGGGCGATAAGTGGAACATTATATTAGTTTATTTGTAAAAGCCGTTTTTATTGAAAACTTAGCGTTAGCATTCTTCCTAGGTATGTGTACTTTCTTAGCCGTGTCTAAAAAAGTAACTACATCAATTGGCCTAGGTGTAGCGGTTATTGTTGTATTAGGTATTTCAGTACCGGTTAACAACTTGGTTTACCATGCGGTATTAGCACCAGGTTCACTAGAGTGGCTTGGTTACCCAGAAGCAGATCTTAGCTTTTTACGTTTCTTAACTTTCATTGGTGTTATTGCAGCACTAGTGCAAATTCTTGAAATGGCATTAGATAAGTTCTTCCCACCGCTTTACAACGCATTAGGTATTTTCTTACCACTAATCACAGTTAACTGTGCAATTTTTGGTGCGGTAGCCTTCATGGTTGAGCGTAACTATAACTTCGGCGAGTCTGTTGTTTATGGTATTGGCGCTGGTGTGGGTTGGGCGCTTGCAATTACATTACTTGCAGGTATCCGTGAGAAAATGAAGTATTCAGACGTACCAGATGGTTTACGTGGTTTAGGTATTACCTTCATCACTGTTGGCTTGATGGGTCTTGGCTTTATGTCATTCTCTGGTATTTCACTGTAATAATAGCGAGGTCAATCATGGATATTTTCTTAGGCGTTGGTGTTTTTATCGCTATCGTTGTAATACTAGTTTTAATCATCATTGGTGCTAAATCTAAGCTAGTTGCAAGCGGTGATATCATCATCGGCATTAATGGCGATGCAGACAAAGCCATTAAAACATCAGCAGGTAGTAAGCTATTAGGTGCACTATCTGAGTCAGGTATTTTCGTATCTTCTGCATGTGGTGGCGGTGGCTCTTGTGGCCAGTGTCGCGTACACATTAAAGAAGGCGGCGGTGATATTCTGCCAACTGAACTTGACCACATCTCTAAAGGTGAAGCACGTGAAGGTTGTCGCCTAGCGTGTCAGGTTAATGTTAAAAACGACATGGAAATTGAACTTGAAGAGTCAATTTTCGGTGTTAAAAAATGGGATTGTGAAGTTATCTCTAACGATAACAAAGCGACGTTCATTAAAGAACTTAAGCTACAAATTCCTGATGGCGAGTCAGTGCCGTTCCGTGCGGGTGGTTACATCCAGATCGAAGCGCCAGCTCACCATGTTAAATATGCAGATTTCGATATTCCTGAAGAGTATCGTGGCGATTGGAACCATTTTGGTTTCTTCGATCTGGAGTCAAAAGTAGACGAAGAAACAATTCGTGCTTACTCAATGGCTAACTATCCAGAAGAAGAAGGCATCATCATGCTTAACGTGCGTATCGCTACGCCGCCGCCAAGAAACCTAAGCCTACCATGTGGTAAAATGTCTTCGTACATTTGGTCACTTAAAGAAGGCGATAAAGTAACTATTTCTGGTCCATTTGGTGAGTTCTTCGCTAAAGACACAGACGCTGAAATGGTATTCGTAGGTGGTGGTGCAGGTATGGCACCAATGCGTTCACATATCTTTGACCAACTTAAGCGTTTAAACTCTAAACGTAAAATTAGTTTCTGGTATGGTGCACGTTCTAAACGTGAAATGTTCTATGTTGAAGATTTTGACGGCCTAGCTGAGCAAAACGAAAACTTCGTTTGGCACACAGCGCTTTCAGATCCGCAACCAGAAGATAACTGGGAAGGCTACACAGGCTTTATCCATAACGTGTTATTTGAGAACTATCTTAAAGATCACGAAGCGCCTGAAGATTGTGAGTTCTACATGTGTGGTCCTCCAATGATGAATGCGGCTGTTATCACTATGCTTAAAGACTTAGGTGTTGAAGAAGAAAACATCTTACTAGATGATTTCGGTGGCTAATACCCAAACTGATTAAATTTAGTTAAAATACCAGCCTCGTCGCATTTTATGTGACGAGGCTTTTTTATATTAATTTTTAACCTATTAAGTAGGGTTGTTATGAACAAAGTAAATACTCCCCAGGGCATAATCGCCTTATTTATAATCACGCTGACTTTACTATTATCTGGATGTGGAAAATCAGTCCCAGAGGAAACCTACTTAGAAGGTAAAACGATGGGTACAACTTACCACATTAAGTTTTACGCTGAGCAAGTTGACCCTCAAGCAGTACAAGCAGAAATCGATGCGGTTTTAGTTGATATCAACCAGTCTATGTCGACCTATATCGAAGATTCTGAAATAAACACCTTTAACCGTTTAGATGCCAACGAAGTAATGCCAATCAGTGATGACTTCAGGGCAGTTATTAGTGAATCTATGCGTATAGGTAATTCAACTAAGACCCTAGATGTGACTATGGGGCCGTTGATAGATTTATGGGGGTTTGGCCCAGATAAAAAACCAACAAAGCGCCCAACGAATGAAGCTCTGGCAAATATGATCAATAACATTGGTATAGATAAGTTGGTCCTTAACGAGCAAGGCTTAGCAAAAACGATGGCTGATTTAGAGTTGTCGTTTTCAGCTACAGCAAAAGGATATGGTATTGATAAAGTGGCTGAGCTATTACAAAGCAAAGGCATTACAGATTACATGGTTGAGATTGGCGGGGAGTTACGTATTGCTGGTACAAAACCAGACAATCAAGCATGGCGAATAGCAATTGAACAACCTGATGCAAACCCAGGTGAGCGAAAAGTACACCGTGTACTTGCACCAGGCAATAACGGTATTGCCACCTCAGGTGATTATCGAATCTTTTATACAATGGATGGCGAAACCTATACTCACCTTATTGATCCTATGACAGGGATGCCAATTAAGCATGACTTAGTTTCTGTTACAGTTTTACACCCTAGCGCTATGACGGCCGACGGTTTAGCGACTGCTTTAACGGTTATGGGAATGGAAAAAGCACAACGTTATGCGCAGCAGCATGATTTACCAGTGTATTTAATTGCTAAATCGCCTGATGGTTTAGTCACTTATTCAAGTCCTGCGTTTAAGCCTTATTTATAGTCTTTAGGTTTATATCCTTAGCATGAGGGTATATAATATACGGAGCTCAAATACGCTATTTGAGCTCATTTTATTGCTGAACAATAGGGGCTAAGCAATGTCACTTTTTTTTCTAACCTTTGGCTTACTTATTTTAATTGTCGCTGCGATGGCGATAGGCATGATAGTTCAAAGAAAATCGATGGCGAGTAGCTGCGGAGGCCTAGGCTCTGTAGGTATTGATAAAGCGTGTGATTGCGATGATCCATGTGATAAACGCAAAAAGCGTCTAGCCAAAGAGCAAGTATGGAAAGAAAACCAAATTCTTTAAATAGATTTATTTCTGTTTAAACAAAAAACCTCTCGTAGCTCACTACGGGAGGTTTTTTATTTATATCGCCATAAATAAATCACCAGCTGATAAAATAATCGTGTTTTTATCTTGAACAGAAAACTCTCTTTGTTATACTCATGCCCGAACTTTCAGTAAGTTTTGAAAGTTCTATTGATGCGGATCAAAACTAGCTTAGCCAAATAGTGCTAATGCGTTGAGACTGTATTTCATGTCACTGTATAAGGCTTTACGGCTGCAACCTGTTTTTGTTGCCACGGTGTATGCCAAATTTTGTTATTAGTCATTTTAATAGGTTAATGTTTTTGAACTCATTTTCTTTGTTTCATACCAGCGCTTTGCTTACCTTAGGTAAGTCAGTGTTGCATGAGCGCTTTAATAAAGCGAAAAGAGGCGTGAGTGTGGCTATAACATTATTAGTTTTTAATGCCGTTATGTTGCTTAGTGGCGCTATTGAGGATGCCTTTAGGCTTGAAGCATTGGTGAGTGATGGCTTTTTTATAGAGCCATTATTACTGACTATTGCTGAATTCTTAGCTCATCCTATCTTATCGTGTCAGTTACTTATTGGCCTTTGTTGGCTATTGTTCCACATGTTTCCAGCGCGTCGTGCTGGAATAATCCTCCGTAAAGCAGCCTTTGCTTTTAGCGAGGCTAAAGTTCATCAACCCGTGCAAGCTGCACATGGTTGTCGTGCTCCACCTAGCTTTACAGGTTGTCTGTTTACCCATTAATTTTTATGGGTATAGGTTACACCTGTGGTATCTAATTATTTATTCTTGCTGTAAATAACGATTACTTTCATTGTAGCTTAGTGTTTTTACACACTCTCAGCCAACCACACCTCACCCAAGTTAATTTTTATTGCGTTATATTAATGTGTTTAAAAAAGCTGGGTTGGTTCTGCTAGGTGTTTTTTATTAAGCCAGTAGTCAATACTTCATGCTTGCATTCGCTCTGCATTATTTGTAATTCAATCTTAATTAAC
Source organism: Pseudoalteromonas sp. 2CM39R (assembly GCF_023161845.1). Classification (NCBI taxonomy): domain Bacteria; kingdom Pseudomonadati; phylum Pseudomonadota; class Gammaproteobacteria; order Alteromonadales; family Pseudoalteromonadaceae; genus Pseudoalteromonas; species Pseudoalteromonas sp. 2CM39R. The sequence goes on from NZ_JALNTM010000007.1 coordinate 110,015, forward strand.
TTGGGTTTTTATCAAATATCGTTGCTAAATATTTTTGGCAGCTAATAAAAACTCTTTAGGTTTTAGGATAGTCCCTTGTTAATTCGTAACCTTTTTAATATTGCTTTAGCTAGTATGGCGCTGATTTTATCAGGCTGTAATGGCGGGGTACTCGACCCAAAAGGGCAGATAGGTATTGATGAGAAAAATCTGATCATCATCGCCACTGTGCTTATGTTGTTAGTTGTGATCCCCGTTATTGTGATGACTTTATATTTTGCTTGGAAATACAGAGACACACAAAACCATGAAATTTACGCACCAAAATGGGCTCACTCTAATAAGATTGAGGCTGTTGTATGGGCGGTTCCTATTGTTATTGTTGTTATTTTAGGTGTGATCACCTGGCAGTCAACTCAAGAGCTTGACCCTTATAAACCGATAGAGGGTAAAGGTGAACACTTAACTGTTGAAGTGGTGTCACTTAATTGGAAGTGGTTATTTATTTACCCTGAGCAAGGTATTGCTACGGTAAACGAATTGGTATTTCCTGCTAATGTTCCGGTTGAATACAAAATCACCTCAGAAAGTACCATGAACTCGTTTTTCATTCCCCAGTTAGGTAGTCAAATTTACTCAATGGCGGGCATGGAAACTAAGCTGCATTTAATCGCTAATGAGCCAGGCACGTTTAAAGGCTTTTCGGCTAATTACAGTGGCGCCGGTTTTACTGGTATGAAATTTAATGCCATCGCAACACCAACAAAAGCTGACTTTAGCCAGTGGGTTGAGCAGGTTAAAACCAACGCTAATAGCCTTACTCATGCCAATTATGTTGAGCTTGCCAAAGCGAGTGAAAACAATCCCGTCGCTTATTATGGCAAGGTTGATGACGGTTTATTTCATACCATAGTGATGAAATACATGCAGGCGCATGGCGATATGAACAAAAAACATCACTCGATGGGTAAACATCAGCAGATGAGTAATGAGCATCAGGCAATGGGTAATCATTCAATGCCATCATCACACGGCCAGGGCGAGGAATAATCATGTCGTTTTTAGGTAAATTATCTATAGATGCAATTCCGTTTCATGAACCTATTATCATGGTTACCATGGCGGTGATTGCTATTGTCGGGCTTATTATAGCCGGACTAATAACAAAATATAAAAAATGGGGTGTGCTTTGGCGCGACTGGATCACCTCGGTTGATCATAAACGCTTAGGCGTCATGTACATTTTATTAGCGCTAATCATGCTGTTTCGTGGTTTTTCTGATGCCATTATGATGCGTGCGCAGTTAGCGCTTGCTACCAGTGGTGCACCAGGTTACCTGCCGCCAGAACATTACGACCAAATATTCACCGCCCATGGCGTTATTATGATCATCTTTATGGCAATGCCATTTATGATTGGTTTAATGAATATTGTTGTACCACTGCAAATTGGTGCTCGCGATGTGGCTTTTCCATTTTTAAATAATTTAAGTTTTTGGTTTACTGCCAGTGGCGCAATTTTAATAAATTTATCACTTATATTTGGTGAATTTGCTAAAACAGGCTGGGTTGCTTATCCACCGCTGTCGGAGTTGACCTTTAGCCCTGGGGTGGGGGTCGATTATTATATTTGGGCCTTGCAAATATCGGGGCTCGGTACGCTATTAACCGCTGTTAACTTCCTAGTGACAGTATTTAAAATGCGTGCCCCTGGTATGACACTGATGAAAATGCCAATTTTCACATGGGCATGTACATGGGCAAATATCTTAATTGCGGCATCATTTCCAATTTTAACCGCAGTGCTGGCCATGCTAACGCTAGACCGTTATTTAGATTTTCACTTCTTCACTAATGAAGCAGGCGGAAACGCCATGATGTATATCAACCTGTTTTGGGCATGGGGTCACCCAGAGGTATACATTTTAGTATTACCAGCTTTTGGTATTTTTTCTGAAATAGTGTCGACCTTCACTGGTAAACGTTTATTTGGTTATAAATCGATGGTATATGCCAGCGGTGCCATTTCTATTCTTGGCTTTATTGTATGGTTACACCACTTCTTTACTATGGGCTCAAGCGCCAATGTAAATGCCTTCTTTGGGGTGATGACCATGGTCATAGCTGTGCCTACTGGGGTTAAGTTATTTAGTTGGTTGTTTACTATTTACCGTGGCCGTTTGCGCATTACTGTACCGGTACTTTGGACGCTTGGTTTTATGGTTACCTTTAGTATTGGTGGTATGACGGGGGTATTACTGGCAATCCCTGGTGCCGATTATGTATTGCATAACAGCTTATTTTTAATCGCTCATTTCCATAACACCATCATTGGTGGCGCAGTATTTGGCTACTTAGCCGGATTTGTTTTTTGGTTTCCAAAAGCAATGGGCTTTAAACTTGATGAGCGTTGGGGTAAAGCGTCATTTTGGTGTTGGTTAATCGGTTTCTTCGTAGCCTTTATGCCATTGTACGTACTCGGCTTTTTAGGCATGACGCGTCGCTTAAACCACTCTAATAATCCTGATTGGAATATCTGGCTTTATATTGCTGCAGTGGGCGCCGTGATTATTATGTTCGGTATTATTTGCCAAGTTATTCAGCTTTATGTGAGCTTTAAAAACCGCGAAGCGCTTGATGATACCACTGGCGATCCTTGGAACGGTCACACCCTTGAATGGTCAACGTCATCACCACCGCAATACTATAACTTTGCTGAAATCCCGCATGTTGATGATATTGATACATGGACTGATATGAAAGAAAAAGGCCTAGCTTATCAAGGTAAATCTAGCTATAGCCCAATTCATATGCCAAAAAATACCGCTTCGGGTGTGCTTATTGCTGCGAGTTTAACGGCGTTTTGTTTTGCCATGATCTGGCATATTTGGTGGCTAGCAGGGCTTGGTTTTATTGGCGCGATTGCGCTGTTTATTAACCGTGCTTACACCAGTGATGTAGATTACTACGTGCAAAACGATGAAATATTACAAATTGAAGGCGCGCATATTGCCAGTAATACGAAGGAGGTAAGCGCATGAGTACGTTATCTGCAACTCAAGGCCATGTAAATTTAGAGCCTCATAGCGTAAGTCATACGCATGAACATCACGATACCTCTGGCGATACAATCTTTGGTTTTTGGCTTTATTTAATGACCGATTGCCTTTTATTTGCCTCATTTTTTGCAACCTACGCAGTGCTTTATATGAACACTGCAGGTGGTGTATCGGGCAAAGATATTTTTGAGCTTGATTTTGTTGCCGTAGAAACTGCGGCGCTACTTATAAGTAGTATTACTTTTGGTTTTGCCATGATTGCCGCTCAAGGGCAAAAAAAGGCGCTGACGCTTGGTTGGCTCGCGGTCACTTTTTGTTTAGGCGCGGTGTTTATTGGTATGGAAATTTATGAGTTTCATCATTTAATTGTTCATGGCAATGGCCCACAGCAAAGTGCTTTTTTAACATCGTTTTTCTCATTAGTGGGCTTGCATGGTTTACATGTAACTGCAGGCCTTATCTGGATGAGCATAATGATGATTGAGGTGATTAAGCGCGGTTTAAGTAAACAAACCGTCACGCGCTTAAGTTGCTTAAGCTTATTTTGGCACTTTTTAGATATTGTGTGGATTTGTGTATTTACCGTTGTTTATTTAATGGGGGCAATGTAATGAGCCATAGCGAAACACATGCTTTAGAGAAAATGCAAAGCCAACATCATGATCAGTCACACGGTAGTGTTAAAACATACCTAATTGGCTTTGTATTGTCAGTGATTTTAACGGCCATTCCATTTTGGATGGTGATGGAGGGCGACTTTTCAAAGGTCACCACACTTTGGAGTATCGTTACTCTAGCAATCGTGCAAATTTGGGTGCATTTAAAATACTTTTTACACCTTAATTTCACCACTGATGAAGGTAAAGCGAATACCTTTACCTTCTTGTTTAGCGCGTTGATCATCGTCATGGTGGTTGGACTGTCTGTTTGGATCATTTATGAATCAAACGCAATGATGATGTACTAGAGGTTTCAGATGTTTCGTCGTTATTTAGCTGTTACTAAGCCAGGTATTATTATGGGGAATTTGATCAGCGTTGCCGGTGGTTTTTTACTCGCCGCCCGCGGTGATATAGACCCATGGTTAATGTTGGTTACCTTGGTTGGTTTATCGCTTGTTGTTGCATCGGGATGTGCCATAAACAATGTTATTGATAGAGACATTGATGTTGCCATGGCGCGCACTCGCTCACGTGTGACTGTAACGGGTGAAATGTCTGCAAAAGCCGCTTTAAGCCATGGCGTGTTATTAGGGCTAATTGGCTTTGGCTTATTAATCGCCTTTACCACTCAAGCGGCGGTATTTTTTGCCGCCTTTGGCTATGTTATCTATGTAGGGGTTTATAGCCTCTACATGAAACGCAACTCTGTTTACGGCACCTTTATTGGTAGTCTGTCGGGCGCAGTTCCACCTGTTGTTGGCTATTGCGCCGTTACGGGTGTGTTCGATATAGGCGCATTAATACTGCTGGTGATGTTTAGTTTGTGGCAAATGCCGCATTCATATGCGATTGCTATTTTTCGCTTTAAGGATTACCAAGCCGCTAATATTCCAGTATTACCCGTGGCGCAAGGTGTTAATAAAGCTAAGCGCCATATTGTGCTTTATATTGCAGTATATGCCTTAGTAGTGATGTTATTGCCAATTAGTGGTTATACCGGTGCTGCCTTTATGGCCGTTGCCTGTATCACCAGTTTTTGGTGGTTACTCATGGCACTTAGAGGGTATCGCTACAACATAGACACCACCCGTTGGGCACGCCAAGTGTTTGCGTTCTCAATTATTAATATTACCGCTTTGAGTATTGCCATGGCGGTAGATTATCAAACAATTGCGCCACAGTTAGTGGCGCTAAACTGATCTTATCTGATCAATGAACCGAGTTAATTCCCAAAGTTAACCAAAGGCTCTGAGCATTGCGAGGAGCCTTTTTTCATTCCTAAAACAAGGCCGCTATTGAGTCCTTATTGGCATCTACCAGACTTTGTTTTATTTTATTTCTTATAGCGGCTGATTTATTTTGACTGAGTTTGAAGTTACCTTGCCAGTGAATTGGCGTAAGCTCTATAAAACTCAGGTGTTGATACATTGTATTGCGATGCTGCTCAGGCACTTCATCAATTTTCCACTCAGGCTCAAATGTTTTCTCAAAATGACTAGTAAGGGTTCGCATTACGAGATCTTTTTTTAGCTCATCTTTAATAATATGTACTTTTGCAGTCACTAACACCGATGCGTAAAGCCAGCTAGGCAATGTTTGATTATCCGCATAGGAGGGTGATAAATAGCAATTGTCACTATTAAAGAGTAAATTCACCTGTTTATTATCAAGCTTTGATAGTGGATTATGCTTTGCTACATGTGCAATAAACATATTTTCTAAAGAGTTGAATAACATAGGTACATGACAAATGTTATTTAATTGACTATTTGAGCAGGGCATAAAAATAGTTGCTAATGGAAAGTTATTAATAAGCGCATGCAATTGCTCGGTATTTTTTTGCATAAAGTGCTCGGGTGGGTACATTATAATTGCTCCTCAAGTCGTAGCTTTATAGCTGGCCATTGTTCGTCAATAATGCTGAATTTTGCGGTGTTGCGATATGAACCATCTTCTAGGCGTCGGTCTTTTTGGGCGATTCCTTCAAACTTAGCGCCTAAACGGGCAATGGCATTGCGTGATTGTTGATTGTGCTCATGGGTATTAAAGCTAATCCGTACTAAATTAAGCTGATTAAATGCATATCTCAGAAGTAAATATTTTGCATGCGTATTTACGTATGTCCGCTGTGCAGTGAAGCTGATAAAGGTATGGCCAATTTCGGCGCTTAAGTTGTCACTGTCTAACCTAAATAAACGGGTTGTGCCAACAACTTGCTGTGAATGTTTATCAATAATGGCAAATACCACTTGCTCGTTTTGATTAAACTGCGCGCTATGTGTAAACCATTGCTCCAACTTAACTTGAGTTTGTGCGTAATTACTTAATACCCACTGCCAAATTTGTGGGTGTTTACCTGCTTGATATAGACCCTCGAGATGTTTGAGTTTAAGTGGCTCTAAGGCAACCTTGTTGGTTTGATGAATTTGCGTTGTGAACATTATAAGCCCCATATTTTGCTATTTATTCATAACAAATGTACGCTTTATTGGTTTATTAAAAACAACCAAAATTTAATTTTTACCTATACCAGTTTGGAAGGTGTTTATGCAGCCACTTAATATAAAGCTCACTAGCCAGAGTAAAGCTAAATACCTGCAAATAGCAGATGCACTTAGGGAGTCGATTATAAAAGGGGACATTCTCGCTGGCAGCAAACTCAGCTCTGCACGCGATATGGCACAAGCATACGGATTAAACCGTCATACAATAATGAATGCCCTACAACTTCTTGTCGCAGAAGGATGGTTGGAATCCTATGAACGATCAGGCTACAGCGTTACCAATACATTGCCTATTCAAAACAGTATAAACACTGCCCAGTCTCAAGCATTGGATCCTAAGCCGTATCGATTTGCTACCACGCTTACGGTGTCAGAACCTACAATGGACTTAAATCACTATGCTTATAACTTTGCTGGAGGCTTACCCGATTTAACATGCTTTCCCTATAAAGAATTTAAACGCTCTGTAAGTCATGTGTTTAATCATTTAGATACCAGCCAATTTCACTATGGTAATGTGGCTGGGGAGCCTAATTTAAAATCGCAAATTAGTCATTATTTACACAAAGTACGAAACCTAAAAACAGCCGATATTCTTATGTGTAATGGCTCTCAAGAAGCGCTTTTTTTAGTATCAAAAGCCTTTATTAATAAAGGCGATTATGTTGCAACCGAAACCTTAGGTTACCCGCCTGCTCGTAAAGCATTTGCAGCATGTGGCGCGCAGCTTATAGATATAAAACAAGATGATGAAGGGTTGTGTGTTGATGATTTAAAAACTCAGCTTGAACGCTATCCCATTAAACTTCTGTATTTAACGCCACTGCATCAATACCCAACGACTGTGACCTTATCACCCACCCGGCGCTTACAAATTTATCAGCTGTGTTATGCCCATAATGTGATGATTATTGAAGATGACTACGACCATGAATTTCACTACCGTTGCCAGCCTTTGCAACCCATGGCTGCCGATGACCCCGCAGGCATTGTGATATATCTATCAACGTTTTCAAAAATTATGTTTTCAGCAGCAAGGATTGGTTATATCTGTGCAGCGCCTGGGGTAATCGCACAATTAACCGCATGGAAGCAGCTAATGAACCATAAAAATGATGTGGTTATGCAATTAGCTGTCGCACACTGGATGAAAGAAGGTGGTTTTGAACGCCATTTAAAGCGTATGACAAAGCTCTATAAGCAGCGCTATGAAGCGATGGGTGATTATCTAACGCAGCTGCAATTATCAGGCTATCCAATTGAATATATAAAACCTGATGGTGGTATGGCTATGTGGGTTAATTTAAATAAACCGGTGGATCAATTAAAGCAAGTACTACAAAGTAAAGGTGTGTATATACAGGTTGAGCCTGAATTTTACTTTAAAGACTCAGAACGTAGCTTAATACCTAAGCAACATAGTTATGTACGTTTAGGATTTGCTGGGCAATCAACTTTGGCGATGCAAGCTGGGCTTAAATTGATTGCTGAACACGTTTTCAAATAAAGCTTATTTACTTAAGCTTTCAGCATCATAAAACATCGGTTTCAATGTGCCACAATTTATAAACTTATAATTTAGCTCACCAGCAGAGGGCACTTCAGTTGAGGTGCGAAACTTTTGTAAACAGGCACCACTTAAATCAACAAACATAATATGATGATAGCTTGGTGGTTGAGTTATTTGGTGAATGTAAATACGCTCGTTATTTTTTAGCGTAACCATGTCGTACTGTTGCCATTTTGAGGCTGGGCTTAAATCAGTTAGCTCACGAGTAAATAACTGCTCGCTAAGCTCTATTAATTTATCGCTGTAAACTAAGCTACCTCCTTGTCTATAATCTCCAAGATACACATCTGCGGTAATCGCGACTTCTTCGCCTCGCATTAAGCGTTGAATATTAAACGGCTTTGATTTTACTGTAACTAACTCAGCATCACGTACTAAATCTAAAAATGGAATATCAGATACATCTACCTTGTACATAACATGCATATCAAAGGGAAGCTCAAAGCTTGGAATGTTAATGGCGTATACACTTGAGCCTTTATTAACCAATACCATGGCATGCTCTGCTTCATATTTGGGGTTTAATGGCGGAAGTTCTGGTGGCTCTTCGGCATTAGCAAGCGAGCTGGTACAAAATACAATGCTGATAAATAAAGATACGAAGTAGGGTAGCCGCATAATAACCTCAATTAATTTATAGATATAAAGTGTAGTATACATTTATAAAAAATTATCTTTAGTTAAATTTTAGTAAGGCTTAAACGTGATACACACTAAAGCTTTAGTGTGTATCAGTATATTTAGAGTTAGCTATTATTTAATTGCTTTTTTCACTTCTCGCCAGTCAATAACTTTAAAGTTTTGCGGTTGCAGTGGCATACGGTTGTAGCCGTCTTGCACTATAAGCATGCCTTCAGGATAACCTGGTAAAGCTTTTGCTGTAACGGTTAAACCGTCAGTTTCACCTACGCCATCTATGCCTTTATCTAGGTTAGCAATCACATTAAACTTACCTGCAAAACTGAGGCTAGGCTGTGTATCATCTGAGATTTTGTAAAGCACATAGCTATTATCGCCTTGGCTTGATACCACTAAATAGCGCCCATCATTAGCATGATAAATTTCCATACCTTCTACATCTGCCACCAGTTGTTCATTCACACTTTGTAGCTTTACTGCTTTGTTACCAGCGGTAGGCTCTGCGCCGATATACCAAATACCAGCATCTTCTTCACCTGCAAATAATTGGCCTAGTTTATCATCAGCACTACAGCCTTCTGGCTGACTAGGTAGGGTAAATTCTCTGACCAATTCACCTGTTACGGAATTAGCATTACCAGTTAATTTGTATTGTTGAAATAAACCTGATTTATCATTAACAAATACGTAATGGCCAGAATCAGACGAATACATACACATACCGTAAATCTCAGGTAGGTTAGTCGCGACCTCTGTTACATGGTTTAGTTTGTTATCGCCATCAACAGTAAATACGCTAATACTGTTAAGCGTACGGTTGCTGGCAGTGATCCACGTATGGGTTTCGTTGTTTATACCTTGATGTTGGCGCACATCAACATTATTTAAACGCCCTATATTGAGCGACTGTACTTTGTTGCCAGCAAGGTCATAAACCATCAAGCCGCGGCGTTTATCTGTGCCTAAAATTAAGCTGTTTTTAGCGTCTTGCTCATTTATCCAAATTGCTGGGTCATCTGCTGCATCACCAAACGCTGCAACCGGTGTGGTTTGTGCGCTGGCATGAAGGTGAGTCATAGCAACTTTGCTATTTGAGACAGAAGTTTGCGCTGCGTAGTTAACGTTTGCTTGAATGTAAGCGCCGGTTTCATCATCAAACAAAACTAGCTGCGCTTGATTGTCATTAATAAAGCTTGCTGCAACAGACTCAATAGTGTACTCACCTGACAGTGACCATTGGCTAAGCGTGTCTGTTTGAGCTTGGTAAGCATAAACCATACTATCGTCAGTGGCGCTGAGCCATAAAGTACCGTCTTGTGATACTGATAAAGCTCCGATTTCAGTTTTTAATTCGCCGTATGGCTGTACTAAAGCCACAGGTTGCTTATTGGCATCTGATTCTGCATCAGCATTAATGGCCCACACTCCGAGCTCTGCCTCACCCACATACAGGGTTTTTGTGTCGTCATTTACTGTACAACCTGAAGCCTCAGTGACCGCAGGAAATTCACGTACTGCGATATTTTTAGCTTGGTTAGTTGCTAAATCATATATAACCGTTTCGCTGATCAGGCCGCGAACATCTGGCACAAATGCTGATACAGTCTCGGTATTGCTGTTTTTAAATAAACACACAGCATCAGGTTGAGCTTGAGGCGGACTAATACGAGTGAGTTCATTAAGCTGCCAAGTTTGGCCATTTTTTGTAAGCTTAAAAATAGCTACGTTGTCTTGGCTTTTATCAAGACTGGCTAATATAAATTGCTGCGCTGATAATTGTTTTAGTGAAATTGACTCAAAGTTACCGGCTAACAACACACTGCTTTTCTCGTTATCGGTAAGTAATAAGCCCTGGCTTTCGCTCGCCATTAGCCATTGATTATTACCAAGTGCAGCTGCTTGTGAGCCTTGCATGTTTTGTTGTGGGCCAAATAGCTTAGCCTCAACAGCCGGCTTTGCTATTTCTGTCGTGTTTTGGGTATCGTCATTACTTGTACAACCGCCAAGCGCAGTTAAAAGCACAGCACTTGATAGTACCGCTAAAATTGTATTTAGTTCAAAGTTCATTATTTTATCCTTTACTTATCTATGTGCTTTTCAGTGCTAAAACGTACTTCACCAAGGTGATTAATCGCGCTTACACTGAGAGTTTCGCCATTGATAGAGATACTTAAAAAACCCGGTGTTGCTTCTGCGTAGCGGGTAAACTCACGTTGTTTTACAAACCGTGCTTCACTGCCACCACCAGAGACAAAGTGAGCCACCTTGCTATTTTTTGGTTGATTGTATTGCAAGTCGTGCTCGTGCCCTGCGATATAAGCGTGCACGTTATGACGCTCCAAAATAGGTTCTAAAATGTCGCGAAGCCCTTGGTTGCGGCCAAAGCGTTTGCCGCTTGAGTAAAGCGGGTGATGGCCTACCACAATTTTCCATTTTGCTTTACTGCCAGCAAGCTGGGTTTCAAGCCAAGTAAGTTGGGTTTTATAGCCTTGCCCTTGGGTTGAACGGTATTTATCACGATCTTTATATTCAGGCTGAATTGGATTGGTATCTAAAAAAACCATTAACACTTGCTCATTGTTTTCAAGCGAAAATGTTTTACTGTAGTACCTTGCAGGTAACTGCCAGCGCTGGCTTTTTTCTGTGTAGTCAATTTGTGCTTGGGCATTACCCAAGTAATCGTGATTACCTAACACAATATACCAATCTTCAAATGTGTGCGGGCCATGGTATATGTTCTCAAAGGCTGATTGCCAAAGAGGATCGTTCACGCTTGCCACACCATTTGGGTAAAAGTTATCGCCGGTCGAGACAATAAAATCGGCATCGGTTTGGTACATGGCAATTTCTAGCTGATGAGCCACTTCTTTTTGATAAAAGTGGCCGTTGTGTCCCCAATCACCAATAACCATAAAGTTAAGGCTGTCGGGTAGCGTAGTTAACTTGGTTATTTTTTGTTGCTGGTATAGTGCATCTTTATAAATAACAGGCTCGTTTGCACTAAGCGCTGATGAGCACAGTAGCGCAGCCATTATGAAAGACAATTTAAACATGTTCTAACTCCAAAAAAGCACGCGATGGTTTGCCAATACGTGCTTAAAATGACAATACGTGTGATTAGAATGCGTAACGCAACATTACTTGAATCACTGGGCCTGCTTCTTCCGATTCAAGCTCGTACTCATCAAAGTCACGATTGTTTTGATCATCAAGCGAGTCAAACTTGTTGAAGACTTCATCTTTACTGGCATCCAGTAAGTTTGAACCTACAAGGCGAAGAGTGATGTCATTCCAGCGCTTTTCAACGAAAAGCTCTAAATCAGCTCCGTAAGAAGTTGTCACTTCTTCACCCACGAAGCGCCCGTATGCATCACCTTGGTTACGGTACGTTGCCCCAAATGATGCGCGTAGTGTTGGTAAATCTTGGATAAAGCCAACGTTATAAACATAATCAGACTGGTCGTTAAATTTACGCTTACCAAAACTGTCTTCAACTTCACTGTCGAGCCAAGAGTAATTTAAGAAGATACCTGTATTAGGCATGTTCAAGGCGCTAAGTGGGGTTGATAAATCAAACTCAATACCTTGAACTGTGCCGTCGCCGGTATTTTGTGGTTGCAGTACAAATGTGCCTTCGCCTTCTGAGCCTTCAACACCGGTACTGGCAATTTCAATAAGGTCGCTAACGTCACGGTAAAATACGTTTACACCTACAACGCCACTTTTACCTAAACGGTATTCGTAACCTAAATCGATACCCCAAGATGATTCTGGTTTAAGGCTTGGGTTGCCTAAAAAGTCATTATCAGCGAGCTCTTCTTCAAGTAGGGCGGGTGTCATGTAGTCAAAGTCAGGGCGACGTAAGCTGCGAGCAACAGAGGCGCTGACTCGTCCGTTATCACTGACGCTGTAACGAAAGTGAGCCGACGGTAAGAAAAAGTCATAATCATTTTCGGCAGTAACGCCTTCATTTGTATCGGTAATGCTTGAGTCAGTTGACTCCCAGCGCACACCCATCTCCCATGAGAACACATCCGCTTCATGCTTGATTAGCGCAAATAAATCAAAACGGTCTTCTTCAAGTTTATTAACACCGCCGTCTACTGGTTCAAATTCGTTATTAAAACCGGCAAGAGTCAGTGGATTCTGAGAGAATTGCTCCCAATTGGTAAAGTCTTTTTCCAGCTCATCTTCAGCGACAAAAATGGCGGTATCGCGCTCTTTGCCTTGCACAAAAGCACCAAATTGAACTTCTTTCGAGTCACCTACCAGTAAGCTGTGCTGCCATTGTAATGACCATTCTTTATCATCGATATCAACGGTTTCTTCTGCTTCTTCAAACACCATTGGGAGCTCTGAGGTATCAAGCTCAACTTCTTGTTCGTAAACAGACTCTTCAAAGCTGGCATAGCCTACTTTAAATTTGCTGGTACCGCCCAGTAGTGGTAATTCATAGCCAGAATTAATGTTGTAGTTGGTTTGATCAATAAACGAAACGTTTGCGTTATCTGAGATTAAATTACCACCCTCAACGACAGAGCCTGAGGTTGCAGATGCGTCGTCGTATTCAAAAGAGCGCTCATCTTCGGTACGATCGGTATCAACCCACATGGCGCTAATATCAAACTTGCCACCGTTATCAAACACCTTTTCAAAGCTGGCATTTAAAGAGGTATCATCACCATCACGGATATCAGATTGATCTTCACGGTTATCAAAATCGTCTGTTGCGTAATTAGGGTTATTTTCAGGGCTATCGCCATAACGTCTGCTTGATTTTTGTTTTGGGTTATAACGACCTTGTAAATTGGCACCTACTAGTAAACGGCCACCTGCAAACTCAGTACCGTAAACGCCCGCAAAGCTTTCTTTTAGTTCGCCGTCATCGTAACGTAAGCCACCAGCGCGAATATAACCACCGTCTAAGCTGTAGCCATCGCGAAGTACAATATTAAGTGTGCCTGCTATGGCATCGGCAGAGCGGTTGGCACTAGATGAACGAATAATTTCTACACGCTCAATTAATTCTGCTGGAATACGGTCCACAAAAAATGAACGGTCAGCACCGGCGCCCGGAACTTCTTCGCCATTAATAAGTACTTTTGTGTAAGCAGGGCTTAAGCCGCGCATACGTGCGCCGTCTGATTCAAGTACGTCAGATAAAAAAGTCACACTAGGAACACGCTTTAGCGCATCACCGGCGGTAAGTGGCTCAAAGCGTTGAAAGTATTCTTGTGAGTATTCCAGCGTGGGCGCTAGTTCTTGCGAGCGGTTGCGATAACCAATCTCGCCATAGACCACAAGCTCTTCAGAAACCTTTACTTCAGGTTCCCTTGGCGATGTTTGTTCCTCTGCATTCACGCTAACACTAAATTGGCTCAGTGCTAATGCCGCCACAACAGCATTTAACTTAAATTGTTTCATTGATTTGCTCCGGTTGTCCTTGGTTTGGTGAGCAAACTAAAAAAAGTTAATGACGCTAATGTGACAGTTTTACAGTTAATTCCTGACAAAACGCCAACTTAGTACTTTTCAAACAGACATTTGAGCTTTTTAAACACGGCTCCAGCGCACTAAAAATGGTTATTACTAGGTTAAATACTTATAAATTTTAATCTCAATGTCATATCAATGAGCCAAAATGACTCTGCCTAATAAATCAGTACCGCGCTAGCATACGTAATAGTGTAAATCTTAGAAGACTTAAACAATGCGATATAACCCATTTACCAGCCATGCAAAATTAACTAATACCATCATTTTATTATTAGTTATTGCTGTAGCAATATGCGCTTACTTTGGCGAACTTAAGCAATGGCAAGAAATTGCGTGGCTCGATATTGTTGGTGAGGGCGGTATTGTGTTGATGACCCTCAGCTGGATAGTTGCGTTACTTATTTCACGTCCGCCAGGCAAAGTAACTACCTTATTAGTGTTAGGTTTAGGTTTGTTTATGTTCTCAGCTACACTCGATTTACTTGATGAGTGGTTAAAACAACCTTCACAATTATGGCTCACCTGGTTTGAGTCACTACCAGCGCCGTTTGGTATGTCGCTTACCAGCGCAGGGCTTTATTATTGGCATCAAGAGCAATTTGTTTTAAATCGTCAATTGCGTCGTCGTGAAGCGCATCTTCGCGAACATGAAAAGGTCTGTCCGGTAACAGGGTTATACCGAGTTAACTACTTACATTCACTCATGCAGCAACAACAAACAGAGCAGCAAGGGGGTACTTTAGGTGTTATTGATATTCGTGATTTTGCAAAGTTTAATGCGCAGTTTGGTTTTAGTGAAGGTGATAGGTTACTAAGAGAAATTAGTGATTTATTAGTAATGAATTGCCGGTTAAATGATGTGCTTTGTCGCTATGCCGGAGATTGCTTTATTGTGCTTATGCCGAATACCAGCCAAAGCCAAGCCAAAGAATTACTAGCGCAAATGAAAGCGGCGCTTAACCATTGTGCGTTTAAAGTCGCAAAAAGCAAAGGCGCACAGTTTCAGCATATTTTAACCGCCACCATGGCAATGGATTTAGCGCAAGATCCAGTGCAGCAAACCAGCCAGTTACATCAACAATTACAACAAGAAAAGGCGCTTGTAGGTGCAGCAGTATATTAGCCTAGATGATAAATACCTCAGCGCGGAGGGAATGATCACTGCGCTGGTGGAGCTTGCTCAAGGACGAGGGATCCCGCTGCATAAATTGCTGCGTGGTACGGGTATTTTTGAGCAAGATTTATATGATCTATCACAGCGCTTTAGTTTATCGCAGTTATTGGCTTTAATTAGCCAGTTTAAAGCCTTAATGAAGAGTAATGATAGTGGCTTTTTACTGGGTCATCAATTGGTTAATGACGTTAGCCCAGCAGTGCAAAGTGTGCGTTTAAGCCCCAGTTTAGGTATGGCTTTGAAGCAATTACAACAAATTAGTACCGTTATTGCCCCTTTATTATTTACCCGTAGGCATATATTTAAAGACGATTTATATCTGTACTTGCAACCGAGTATCGGTATTGACGAGTCATTAAAAAATTATTGTTTTGAAATATACAGCGCTGCGTTAATGAGCTTACTAAAACGAGTATGTAATGTGTATCCACATTGTTATTTTGACTTTACCTGTAAACGCCCGCGGCATATTCAAGAATATGAGCAGCACTTAGGCTTACGAATACGGTTTGAACAACCCTATACCCGTTGGCACTTTAATAAACAACTACTTAAGTGCACAAACCCAGAGGCTAGTCAGCTTAGGTGGCAGCAGTGCATAGCGCAAAGTGAGTTACATAAGAATGTATCACAGTCTTTTGTTGAGGCTGTGTGCCAGCGCATTTACCGTGATAAAAACAACAGCCTTGCTAACAGTGCTGAGCATTTTGCCATGAGCTCTGCTACGTTTAAACGTAAGTTAAAACAACACGGTGTCAGTTACTCTCAATTACAAGATGAGCAAAATAAACTAAAAGCTCTGCATTTACTGGGGGTGTGCCAGCAAGGTAATGAACGTGTGGCTGATCGGCTTGCATTTTATGATATTCCTAACTTTCGCCGAGCATTTAAGCGTTGGACCGGCATTACGCCAAGTCAGTTAAAAATATAATTAAAAACTAGCCGCTTGCTCTATAACAATGCCATGGCGCTTTGCTAGGCGCTGATGATCTCTGTCATAGCCTCCACCAATCACAGTGGCAACAGGAGTATTATTTGCAAGGCAGCGTTTAAGCACTAAGTGATCGCGCTTTTCTATCCCTTGCCAACTAATATCCAGTTTGCCTAAGCCATCCTCTTGCCAAATATCAACGCCAGCATCGTATAAAACAAGATCCGGGTTAAGCTCGTTTAATAAAAATTGCAGCGTATCGTCAACAATACCTAAATATTCAGCATCTTGCATATTATTGGCTAAACCAATATCTAAATCGCTAGGGGACTTTCTAAATGGGAAGTTTTTTTCACAGTGTATTGAACAGGTAAACGCATAAGGTTGATGGGACAACATAGCTGCGGTGCCATCGCCTTGGTGAACATCTAAATCAAAAATCAGTACGTTGGTCACTTCACGATTTTGAATTAACGTTTGTGCGGTAAAAGCTAAATCGTTCACCATACAAAAACCCGATCCAAAATCACTGTGGGCATGGTGAGTGCCGCCCGCTAAATGGCACGCAAGCCCATTTTTAAGCGCTAAACGCGCGGTTTGCAGTGTTCCTAGCGGGGCGGTAAATGTGCGGTTCATTAGTGCTTGTGACCAAGGCAGGCCAATACGGCGCATGGCTTTTTCGTCTAGGCGGTTATGCCATAAATCGTGAATGTAATTTTCACAATGTACTATTTCTAGCTCTTCTACACTACCATGTGGTGGCTCTATGATATTACTGCCAGCAAGTCCAAGGGTTTTAACATGCTGGTGTAGCTGAGCAAATTTACTCATTACAAAGCGATGCTTGGGATCAAAACTAAACGAGTAGTTAGGATGATAAACTAAAGGTAGATTGGGGTTTAAACTCATATCTGCGTCGTTTAATTATTTTTGATTATGGTAATCAACTTCACGCAGTGCGTCTATTTATGTTTGGTGAATAAGCGTTTCAAGCTCGCGGTGTAATAATGTTTCATCAGCAAGGTTTAGCTCAACTAAACGCTTTAAATGCGTGATACTGTCTATATCAATACTATGGCATTTAAGACCAATATGGTTTTCTTCTATGTGACGAATAACCACCGGCATTTTTATTTCAATATCGCTTTGTGGCAAAGTAAAACGTAGTACTGCTTCGTCATTTTTGTTCCCAGTAAATGTATCGCTTTTAGTAATAAGCGCACCATGTAAAGAGATATCTAATAGAGTGCATTCATACTGGCTGCTAGCCATAACTAATTGCGCTGCAGTAGAGAACATAATACGAGAAAATTGCCGACGGTTTTGCATAATAATCTTATAAAGCTGTTATTTATAATAAGCATAGCTGGTAATGCCCAACACGCCAATTTGCTTAAAGATAAAAATAGCTCGCATAAAAAAGCCCCGCATTAAATGCAGGGCTTTTAACTTATTCACTGTGGCTGTTAGCCAATTTTTTTATACTTTATGCGCTTAGGCTGTGCAGCTTCTGCGCCAAGAGTCTTTTTAAGCCACTCTTCGTATTCAGTGTAGTTACCATCAAAGAAGTTAATTTGGCCTTCGTCGCGGTAATCTAAAATGTGTGTAGCAATACGGTCAAGGAACCAACGGTCATGCGAGATACACATTACACAACCTGGGAATTCTAAAATAGCATTCTCAAGAGCACGTAATGTTTCAACGTCCAAGTCATTAGTTGGCTCATCCAGAAGCACCACGTTGCCGCCTGCTTTTAACAGCTTAGCTAGGTGTAAACGGTTGCGCTCACCGCCAGATAAGTCTTTAACAAACTTTTGCTGATCGTTACCTTTAAAGTTAAAACGGCTAACGTAAGCACGGCTTGGGAACTCAAAGTTACCAATTTTTAGTACATCTTGGCCGTCAGAGATTTCTTGGAATACCGTTTTACTTTCGTCCATGTTGCCACGGAACTGATCAACAGTTGCCAGTTCTACTGTTTCACCAATGCTAATATTGCCGCTATCTGGCTGCTCTTCACCGCTTAACATTTTGAATAGCGTTGATTTACCTGCACCATTGGCACCAATAATACCCACAATAGCGCCCTTAGGCATGCTAAAGCTTAAATCATCAATTAAAACGCGGTCGCCAAAGCTTTTACGTAAGTTGTTTACTTCTAATACTTGGTCACCTAAACGTGGGCCAGGTGGAATAAACAATTCGTTGGTTTCGTTACGTTTTTGGTAATCAGACTGTTGTAGCTCGCTAAACTGCGCCATACGTGCTTTTGACTTAGCTTGACGACCTTTAGGGTTTGAACGCACCCACTCAAGTTCTTGTGCAATTGATTTTTGACGTGCTTTTTCAGATTTTTGCTCTTGTTGTAAGCGGGCATCTTTTTGCTCAAGCCAAGACGAGTAGTTACCTTCCCACGGAATACCTTCACCACGGTCAAGCTCTAAAATCCAACCTGCTACATTATCAAGGAAGTAACGGTCATGCGTTACTGCCACAACAGTGCCTTCGTAGTCATGTAAGAAGCGCTCTAACCAGGCAACCGACTCAGCATCTAAGTGGTTAGTTGGTTCATCGAGAATCAGCATGTCTGGTTTTTCAAGTAACAAACGACAAATAGCAACACGACGGCGCTCGCCACCCGATAGGTGCTCAATTTTAGCATCCCACTCAGGTAAACGAAGTGCATCGGCAGCACGCTCTAATACGTTATCGATATTATGACCATCGTGGGCTTGAATAACCGCTTCTAATTCACCTTGCTCTTTAGCCAGTGCGTCAAAGTCAGCACCTTCCATTGCGTATTCGTTATACACTTCGTCAAGGCGGTTAAGGGCATGTTTTACTTCACCTACAGCTTCTTCAACAATTTCACGAACTGTTTTGCTTTCGTCCAAAACAGGCTCTTGCGGTAAGTAACCAATTTTAGTGCCTGGTTGAGGGCGAGCTTCACCTTCAAACTCTTCATCAACACCCGCCATAATGCGAAGTAGTGATGATTTACCAGAACCATTTAAACCTAGCACACCAATTTTTGCGCCTGGGAAAAAATGCAACGAAATATCTTTTAAGATAGTGCGTTTTGGTGGCACAACCTTAGATACTCGACTCATCGAGAATATAAACTTATCAGGTAAAACCATGGAAGAAGCCTTCAAATAATAATAAAAATTTCAATGCTGTATTGTAGTGGCTCACAGGTGAAACAGTCAACGAATGGCACTGTTTTAAAGTACATATTCAATTTATATAAGCTGCGTGAATAAATTTCATTTAGACATCTATACATCTAGAGGTTGATATTTTTGGCATTCTGTTCATAATGAGAGCGTATTAACTCTCGGTTTTTATGAGCAGGAGCTTTAAGAATGCCAATTACAGTAGAAGACGAATTGCCAGCTATTGCACGTTTACGTCATGAAAACGTGTTTGTAATGCCAAAAACGCGTGCAAAAACCCAAGAAATACGCCCTATGCGTTTGGCTATTCTTAATCTTATGCCTAATAAAGTAGAAACCGAGGTACAGTTTATTCGCTTGTTGGCTAACTCTCCGCTGCAAGTAAATGTTGAGCTATTGCGCCTAGACACGCACCGCAGTAGTAGCAACTCAGAGCAACACTTAGATACTTTTTATCGTTATTTCTCAGAAGTAAAAAACAACAACTACGATGCACTGTTAATTACCGGTGCACCGCTCGCACATTTAGAGTATGAAGAAGTAGCGTATTGGGAAGAGCTCAAAGTAATTATTGATTGGGCCGAGCAACATGTAACTTCTACCTTGTTTTCGTGCTGGGCTGCCCACGCGGCCTTATACCACCGTTATAATTTAAAGCGCAATTTAAAAGACAATAAACTCTGTGGGGTGTTTACCCACCAATGCTACTTTGCCCATGGTGCACTTACCCGCGGCTTTGACGATACCTTTTTAGTACCCCACTCACGCTATGGCCACATAGATATTAATAAAATAAACGCCTGTGAAGAGCTGGTGGTATTAGCAGGCTCTGAACGAGTAGGGGCGTATTTACTTAAAAATAAATCGGGCAGCCAAGTGTTTATTACCGGCCACCCCGAATATGATGCCGACAGTTTAAAAGCCGAATATGAGCGCGATTTACAAAAAAGTCCCGATGCGCCAAAGCCCGAAAACTATTTTCCTGATGACGATGTCAGCAAACAACCGTCTAAAACATGGCAAAGCCACGCGTTTTTACTGTTTTCAAACTGGTTAAATTATTACGTTTACCAAACCACACCCTATGATATTAACTTAGTTAGCCAAGACGTAAGGACTAACAACTATGCCGAATAATTCTCAAAACAATAAGCATCAAGAGCTGAGTGCTGCGCTCAAACAGCGCATTTTAATTTTAGATGGTGCAATGGGAACCATGATCCAAGCGCATAAGCTTGAAGAGCAAGACTACCGTGGTGAACGTTTTAAAGATTGGCACGTGCTTATTAAAGGTAATAACGATTTATTAAGCCTAACCAAGCCTGAAATTATTACTGATATACACCGCAGTTTTTTAGCCGCCGGTGCCGATATTATCGAAACTAACACCTTTAACTCGACCACTATTTCGATGGAAGATTACGACATGGCGAGCATAAGCCGTGAAGTTAATTTAGAGTCAGCTAAGTTAGCCCGTACTGTATGTGATGAATTTAGCGCTAAAACCCCAGAAAAACCGCGCTATGTAGCGGGTGTGTTAGGGCCAACATCTAAAACCTGTTCGTTATCGCCGGATGTAAACGACCCGGGCTATCGTAATATCACCTTTGATAAGTTAGTGACTGCGTATGTAGAGTCTACTCTTGCATTAATGGAAGGCGGCGCTGATTTAATACTTATCGAAACCATATTTGACACGCTTAATGCAAAAGCCGCCTCATTCGCGGTAGAAGAGGCGTTTGAACAAGCAGGGCGTACATTACCAGTGATGATATCAGGCACTATTACCGACGCCTCAGGCCGCACGCTTTCAGGGCAAACCACCGAAGCATTTTATAACTCTATTCGCCATATTAAGCCGCTTTCAATTGGCTTAAATTGCGCTCTTGGGCCAGATTTACTGCGCCAATACGTTGAAGAGCTATCGCGCGTGTGCGAAACCTTTGTCTCTGTTCACCCTAATGCGGGCTTACCTAATGAGTTTGGAGAATACGATTTAGAAGCAGACGACATGGCAAAAGAGATCATAGATTGGGGTAAATCGGGCTTTATTAATATTGTTGGCGGTTGCTGCGGCACTACGCCTGCGCACATTCGTGCCTTTGCCAAAGGGCTTGAAGGCGCAGCACCACGAAAATTACCAGAGCTTGAAGTGCGTATGCGTTTATCAGGCCTAGAAGCCTGTAACTTAAATTAAGGAGCCGCCAATGACCCAACAAATTGCAGTATTTACCAATGTCGGCGAGCGTACTAACGTAACTGGCTCGGCCATGTTTAAACGTTTGATCATGGAAGAAGACTACGAAACAGCCCTTAATGTAGCTCGCGAACAAGTAGAAAATGGCGCACAGGTTATTGATATCAACATGGACGAAGCCATGCTGGACTCAAAAGCCGCCATGGTTAAGTTTTTAAACTTAATTGCCTCAGAGCCTGATATTTCTAAAGTACCTATAATGGTCGACTCCTCAAAGTGGGAAGTTATAGAAGCAGGCTTAAAGTGTATTCAAGGCAAGGCCATTGTTAACTCCATTTCACTTAAAGAGGGTGAAGAGCCGTTTATTCGCCAAGCTAAAATTATAAAACGCTTTGGCGCCGCCGCTGTTGTAATGGCGTTTGATACCGAAGGTCAAGCCGATACTGCCGATCGTAAGTTTGAAATTTGTGAGCGCAGCTACCGTATTTTGGTCGACGAAATTGGCTTTCCGCCAGAAGACATTATATTCGACCCCAACATATTTGCCGTTGCCACCGGCATAGAAGAGCACGACAACTACGCCGTAGAATTTATTGAAGGCACCCGCCGTATTAAGCAAAATTTACCCCATTGTAAAGTGTCAGGTGGGGTGTCAAACGTATCGTTTTCGTTTAGAGGTAATAACCCGGTACGCGAAGCGATTCACTCGGTATTTTTATATCATGCGATAAAAGCGGGTATGGATATGGGCATAGTAAACGCAGGGCAGCTTGCGGTTTACGACGACATCCCCGAGGAACTTCGCAAAGCCGTAGAAGATGTAATTCTTAATACCGATCCAGGTGCAGGTGAGCGCCTTGTTGAACTTGCGCCTAAATATTCAGGCATGGCACAAGCTGAACGCGTAGAAGATTTAGAGTGGCGAACATGGCCTGTTGAAAAACGCCTAGAACACGCTCTAGTTAAAGGCATTACCACTTTTATAGATGAAGACACAGAAGAATGCCGTGCTGGCGCTGATAAACCTATTCACGTGATTGAAGGGCCATTAATGGATGGCATGAACGTGGTTGGGGATTTATTTGGCGCGGGTAAAATGTTTTTACCCCAAGTGGTTAAGTCGGCCCGTGTAATGAAACGCGCGGTCGCCTACCTTGACCCATTCATTGAAGCCGAAAAAGAGGAAGGCGCGACCAACGGTAAAATTGTTATGGCTACCGTAAAAGGTGACGTGCACGATATAGGTAAAAACATTGTAGGCGTAGTACTGCAATGTAATAACTACGAAGTAATCGACTTAGGCGTAATGGTACCTACCGAAAAAATACTGCAAACAGCAATTGACGAAAAAGCCGATATTATAGGCCTTTCGGGCTTAATTACCCCATCACTTGATGAAATGGTACATGTTGCCAAAGAAATGAAACGTCGTGGCTTTGAGCTACCACTCATGATTGGTGGGGCAACCACCTCAAAAGCGCATACTGCAGTTAAAATAGAGCCGCAGTACGACAAAGGCGTGGTGTATGTAAATAACGCCAGCCGCGCCGTGGGTGTGGTGTCTAATTTATTATCAAAAGAGTATAAAGCAGAATTTTTAGCTAAAACCACCGCCGAGTACGACAAAGTACGCGAACAACAAGCACGCAAAAAGCCGCGCTCAAAACCGGTTACCATACAGCGCGCCCGCGATAATGCAGCAAAGCTCGATTGGGATAACTACACGCCACCCGTGCCGAAAAAGCTGGGCGTGACCGAGTTTAAAAATGTATCAATCGCGACTTTACGCAAATACATAGACTGGACGCCGTACTTTATGACCTGGTCAATCGCCGGTAAGTATCCGCGCATAATGGAGGATGAAGTAGTGGGTGAACAAGCACAGAGCTTGTTTAAAGACGCCAACGATATGCTCGACGACCTTGAAAAATCAGGAACTTTGCAACCACTAGGTGTAATTGGTTTATTCCCTGCAAACCGCGTGGGCGATGACATAGAAATTTACACCGACGAAACCCGCAAAGAGCTATTAACTACTTCGTGCCATTTGCGCCAGCAAACCGAAAAAACCGACTTTGCTAATTACTGTTTAGCCGATTACATTGCGCCAAAAGGTACGCCAGATTACTTTGGTGCGTTTGCGGTAACAGGTGGCTTAGAAGAAGACGATCTTGCTGACGCGTTCGATGCCAAGCAAGACGACTACAATAAAATAATGGTAAAAGCGGTTGCCGACAGGCTTGCTGAGGCCTTTGCCGAATACCTGCACGAGCAAGTGCGTAAAGAGTATTGGGGATATGCACCCGATGAAAACCTGCCTAACGATGAGCTAATTCGCGAAAACTACCAAGGTATTCGCCCAGCACCGGGTTACCCAGCGTGCCCAGAGCACACCGAGAAAAAGAAAATTTGGCAGTTGCTCGATACCGAAGAACGTATTGGTATGCAGCTCACCAGCTCGTACGCCATGTGGCCAGGGGCTGCTGTTTCAGGTTGGTATTTCTCACATCCACAAGCGAAATACTACGCGGTAGCGGCAGTACAAAAGGATCAGGTAGAAGACTACGCTAAGCGAACAAATATGACGCTCGCAGAAGCCGAAAGGTGGTTATCGCCTAACTTGGGGTATGATCCAGAATAAAAGAGCAGCAGTAAAAAGTTGAAGCGGTCAGTTTTTAGCTGTCAGCAATCAGTAAAAGAAAAACGAGCCAAATTAGGCTCGTTTTTTGTATGAGACTATTTATTTCATGGCTATAGATGAAATAAATAGGCCACCTGTACCTATCGTCAGTAAATAAATGCGTTTTAATCTGTAAAAGTTTGTCAGCTCTACTCAATAGAAGTTATTACAGTTATTGTTACTTGTTAATGTTTTGGTCTGAAATAGGAGGCATATCGTTTATACATTTATCTTAACATTGTTTTTATACGTGGATGTAAAATAATTATAATACCTTTAGGTTATTATAATTTTATATTTAAGAGGTTAGACTCAAGATAAGTCTTTGTTCGCTATAAAAACAATAAAAAAGGATTGAATGATGTCGTTGGAAAGGACTATTAAGTTTATGCGAGACCTATACTCACTTGTTGATATGAGTCCATTGACGTGACTTATATATTTACAAAAACTGAGCGCAACAATTTAAAAGCATCGGTCTTTGAGACAAAGTCACTTTTATATTTGGCTGCAAATACAAAAAAGTACGCGGATATTACCGTACTGACCGTTGATTGTTTTAATGATGTTGCAGGTATGTGTGATAAAGAGAATCTATGGGACGTCCAATCGAAAGGTGAAAAGAATTTAACCCCTCTTAAAATTGGTACCTATTTAATAACTCTATACGAAAATTATACTTCTAAATTTAGTCCCTTCTTCCAAGAGTTTGTGTTTTTCATGCCAAGGCTGCATGAGCGTTACCTTGAGAATACATCTTTAAAAAATTACGGAATCAGTAATTTCAAAGAAAATCAACGAATTAAAGTACTTGAAGGACTAAGGTCTAAGGCAAACTTAGATGGAAATGTAGAGCTAAATAACTTTCTAGAAAAAGTACTATTTGTTGAAGATAGATCTAAAGAAAGTACTTACATAAAAGGTATTATGAAGTTTAAATCTTCTAATATAAAGGGGGATGATTTTTACACCGCAATATTCAAGGAAATTAGGGATAAGCAAACCGCTCTCAAAAATTCTGATATCGAAAATATTGAAATTAAAAGACCCAACGAGGTATTAGGGCTAAAAAGACACCTAACAAGCCAAGATCTTCAAGTATTCGTTTTAAATAGGCTAGTTGGTGGGGATGTATTTTCAACTAGAAAAAGTCTTCCTAGTAGCTATGCTGTGTTTACAAGATATATTGATGAGGATGATATAGAAGACCACGTTTTTGAAAGAAATGCAGAGCTTAGTCGAGCATTTTTTGATAAGAATAACCAAAAGTATTTTTGGCGATTATTCGCTGCTATTTTTGATTCTTTATCTAAAGAGCGCTCAAAAAAAGTCTTAGATGTAATCGGAGAGATTGATACCAGCTTAATACAAAAAACAGAGCATATGAGTGTTGATTCAATCAAATTTCTTGTTGCAATAATAAAGGATGGTCTAATCAGTGAAAATTAAGAAATTTGCTTTTGGTAGTGATTCGGTTTCTTTTATTGAGAGTCGTTTTGGCGAACATTTAAACATTATTTTTAGTAACGATAACAACAAAGGGAAAACCTTAGTGTTACAGGGAATTATGTATGCACTAGGAAATGAGCCAATTTTTCCAGCAGGGTTTGATAATTCAACTTATTACTTTTTCCTTGAATTTGAATTAGATAATAATACCTTTAAAATTCTCAGAAGGAATAATACATTTACAGTTTTAGTCGATAGCCAATTAAATATTCTCGAGTCTGCATCCGAGTTTAAATACTTTTTTGATAAAAATATTTTTAAACTGCCAGAAATTGTACATCGAGGATTACCCAAAATAGTTGACTTAAGCCTTTTCCTGCAAATTTTCTTTGTTGGACAAGATAAACGAGATACATCAAATATTTTTAATAGCGGATATTATAATAAATCTGACTTTATTGAGATGTTATATGCACTTAATGGCATTGCTGGAACTGAACTATCTAG
This sequence comes from Pseudoalteromonas sp. 2CM39R, assembly GCF_023161845.1. NCBI lineage: Bacteria > Pseudomonadati > Pseudomonadota > Gammaproteobacteria > Alteromonadales > Pseudoalteromonadaceae > Pseudoalteromonas > Pseudoalteromonas sp. 2CM39R. Next base: position 136,038 of record NZ_JALNTM010000007.1, read on the forward strand.
TGACGAAATAAAAAAATTTAAAGGTGATTTAAAGCAGCTTAGAATTAAAGAAGCAAAACTATCAAAAGAAATTGATCGTTTTAATATTAATAAGGCTGTTCTTGAGAATGTTAAGTCTTCTGAAAGTTTCAAAGCCTTTAAAGAACAAGAGTTACGCCTTAAAAAGCTAAATGAAAATGTAGTTAAGCTTCGTAAACAAAGGTATTCCGAAAATACTAGGCTGAACAACCATAAAAATTTAGAGGCAGAGCTAAACTCTTTGAATCTAGCTATTAGTCTTGGGAAAGTACATTGTGATGAGTGTGGTAGTGAAAATATTACTTACAAATCAAAGAATGTTAATTTTGATATCAGTAATAAAGAAGTTCGACGGTCAATTCTTCTTTCATTAGAAAATAATATTATAATGAAAAAAGAAGCTGTCTCGCGAATCGATTATGAAATATCAGTTATTCAGAAAGAATTGAATAACGAACTTACTCAAGTATCACCAGAGCTAAGAGATTTAATATTATTTCAAGATGAGCTTAAAGATACAGGTGGATTGGATCAAGAGCGCTCAGATACACTGAAAGAGATTAGTTTGTTAACTCAGAAAATACAAGATTCTAGTACAAAGCAAGAAGGTTTCTCTAAGCAGCAGAAAGAATTAGTAGATAAGATCGTTAAAATTATGAACGAAATCTATTCTGTAATAGATGAAACCGGAGTTCAAACATTTACAAGTTTATTTACTAAGCGTTCAGTGAATTATTCTGGAAGCGAAGAGCAAGAATTTTATTTCTCAAAAATCTATGCGTTATATGTTGTTTTCAAACATAAATTTCCAATTATTATAGATTCATTTAGAGATCGAGAACTATCGAGCTTTAAAGAGTTAAAAATGATTGAAATATTTGAGAACTTAGATAAGCAAGTGATTGTTACATCAACTTTGAAAAAAGAAGAGTATATTGTTGAAAAATATGAGACTTATGGTGCAGTTACAGCTCTTGATTACAGTTCACACACTGATAGTAAAATATTAACAAGTACGCATAATAATGAGTTTTTGAATATCTGCAAAGAGTTTGGTGTCACGAGCTTATAACAGAGAAAAGGTGCAAATCTAACTTTAATACATTAATCAACATTACTAAAGTTTACTTTAGATAAAAAACCTATAGCTCTATGGGTCGATACTGACAGCTAAAGCCTTAAAGTAGAAAAGATAATGTTTTTTCTTAGGATTTATCTAGAACATCGCTTCAGTATTTCGGTTGCCCTCTTGATACAATAAAAACAAGGCTATTTTATGAAAACAATCGGTATGTTGGGTGGTATGAGTTGGGAGTCAACAGCCAGCTATTACAAAGCTTTAAACGAAGGCGTTAAAAACTCGTTGGGTGGGCTACATAGTGCCAAAATTTGTATGGTGAGTGTTGATTTTGCTGAAATTGAAGCAATGCAGCACCAGGGCGATTGGCAACAAACAGCCAATATTCTCACCGAGGCGGCTAAATCTGTAGAGGCTGGTGGTGCCGACTTTTTACTTATTTGTACCAACACGATGCATAAAGTGGCCGATGAAATTGCCAATAATATTACCATTCCTATTTTGCACATCGCCGATGCCACCGCCGAGCAACTAAAGCACGATAACATTACGCGAGTAGGATTGTTGGGAACGCAATTTACAATGGAGCAAAACTTTTACAAAGAGCGTTTAACCAATAAGCATAACATTGAGGTATTAATACCTGAGCCTAATGAGCGAAAGCGTGTGCACGAGGTTATTTATTCGCAGTTATGCCAAGGGATTATTGATGACGATTCGCGAGCCGATTATGTGCGTATTATAGAGCGCTTATTTGAGCAAGGCGCACAGGCCATTATTTTAGGCTGTACTGAAATCGCCTTGTTGGTAAAGCCACAACATACACAGGTTCCACTTTACGATACCACCAAAATACATGCCGAAGCAGCAGTAAAACTAGCGCTGGCAAAATAGTTAAGCTTGAGATAACAAAAAAACCGCCAATTGGCGGTTTTTTATTAGCAAGTAAAGCTGTTAACACGCTTTATATTAATGACCTTTCTCAAAGTCATTTACTTCGCGCTCGGCTTCATCTTTGGATTTACCGTATTTTTGCTGAATTTTACCAACAAGCTCTGTACGGCTACCTTCAATTTTATCTAAATCATCGTTGGTAAGATCGCCCCATTTTTGCTGCGCTTTACCTTTAAGTTCTTTCCAGTTTCCTTCGATACGATCGCTATTCATAGTTAGCTCCTTATTAAAAGTGATGATTTTTCATTTTAAAAGCGTTACTAATAAAATGATTTTTAACGTTCACTTATAAGGGTGCAAAGCCTATACCAGAAAGTGAAATGTTTGATTTCATTTATATATCAACTGGTTATGGTTTTTTGATACATAAGGTTTTTTAGCTGGTGGCGAGTTTTATAAAAATTCTGCAGGATGGCTTGTAATTATTTCAGGGACTGTTACTTCAGGGCTGTTACTTCAAGGGGGATTATTGCAAGTACACTGTGCTGGTTTTTTATAAGTACAATAAAAAAGCGAGCTATTAAAGCTCGCTTTGCTGTTTAATAAAGGAATTAATGTCTAAAGCTTGGCATTAGCGCAGGAATGCCTGGTAGCATACCTACCATTGCCATTACACCGGTTAATAATACAAACATTATAAGTGGGATGACCCAGCGACTCATTCGCGATAAATCAGCACTTCTTTCTTTACAGCCAATAAGGCCCAAGTTATCAAGTAGCATAGTTAGTGACCAACCAAATGCAGGGTTTACTAGGCTTGATGCAAACACCACAATGGCGGCTGATTGGGTGGTTTTACCTTCACGGGTCATTTCCATACCCGCTTCAAGTAGTGGAATAAACACCCCTACAATTAATGCAACACACAATACTGGCTGCCAAATAGCTAAGTCCATTGGATAGCCCCAAACACCCGCGATAATACAAAATAACGCAGTTAAAATTGCGCCTGCAGGAATAGGGCGTTTTGCAATAGCAGCAGGAACAATGTAAGTGCCCCAAGATGACGCAAAGTTAGCACCGCCTAATAGCGAGCCAAAGGTTTGTCTTGTTGATGCGCTAAGCATGGTATCGTCAATATTCATTTGTACTTTTTCAGTACGCTCTGGGTAACTAATTTTTTGAAATACTTGATGGCCTAAAAAGTCAGGTGACCACATAGCAACCGCTAAAACTGCAAAAGGAAGAACAACTACAAAGCTTTCTGCTGTTGGTAAGCCAAGCATCCAACCAGTGTTTTCACCCCACCAGTACATAGGGTTCATATTTGGTAAGCCCGGTGCCGTATGAAACTCAAACGGTGCGCCCAATGCAAAAGCAGTAAAACCACCAATTAAACAGCTCAGTGGCACGGCTAACCAGCGTTTTTTGTAATGCTCCAGTAAAGCATAAAGTAAAATTGTGGCTAAGATTACAATAAAGGCAATATGGGTCATTTGAATTTCTTCAGCCCATGCAAACAGCTTTTTAACCTGAGAAATGGTACCCACAAAGCCTAAATAGAGGAGTAGGCCACCACACACCCCTTTACTGGTGAGCTTGGCCATGAGACTGCCGCCTTTACTAAATGCTAATATCAATCCAAAGGCTCCTATGAGCAAACCAAAGGCCATAGGGTGTCCGCCTGCGGCAACCACAATAGGAATTAATGGAATGAGTGGGCCATGAGTACCCGCTAAGTTAGCGGTCGGTAAAATAAAGCCAGAAAATAGTAAAATAAATAACGAAACAATTAAAAGTTCGTAGCGTACGTTTTCAAGTACAAAGCCATCACTTAACCCCAAAGGGCCTGCAAACGTGGCAGCAATGGCTGCAACCATCACAACTTTACCTATAGTAGCGGCCATTGCTGGAATGGTGTCTTCAAATTCAAAGCGATAATCTCTAAACGGTAAATTTGGACGCCAGCGTTTTGGCTGCATAATTTGCAGTTCGTGCTCTAGATAAGCGTCGCGGCTTTCAAACTCAGAGCTGGGTTTATGAAGATTTTCATAGCTATCGGACGCGGTTTGAGTATCCGCTCCTGGTATAGCATCAGATGAATTATCATCTAGCGGCTTGGTGGTCATGACTTCTCCTGCAACTTAGTTGCTAACTCAAAATAAAAATACAGCTTTTACAAAGCAAATGAACGTTGAGTGCGCAGGGTAAAACAGCTTGCTACATATTGTAATTAGGCAAAAGGTCGTGCATAGCCCAGTTTAACGCTTTGTAAATGTTAACAAAAATAGCAAAGGGATGTGTTGTAACTGGCTTGTTAAATTTAAAAGGTCTTTAAATTCAGTGGTTTATTGTTTTGTTTTTACAGTGTGATCTTGTCATGCAGAATAGCGAAAAGGTCATAAAATCAGCAGATTCAGCAGCAATCATTCTTTAGTCTAATAAAGGTGACGTTAGCCGCTATTTGCTTATTATAAATACAATTAGCCGCAAAGTTGCACAAAAGCTAATAATACTAAGTTTTAGCGGAACAACTATTTTTGGACTCAAGATAGGGTTTTAAAAGGTAATAATAGGAGTAAAGTAAAAATATAGCGCAAAGTGACTAAACAAGAAAATGCCTTTATGTAACGTATTTATAAAGGCATTTCTGGGTAAGCTTGTTTGTTTTCACCGCCAGTTAAGCGCTGTAACAACCGACGCTGGCTTGAGAGTAATTGCCCTGAGCGTTCATTCATTATTTTGCAGGTTTTAGTTTTTAGCTCAAGCTGATGCAATAGCTTAGTAGTAAGGGTGTTTATATCAACAGGTAGAAGCGCGGTTAATTGTGCTAAACCTTCTTTGCCACCTTGTAAGCCTAAACTCACCAAAAAGCCATCGCGCTGGTTGTGCGATTCATTTAAGCTTTCTAAAAAGCCGAGCATTTTTTTATTATGTGTTTCTAGCTGCACATTACGTTGGCTTAGCAATTCGTATTGCGTTTCAAGTAATTCAATTAACGCGTCTAGCTTAGTAATGTCTTGTTGCAGACTTACAATATACTCTTTTACAGTTTTCATTTTTTATGAAGTTCAACCATAGCGTTAACGGTTTCATCAATGTTAATTTTAAATTCACCACTGGCAATTGCCGCTTTCATCATGGCTACTTTATCCATATCAACGTCTGGTTTTGCAGCTAAATCTTGAAATGTTGAGTCTATTGATTTACTTAATGCACTCACTGAGTTTGCTTGCTCTTGTTTAGTCGCTACAGGTTGTTGCTCTGGTTTTGCATCCAGTGAAGAACGCTGGTTTGTTTTTTGGCTTTGATCAACCGTAGTGGTTGTTATTGCACTTATATTCATTGTTTATTACCTAATTCGTTTATCGAATTTATATTGCTTAGTTTATATCAGCGACCAAGTACAAGCATTACTTAACTTTTATTTCGACATTTTTTAAAATGCCGCCTCTGCCACACCTTGCGCAATTACTCTGCCTTGAACAACTTTTTTTGATGATAAATTTTTTACATTAATAACCTCACCAAGCTGGCCATCTTCAAGAGCAATGGCTTTAACATTGGCCGAGAAAGTTGCGGTATTTATTTGCAGTGAAATATGCTCATTTTTATTGATTAAATACTGCTTTTCTAGGTATCGGGTGGAGACCACCGTGCCTTTATCAATCTCGCGTTTAACGGTGAGTCCAACTAGCTGGTCAATATCGGTTTCGCCTTGGTGGCGGTGCTTACCTAAATCCACGCTTTTATATTCTAAGTCTTGCTTATTAAGCACTTTACCTCGGTTTAAAGTGTGCTTGGCAGCTACTAGGTTTATCCACACACTTACTTTGGCACTGGCTCTAAAACGCCAAGCAGGCGATGGGCAAGATACAGAAATACTCACCCTGCCTGCAGGTGGCGTGTGATTTTGTGAGCGAGTGATTTGCAATTCATCACAGCTTAAATTTTCGCTGCCTTTAGGAATAAATAATTCTATATCTTGTCGCTGACTTTGCGAATTAACTGAGCGCAAATAGCTCTTAATTTCACTGTGCAAAAACTGCCGAATTTCTTTATCAAAATTAATGGGGATGGCCATAGCATGAGCTGGCAGAAGTCCAATAGTTAAAAGTAAGCGGAAAAGCCAACGCTTCCCTTGGGGAAGTTTAGCTTCCGTGTGCTGGGCTGTTTTTTGCTCTTTTTTTATGTAAGTCATTGAAAAAATATACCTTTAAAAGTTGGCATAAAGGTTGTTATACACAAGGTAGAAAGTGTATGCGAAGCGCGAAAGCATACAAGAAACAAAAATTAGAGGCAACAATGGAACTATTTGATAAAGCGTTAGGTGTTCACCCTTTTTCAATGAAATTAAGGTTAGACAGAGCAGAAGTCATTGCCAGTAACTTGGCTAATGTTGACACGCCTGGGTTTAAATCTCGAGATGTAGATTACCGTCAAATTATGCAAAGTGTTTCATCCAGTTTTTCGCAAAACAGAGATGTTGATTTTGCTGGTGTACAAACGGATGAACTTAAATATCGCGTTCCTTATCAACCATCAAGTGATGGCAACACTGTTGAGTTAAATATTGAGCAAGCAAAATTTGCCAGCAACAGTATGGATTTTCAAACCAGTTTGACCTTCTTAAATATGAAAATAAATGGCTTACATAAAGTTATTTCAGGGAAATCATAATGTCTTTTAATTCAATTTATGACGCTAGCGGCAGCGCCATGCGCGCTCAAGTTATTCGCCTCGATACCATTGCATCTAACCTAGCCAATGCCGATACCGCAGCCGGTTCAGAAGCCGACGCTTACAAGGCACTTAAACCAGTATTTTCTGCTTTGTACAAACAAACACAAGACAGCCAATCAATTTCAGCCTCGGTTGATGTATTAGGGATCACTGAGTCAAATCGTGCGGTAGAGCAGCGCTACGAGCCAAATAACCCAATTGCTAACAACGATGGTTATGTATTTTACTCCAACGTAAATGCACTTGAAGAAATGGCCGACATGATGTCTGCAAGTCGCAGCTACCAAACATCTGTTGAAGTTATGGGGCGTGTAAATAGCATGCAGCAAAGCATTCTTAAGTTAGGACAATAATTTTATGCAAGTTAATTCAGCCGTTCCAAGCGCAGCCGACGGGGCAAAAAACACCACGAATATTGCCGGTAATAGTTCAGCAGATGAAATGTCGACCATGTTTTTAGAGTTACTCGTTGCGCAAATCAGCAATCAAAATCCATTACAACCTATGGACGGCACCCAATATGTGAGCCAGCTTGCGGAGTTTTCTAATGTTGAGTCGTTACAAAGCATTCGCCAAAACACCGCCGATGGTTTGGATTATGTGAGCAGCTTAGCGGTGCTTGAAGCCACTAATATGGTTGGCCAAACGGTTGATGTACAAGCAAGCAGTATTGCCCTTGAACAAGATGGCAGTGTCTCTGGCATGGTTAATTTAGGGGAAGCGGCAGACTCTGTCACTGTGCAACTTTATAACCAAGAAGGTGAGCTAGTTGAAGAAAAACAACTGCCTTATTCTGGAGTCGGTTCATTGCGTTTTGAATTTGAAAACCAAGAAGCCGGTGCGTATGCAGTGAGAGCGTATGCCACTACTGAAGAGGTACCAAAGCAGCTTGATACTTGGCTAAGCGGTGAGGTTGAGCGTGTTTCTGTAGGTAAGTCGTTAGAAGATATTTTATTACAAGTCGATGGTTTGGGTAATTTTGGTATCACTGAAATTAATCAAGTGGCATAAATAAGAGGAATAAATAATATGTCTATGTTCAATATAGGATTAAGTGGTCTTAAAAGTACCCAAACAGGATTAGAAGTAACCAGTAATAATATTGCTAACTCGGGTACTGCTGGTTATAAAAATAACACCGCAGAATTTGCCGCAGTGTATAACGGCAGTCAACGCGGCGGCGTTAAAGTTGCCAATGTTAAAGAAGATTTTGTCACCGGTGGTGAAATTGTGCGCACCGGTAATGCGCTGGATATTGCTATTGATGGCCAAGGTTTTTTTGCCATATCAGAAAACGGCCGAACAGCTTACACCCAAGCAGGCCAGTTTCAGTTAGATAACGACTTAAATATTGTTAATGCCAACGGCGGCAAACTGCAAGGTTTTGGCGTGTCTCAGGTTGATGGTGGTGATCCGACAATTGTACCGGGTGTATTAACTGATTTAAAAATTGAAGCCTCAAACATAGAAGCACAAGCCAGTACCAATATTAACTTTAACGGTAACTTAAGTTCTTCTAGCGACGTGATTGCTTATCCAACAGCTCCTGCGCTATTTGATCCTAAAGATGGTAGCCAATATAACTTTTCTCAATCTACCGAAGTATTCGACTCCTTAGGTAACAGCCATGTAATGACTCAGTATTTTAACCATACGGGTAGCAACGAATGGCAAGCGATGTTTTTCTTAGATGGAAAGCCTTTAACTCAAGCGCAATTAGCTGCAACGGGTGCAACAATAGGAACTCAATCGGTTGATGATGGAACAGGTACAGCTACTACAGTGGCCGCTGGTACTTTAACTATAAAGTTTGATACTGACGGTCAAATGATCCCTTATTCGACAACACCGGATGTAAAAGCTGTCAACTTATCTGTTGGTGTTGCGGGCGCTGCTGCAACAACAAATGCTGAAATAAGTACTGGTGCTGCCGCTTTAGCTATAAACCTAAAATTCGATGGTACAACGCAGTTTGGTTCAAGTTTTAGTGTTAACGAAAATGATGCCAACGGCTATACCTCAGGGGCGTTTTCTGGTGTGAAAGTTGAAGACGACGGCCGTGTATTTGCAACATTTACTAACGGTGAATCTAAATTACAAGGTCAGGTTGTACTTGCCTCGTTTGCGAATGTTGATGGCTTAGAGCAAGGCAGTAATACCGTGTGGTATCAAACTGAAGAGTCAGGCTCTGCACTTTATGGCGAGCCAGAAAGTGGCTCATTGGGTAAATTACTGTCGGGTTCATTTATGGGCTCAAATGTTGATATTAGTGAACAGCTGGTTGGCTTAATGTCATTTCAACAAAATTACCAAGCCAATGCTAAAACCATCAGCAGTGCTGATGAAATGATGCAAATTTTATTTAGTAACACCTAAGGAAGCTGAGCGTGGAAAAGTTAATTTATACCGCCGTTTCGGGTGCTGAACTTAATAATACCGCCTTACGCGTTGCTGCAAATAACTTAGCAAATGTTAGCACCGTAGGTTTTAAGGCCGACTTAGAGCAAGCGCAATCAATGATGGTACAAGGCGAGGGCTTTCGTACTCGTTACCACGCGCAACTAACACCAGTAACTACTGACTTATCGTCAGGGCCAATCATGGATACTGGCCGTAATCTTGATATAGCACTGAGCAACGGCGGTTATTTAGAAGTGATGGATGACAACGGTGAACCGGCTTATACCCGTGCGGGTAACTTAGTGGTTGATGCCGATGGCTTTATTACTGTTAATGGCCGACGTGTGCAAGGTGACGGTGGCGATATTCAACTTCCTGAGTTTGGTGATATTGAAATTGGCTCAAACGGCATGATCAACCTAACCCCCATTGGCGGCGGTGTAATTGCAGAAGATGCGCAAATTAAATTAGCCAGTACCGATGCAAACTTAATTAAAGGTGCTGATGGCTTACTCAGAGCTAACGATTTACAGCCGCTTGAAGCCGACGAAACAATTACAGTAAGAACCGGTGCTTTAGAAGGTTCTAATGTGAATGCCGTGGCTGAAATGATCAAAACAATGAATATTAGCCGCCAATTTGAGATGAATGTAAAAATGATGAAGTCTGCTGACGAATTAGCGACCAGCGGTAATAAACTCATCAGCGGACGTGGATAAATAGGAAGCCAAACATGAATTCAGCATTATGGGTGAGTAAAACCGGTCTTGCAGCGCAAGATTTAAGAATGACAACAATATCGAATAACCTCGCGAACGTAAGCACTGCCGGTTTTAAAAAAGACAGAGCGGTATTTGAAGATTTATTTTACCAAGTACAAAAACAGCCTGGCGCGCAAGTAGATGAGCTTAATCAGCTGCCATCTGGGATTCAGGTGGGAACCGGCGTTCGTATTAACGGTACGCAAAAGCAATTTACTGAAGGCAGTTTTGAAACAACCAGTAACCAGTTAGATGTGGCCATTGCAGGGCAAGGCTTCTTTCAAATTGAAAGCCCTGACGGCGAGTTATTATTTACCCGTAACGGTCAGTTTCAGCTTAACTCCGAGTCATTACTGGTAAACAGCAACGGCTTACCATTGGCACAAAATATTGCGCTACCAGAGGGCACCACTAAAGTAAGTATTGGCACCGATGGCACCGTTACTGCGGTAGTGGGTAAGGATGCGCAAGCGGTTGAGTTAGGTCAAATGTTAACAGTTAACTTTGCAAATCCTGCAGGCTTACAAAGCTTAGGTGGCAATTTGTACCGCGAAACAGCAGCATCCGGTGAACCTGTTGAGGGGATCCCCGGTGAAGATGCTTTTGGTGGCTTGCAACAATTTACTATTGAAGGCTCAAACGTGAGCGTTGTTGATGAAATGGTAAGCATGATTGCCGTACAGCGCGCTTACGAGATGAACGCTAAAGTGGTCTCTGCGGCAGATGAAATGCTGCGCTTTATAAACCAAAACGTATGATTATGATGAATAAGTTAACATTATTTTTGCTGCTTTTGGGTGTTGCTGGTTGTAGCAATACCCCATCAAAAACCCAAATGGTGGAATGCGAAGTGGTGTATGGGGAAGTGAAATGCCCACAAAACACCACTCAAAAATCAGTTCAAGACTATGAAATAAGCCAAGATGCCTATGCACAGGGTTTGAATCAGCAAGATGGTAGCTTATTTCAAGATAACTATATGTTTTCTTTGTATGCAGATAAACGTGCTTACCGGGTTGGCGATATTTTAACTGTGGTGCTTAACGAGCGCACGCAATCGAGTAAAAGTGCCGATTCGAGTTTAGATAAAAGTACCGACTTGGATGTTTCGGTGCCAGTAGCTGGTGCACTCAATGTAGCTGATTTTAATTTGGGTATAGGCTCGAGTGCTAAGTTTGACGGTGAAAGCAGTGCCAGCCAGCAAAACTTCCTCAGTGGCGCTATTACTGTACGGGTTAATCATGTTTTATCTAATGGGTCGCTGGTTATTAAAGGGCGTAAGCAAATTAAGCTCAACCAAGGTGATGAATACATTGAAATTGAAGGGTTGGTTCGCCCAGGCGATATTGATGTAAGTAACCGTGTTTCGTCGCTTCGTATTGCAGAGGCACAAATAAGTTATACCGGCAAAGGCACTTTGGCAGATGCGAATCGTCCAGGTTGGTTTACCACTTTATTTACCCGATTCTTAAACCCGTTCTAAGGGATTACTGAGGTTTTAATGAAATATTTACTATTAATGCTAGTGTGCTTTTTTAGCCTATTAGCGCCTGCAACTGTGACCGCCAAAGCACGTCCATTATTAGATATTGTTGATGTGCTAGGTGTGCGAGAAAACCAACTGGTGGGTTACGGTTTAGTAGTGGGCTTGCCGGGGTCGGGTGATAAAGCCCAAGTAAAATTTGCCGGCCAATCGCTAAGTAATATGCTAAAGCAATTTGGTGTCTCTGTAGATGAAGAGCGATTACCAAAATCAAAAAATATAGCGGCTGTTGCTGTCCATGCTACGTTGCCGCCTATGGGAAGCCCAGGCCAAGCCATTGATGTAACTGTGAACTCATTAGGCGATGCAAAAAGCTTACATGGTGGCAGCTTAATGTTGACCCCGTTAAAAGGGGTTGATGGCAAAGTGTATGCGCTAGCACAAGGTAATTTAGTGGTGGGCGGCATTAATGCTAGCGGTAAAAGTGGCTCCTCGGTGACTGTTAATGTGCCTACTTCAGGGCTTATTCCTAATGGTGCAATTATTGAGCGCAGTGTTATGGCTATGTATGAAAGTCAAAGCGATGTAATTCTTAATTTAAAAGCTCCAAATTATCAAACTGCCCGCAATGTTGTACGTGCTATCAATAAAGTATTTGGGCCTGATGTAGCTACTGCTGAAAACTGGGCGCGCTTAGTGGTTAGTGCGCCAAGCGATGCCAATAGTCGCAACACGTTTATGTCGATGCTACAAGATATTACTGTAGAGCAAGGTTCTGAGCGCCCAAAAATTGTATTTAATAGCCGCACAGGTACTGTCGTAATGAACAATACAGTGCGAGTTAATCAGGCTGCGGTTAACCATGGCAATTTAACCATTACCATAAGTGAACAAGAGCAAGTGTCGCAACCAGGGCCGTTTTCAAATGGCCAAACTACGACCACGCAATCAAGTGATATCACGGTAGATCAACAACAAAAAAATATGCTGTTGTGGCCTGAAGGCACCTCATTAGATGAAATTGTAAAAGCGGTAAATGCACTTGGCGCAACGCCAGCCGAGCTTATGTCGATATTAATTGCACTTGATAATGCTGGGGCTCTAGAAGCCGAGCTATTAGTTATTTAAAGGAAATAGCCATGAAAATAGAGTCATCAACCCAATTATCTCAGTCATTAGCGATAGACCCCACTCATCTAGAAAATATTACCGGCAATAGTGAAGCTGGCGTTAAACAGGCAGCAGAGCAGTTTGAAGCCATTTTTTTACAGCTGGTATTAAAAAGTATGGATAGCACCACCAAAACTATGGCCGGTGACAATGGTTTTTTTAATAGTAACGAGCAAGCGCAATTTAGAGATATGCATAATGCTCAAACCGCGCAGCATTTAGCGTCAACTCATCAACTGGGTTTAGCCGAAGCAATTGTTAAGCAGTTTGATGAGAAAATTGCCCCCATAGAAAATACATTTAAGAATAGCCAAAGTTTGGTCGCTAATGATCAACATAAAGGTGCTGAAAGCGTTGAGCCAACCCAAAGCTATGATATTTATGCGGGATCGGCATTTGTTCAGCCATTGAATGCTAATACGATTAGGTAGTTAATTATGTCTATGTTAAATAACGCGTTAAGCGGCCTCAATGCTGCAAATATTGCGCTGACTGTGTCAGGGCAAAATGTCGCGAATGCAGCCGTTGAGGGTTATTCGCGTCAGCAAGCTCAATTTAAAACCTCTAATGTATATTTAGGCGGGGTTGAGGTGGCGTCTGTTGATCGGGTTGTTGACGCCTTTTTAAATGACGATATTTGGCGCACTAATTCTGATACCACTTATTATGAAAACAAACAGTCATACCTAGGTTTTATTGAGCAAATCATTGGTACCGACTCTTTAAACTTAAATAACTCCCTTGCAAGCCTAACAGATGCACTCAATGCTGCAGCAACCAAGCCTGATTCACAGGCTTTCAGGCAACAATTTTTATCCTCTGCAGAGGGCTTTATGCAAGATATTGCGCAAATTAATGGCGCTTTGGCAGGACAAGCAACAAAGTTAAATGCACAAATGAGTAATGTGGCGCTTAATGTGTCTTCTATTACTAAGCAAATAGCCGAAATTAACAGTAGCATTGGATTAGCAACAGCAAACAAGCAATCAACCGCAGAGTTAAAAGATAATCGAGAACGCCTAGTAAACCAGTTATCAGGGCATATTGGCGTATCTATTGTTGAGCGAGATAATGGCTTTATTGATATTAGTACCTTAAGTGGTGCCCCGCTGGTGGTAGGGAGTAAAGCGGCATCAATCTCAGTAAATGGAACAACAGTAACGAGTAACTTTATTGGTCAAGAATTCACCCTTGATAAAAACGTTGGTGGTCAATTTGGTGGTTTAATAAGCGTTGATAACGATGTAATAAAACCAACTCTTGCAACCTTAAATAGCTTAGTTGCCGACCTTGCCGATGATATGAACGGTGCATTACAAAGTGGTTTTGATTTAAATAACGACTCCGGTGAAGCACTGTTTACATACAACCCATTAAACCCATTAGGGACGATTGAGATTAACCCTGCGATCACCACTGATAAACTTGGTTTTAAAGACAGTAGTACCTCAGGACCTGGTGATAATTCTAATATTGCTAATATTGTTGCTTCAATGGCAGGAAAAGGCGATAAGTTTACGTTATTAGTGGGGGATCTTGCTATTACTAGTAAGCAAAACTTAAATAGCATTACCACCGCCACTAATTTAAGTGAAAACGCCATTGCTGCGCGCGATAGCTACAGCGGGGTGAACCTTGATGAAGAGGCGGCAAACTTAATGCATTTTCAACAAATGTACAGTGCCAATGCCAAAGTGATCAGCACAGCAGATCAAATGTTTAAATCTTTACTGCAAATGTTTTAAAAGGGCAATGTTATGCGAGTTAGTAGTCATCAGTTTCATTTAAATTCAATCAAAAACATTCAAAGTAATACTGAAAACTTTAACGAAAAATCAATTCAGTTAGCAACCAATAAGCGTATTCTCAAGCCCTCAGATGATCCGCTTGGCACTGTAATGATCATGAACCTAGGTTCAGAAATAAAATCGTTAGAGCAATACAAAACCAATATGGATGCAGTTAACTTTTCATTAGGTCAACAAGAAGTACAGCTAACCGGTATTGTTAACCAAATATATTCATTGCAAAGTTTAATTACCACCGCAGCTGATGGTTCAATGGGCGAGGCAGAAATTAAAGCACTCGGCCAAGAAATGAGTGTGGCTTTTCCGGCAATTGTTGATTTACTAAATGCAACCGACAGCGATGGACAATATTATTTTTCGGGTAGTAAAACCGATGAAAAACCGTTTCAAATTGATGCGACGGGTAATTATGTTTATGCCGGTGACGATATTGTCAGAGAAGTCGCTGTATCTGACGACTCAAGTGTAAAAAACAATATCGTAGGTAATGATTTAGATCCTGGTGCAGGTTTTTTAAATGCCATGCAAGACTATCTTGTTGATGTAAATAATCCGCCAGCAGGTGGTGTTGGCAATCAATCACGGGTGATGATAGATAAATTAGCTGACTTTTTAGGTACTATTAGTAGCCAAGTGACCACCATAGGCTCTACTATGGCGTCGCTTGATTCGATTACTACCAGTAATCTAGATATCACCACATTTACGGTTAACTTGCAGGACGATTTGAGTGCTGTAGATTATCCAGAAGCGTTTATTTCGATGAATGAATCTATGGCGGCGTATGAATCATCGATGCAGGTTTACTCGACAGTAAGTAAACTTTCATTGTTTTCATACATTTAAAATTATAATACTTTCAGGAACTAACTATGCTGGTTAAAAGTAGCGAAAAAGCGCAAGCAATTGACTTGGTTAATACCAATAAATCGGATGCACTCGTTACATCAACAAAGGATTCTGCTAACAATTTGTGGAAAAACAAAATTGTTGCCAGAGAGGACCAAGTTAAAGTACTGACTGGCTGGGCGCAGCGCGGGGCACTGAGTCAAGCGCTAGCAAAAGCCGAACAAAGCGAAAGCACTATTCGTAATTTGTATATGGGGCTTGAAAAATTAGCACAACAATTAAATACCCAAGCTGCTAACACTCAGCCACAACCTATGCAACAACAGCAAATTAAAGTGCAAATAGCGTCATTACAAAACACAGCAAATAAAAAAGGCTCAGGACTTGATACCCAGCTGAAAATAACGGATCCAAATCGCGCTATTAGCAAACAGCTTAATGCAAATATAGACCTGCTTAGCGCACGTCCACATGAAGAAAATATCCAGTTAGTGATGGGTCGCTCGGGCAAATCATTAAGCTTAAAGATACCAGCCTATCAAGATGAAAAAACCAATTTAACTGCCATTCAAAATGCGTTTGCACCACATCATATAAATGTTGAGCTTAATCGTGAAAACCGTCTGCTTTTTAGTGCGCAAAAGGATAATGCATCCCCACTTTTAGAGCCTTGGGTTATGAGTGGTCAAGGTGTGCGCGTTGCGGCGGGTAATCCGATTTCGTTGCAGCTTAATGATTTAGATAACCCACTAAATGAACTTGCTAAAATAGCGGATAAAAATGCCACTATTGCACAGCATCGTGAACAAATCCAAACTGCGCAGCGCCATTTAAAAGCGAATTTAATAAAAATTCAGGCACAAAAACAACAATTACAAAGCCAACTAGAGCAGCTTGACTCTGCTAGTTCATTAGCTAACACTGATGAACTACTTGCTTTAAGTCTAGGGGTTAAACAGCATATGCAAAACCCTGGGGTAAATAGTGTAGCTGCGATTATGTCGCAGGCAAACATTACCCGTAATATGGTGCAATACTCACTCACCTAATTTTTTAATGCAGCAAGCTAGTATTGCTGCATCGTTTTTTATTTCTGCGATTCCTCTTATCTGCTTTTAGCCAACGGAAATGCCTATTTTACCCGCTTTGAACACATTGCTTAAAAAAATATAAAAATAATTAGAAAAAAGTTTAGGTAATTAAAAATATGGTCGCTCTTAGTTATTAGAAGGTGATTTAGGTTCACTAATTACTTTAGCTATTCATTCAAAGAGGAAATAAACATGGCTTTATCAATTCAATCAAACATGGCTTCAATGTCAATCCAAAACCAACTTGGTCGTAGCAACAACGATTTATCTACAGCGCTTGAGCGTTTAGGTTCTGGTTTTAAAATTAACTCTGCAAAAGATGATGCGGCTGGTCTACAAATCGCTTCACGTCTAAACGCACAAGTACGTGGCCAAGAAGCAGGAATTTATAACGGTAACAACGCCATGTCTATGATGCAAACAGCTGAAGGCGCGTTTGATGAAATGACTAACATTGCTTACCGCATGAAAGAACTTGCTACTCAAGGTTCAAGTGATACAAACGGTGCAAAAGAGTGGGCTGCACAAAGTGCAGAATACACAGCACTAGCTGCTGAGCTTACAAATATCATGACTAATACGTCGTTTGGTGATGGCACTGCGCTACTTACTGGTGGTAAGTTTGCTGGTGCGGTTACTTTTCAGGTAGGCTCAAGTACTACTGAAACCTTGGCAGTAGATATTTCTACAGAGCTAGGCGATGTGACAACAGCTATTGGTAATGCTGCTGCATTCACTGATGTTGCTACAGCACAAGCGCAGATTGGATTTGTTGATACTTTAGTTGGCGAAATTGGTACTGCACGTTCAACGCTTGGTGCATCAATGAACCGTCTTGACCATACAATGACTAACGTATCTAACATGAAGCAAAACACTCAAGCTGCTGTAGGTACGTTAATGGACGCTGATTTTGCTGCTGAAACATCAAACATGACTAAGCAACAATTGCTAATGAACTCTGGTATCTCGGTACTGAGCACAGCTAACAGCACAACACAAATGATTGGTTCACTACTTCGTTAATAGTGATTAATCAATTAAGTATGCATAGCTACACCTAAGGTGTAGCTATTATTGTTTATAGTCATAAGTAAAAATATTTACTTTAGATTTTTTTGCTTATAACTAAAATGCTTGGAGATTAAAATGAGCTCTGCAATAGGAATAAATCCTGGGCAATTAGCCTCACAATATACACAAATTGAGCGTAGCGCTAAAGATCAGCAATTAAGTACTAAAAGTAGCCTTTTTAGCAATCAAATTAAGGCGTTTGATAGCCTGAAAAGTAATTTATCAAACTTTTTTGATGACTTACAAACCAATCTTAAAGATACCAGTAGCTTGTTTGCTAACACCGCTACGGTGAGCAATTCATCCGCATTAGCAGTAACAGCAAGCGGCACAGCAGCCAGCGGTGAGTACGATGTATTTGTCGAGCAATTAGCACAAGCACACCAAGTGGCATTGAGTTTTGATCCGGCTAAAGCTTTAACCACGGATGGTGAGTTGAGTATTGATTTGGCAGGCAGTGCGTTTAGTGTTGACTTTGCAAGCCTTGGCGCCGATGCATCATTAACTGATGTTGCTAATGCCATCAACTCACATGTTGATAATAGCGGTGTTAAAGCCTCTGTTGTGCGCTCTGGCACAGAAACCTTTTTAACTTTAACCAGTGCTGAGTCGGGTGCTGCTAATCAGGTGGGGGTGAGCTTTACTGAAGGTACGGATGCCAATGGCAGTGATATCACCAATGCTATAACAAACAAACAAGAGTTAACCTTAGCGCAAGATGCGATTGTCAAACTAGGGGCTAACTCAGCACTTACAATCACTTCAAGCAGTAATAAACTCGATACGGTTATTGATGGGGTAACGATTGATTTAACGCAGGCGCAGTCGCTGGGCGATCAGCCAATTCATATATCAATTACCCAAGATCAAGAAAGCTCTAAAGAAAACATTCAAAGTTTTGTGGATAAATTTAATTCGCTCACCAATGGCATTACCAGTAACCAGTACTTAAAACGAGATAATATGGCTGCCGGCCTTGCTCGCTCTTTACGCAACGATTTTCAGGGTACGTTTGAAGGTAAAACCTTGTTCTCTGTGGGTATTGAATTTGATCGTAGCGGTAACTTAAAAATAGATAATAAAAAACTTGAAGAAGCTATGGCTACTAATCCTGAGCAGTTAACCAGCATGCTCACAGGTGAAAACGGTTTATTGTCTAAGCTAGAAACCCGCGTTGAGCCTTTCACTAAAAGCTATGGTTTGATGACGGATAAAAAGCAGTCATTGCAAGCGAGCTTAAATATAGTCAATAGGCAACAAAAAGATCATGAAGTGTCTATGGAGCAAGTGTACCAACGCTACTTGTCGCAGTTTACACAAATGCAACAGACTATTGCACAATTAGAATCTACAATGGGTCAATTTGGGAGCTAAACATAGATGTTAGATTTAAATGATGGCTTTTCAGCCTATAAAAGTACATCAGTAGATGCAAAAGCGGCCTGTGCCGATATTCATAAATTAGTATTGATGTTATTTGATGGTTTTTCAGATGAGCTTGAAAAAGTCACAGGCCACATAAAACAAAAAAGATACGATAAAAAAGCCGAAAGTATTGAAAAGCTAATGCGCATTTTAGGCGGGCTTGAGGCCTCATTAGATCTTGAAAAAGGCGGTGAAGTAGCGCAAAACATGCAAAACCTTTATCAGCATTGTGGGCAAGCATTATTGCAAGCCAGTATAAAAAATGACTTGAGCTATATTGACTCCACCCGTGTAGTGATGACCAACTTGCAAGAAGGGTGGCAAGGCTTAGGTACACAATAAACAAATCTAAACCAGCTACCAATAGCTGGTTTTTTCATTTTTAACACCGCTTTTTTATATCTCCCCCCACTGCCTAAATAATTATTCAATTCATTATTAATAACATATCACTTCCTTCCGATGTGGAAGTTCCGCTTCCGCTTTTTGGGTTTTTATTTTATTTTTTGTTATAAAACAATGGCTTAAAGTTGGCTTGTTTATTGCTAAATGAAACATGAACTTATAATGAATTTAGTATTGCTAATGGAACACTCTCAAAAATACGCAGCGCAAAAAATGGAACAATTACTTAGCACCATGGAAGATGCTATCCATGAGAGTAATTGGTATGAGGTTAAATCAGCCGATAAGCAGCTGCTTGCATTTTATAATGAGCTGCAAAATATGCCTTGCTTTAGTTCAATGAAGGCTGAACAAAATAACTTAAAAGCACGTTACGTTGACTTAATCGACCTAGTGAGCCAAAAACAAGCGGCCATTAAAGTACAAATGCAGCGCCACCAGGAAGATAAAGAAGGTTTAATTGCGTATAAAAAAGTACAACAAGGACAGTCACTATGAGTATCCAAGCAAATACTATGGCGACAAAGACTGACTTTGGCAGTGCCACTAATAAACCAACCATCTTAAAGAGCAGTACACCTGCAGATGCGCAAGAACAACAGAGCGAGCTTGAGCCGTTTACGCTTTCTTCAAAGCAACAGCAAACAAAACAGCAAAATGTGCAAGGTGAACAACCTCAAGAAAGCTCAGAACAACTAGTGCAAGAAGATGCCATTACAGAAACACAAGAAATAATAAACCCGTACTTTTTAAACACTGCAAATTATAATCTTGATAGCAGTAAAATAAACGCGCCTGTCACAAATTTACTCAACTCAAATAGTAACCTTGCTCTTGATAACGGCACTGCAGCAGTGGAAACACCACCAGCACAACTTGTTATTGATGAGCAGTTAAAGAGTAAGCCTTTAGAGACTCTGCACGAAGAAGGCATTATAACTCAAGAGTCAGCTAAAACTGCGTCTGTACAAAATATGACAGTGCATAGTGATGTTTTAACTGTGCCTGCTGCAGCTATAAATGTAACGCCAGCGAATACACCCGTTAATAAAGAATTAAATACACTCGATTTAGCCAAAGTACCACAAACATTGTATTCGCAAGCGCTTTTGAATCGATTAAATCAACCTTCGGTAGTGTTGAATACTTATAGACACGCGCAATCAAGTAGCCCAACCAATGAGCAACTAGCTGCACAACCGAGTATTGGGCTCAGTAAGCTCGAGCTTGCTGCACTGACTCAAAACACGCAATCGAAACTTCTCAACGTTGAATCTCGTGAAGGCAGCAGTCAAAAATCAGCATTAGTGAATGCTTTTTCATCTGCCGCCACCGCGCCAGAAACATTTGAGTGGCAAAAAGAAAAATTAAAAGAGGCTCCCAGTGAATGGGGGCAGCGCTTATTGCATGTACTTGGCGACAAGGTAAAGCTGCAAATAGGCCAGCAACTTCAGCGCGCGCAAATTAGATTAGATCCTCCAAACCTAGGCAGTATTGAAATATCTATTAATATCGAAGGGGATAAAACCTCAGTCAGTTTAACTACGAGTAATGCGCAGGTTAGAGATGCCATAGCGCAAACTTTAGAGCAGTTACGTCAGTCTTTGTCGCAAAACTCAAACAGTACAGTGGATGTTAATTTGAGTGATAAACAGCAGCAACCTCAACAGCAAAGCGACAATAGCGGCATTGCAAATAATCATACTGAGATGCCTTCAATTGATGATGACAACAGCATTCGCACGCCTAAATCGCCATTAGATTGGTTGGATTTATTAGTATAACTACCTTGGATTAAGAGAGATAAAAGTGAAAAAAATAATAATAGCCCTAACTGTAATTGCACTTATTGCGGCTGCCTTTTTTGCGGGACAGTTTTTTAACGACAGTGATTCATCAAAAGAAGGTCCGCAAGCAGATATAACAAAAGTTGAATACCACGAAATGGAGCGCTTTATTATAAGCGTATCAGAGGACTCAATTGCCCGCTATTTAGTACTCGACTTGGTACTTGTTACTTCACCATCTGTATACAACACAGGCACAGAGGCGATGGAGCCGCTTGTAAGAAATGTACTGGTAAAACAGTTTGCCAATATGAGTCATAGCCAAGCAAAAGCCGCTTTTAAAGATATAGATGCGGTTCAAAAAAACTTATTAGAGCAGTTTAATTTAGTGTTAGCGAATACGGTATCTGTTCGATTGGATAACGTACTTATTACGAACGTCTTCATTCAATAGGCCATCGCTATGATGCTGCAAGAAGAGTGGGGCGAGTTAATAACAGAACCACCAGTCACCTTAACGCCACAAAAAGAGACGCAACTATTATCGCAGTACTCTTATTTGGTGAATCGAGCGGCTGCGCACATGCGCACTCAAGTGGGTGTTATTGTCGATAATGATGATATTTATCAAATAGGTATTATTGCGCTGCTGTCGTCTATTCGTCGCTATGGTCGGGATTTAGATGAGAAGTTTGCTGCATTTGCGTTTAAGCGTATTCGTGGTGCTATGTTAGATGAGTTTAGGCGTGTCGATTGGCGCCCACGACAGTTAAGGCAGCAGTCTCATCAGCTTCGTGATATGAGCCGTTCACTGCAAAAAAAGCTCGGTCGTGATGCAACAGACACCGAAATGTGTGAGGCGTTAGGAATTAACCATAAAGAGCTTATTCAACTGCATTACAGTGAGCAAGCTGAAGCATTTGATAGCCTTGAAGCGCTATTGGAAGCTAACCCAAATTTAGCGCTTACCTCTGCACATACACACGACAAAGAAGAGACAGCAGCCATGCTAAAAGTGGCGATGAGCAAACTCAATACCCGAGAAAAGCTGCTCTTGCAATTATATTACATGCACGAAATGAATATGAAAGAAATAGCGTTAACGCTCGATTTAACCGAGGCACGTGTTTGCCAACTTCATAAACAAGCACTTGAAGCGCTTACACAAGCGCTTCAAAAAATCTAATACCTAAGGAATAAAGAATGCAAAGAGTTATAGGGTTAATAGTAGTACTTGCAACAGTATTAGGTGGTTTTGCGTTTGCGGGCGGCAACATTGCCACTATGTGGCAGCCATACGAGTTTTTAATTATTTTTGGCGCAGGCTTTGGGGCGTTAATTGTGGGTAATTCAAAGTATGTACTGACAGAAATGCTATCGCAATTAAAGTATCAATTTATTAGTGGTAAAGGAACCGATACGTCTGAGCTGTACCATGACTTACTACTTGTTATTTACTCTTTATTAGACTTAGCCAGAGTGAAAGGCATTAAAGGATTAGATGAGCATGTTGAAAACCCAGAAACCAGTTCTATTTTTCTTGCCTACCCTAAAGTGTATGAGTTCCCACAGCTAGTTACTTTTATTTGCGATAACTTACGTTTATTTAGTATGGGAAAAATCAACTCTCATGACTTTGATGCCATGTTAGAGCAAGAGATTTATACCATTGAAGAGCAACGTCTTAAACCTTCTCATTCACTTGCTAATATAGCTGAAGCTATGCCAGGTTTTGGTATTTTAGCAGCGGTTGGCGGCATTATTATTACCATGCAGCATCTTGATGGACCTTTAAGTGAAATTGGCTACCATGTAGCAGCGGCGTTGGTGGGTACTTTTATTGGTATTTTTGCTTGTTACTGTTTAATTGCACCGCTTGCCTCAGCGATGGAGCAGTATGTAAAAAAACAAGTGGCAATGTTTGAGTGTGTGCGTGCCATGTTAGTGGCGCATGCTAAAGGGCATGTGCCTATTGTGGCGACTGATTCAGGCCGAAAATTAATTAATGAAGAAATTAAACCGACCTTTACCACCATGGAAGAGTGGATCACTAACAAGGCGGCTTAATGATGGAAAACAAAAATCAAGAAATCGTCATCAAACGCTCTCGTAGAAGAGCAACCGAAAAGCCTCATGGTGGTGCTTGGAAGGTTGCCTTTGCCGATTTTACTTTGGCGATGATGGCGTTTTTTATGGTGATGTGGATCATGGCGATCACCAATGAATCTGAGCGTGAAGAAATAGCACACTATATGCGAACTCACTCAATTTTTGATGGTGGCCCCGCTATTTTTGATCCTCAAAACAGCCCATTCCCCGTTGATTTAGGGGGATCTCCTTCTGTAATTAAGCACTTAGAGTCGGGAATTACGCCTCCGGACTCTCCAAAACCTGGAATGAGTGAAGTATTACAAGTGCCCGATGGCACCGTTGAGCCTAAAGCAGGGCAAGGCGAGAAGTTAAATTCAGCGATTGATAGCCAATTTGAAGCTTCATCTGAGCTGAGCTTATTACTGGAAAGTATTGATGAACTCAGTAAAGAAGAGTTACTAAAAAATAACTTACTAGTTGAAGAAGTGCCCTTGGGGCTCAGAGTGATCATTAGAGACGATAAGCACCACCAAATGTTTGAACGCTCAAAGTCGCAAATGACTCCATTTTTTGAAGATCTGTTTCTATACCTTGGCGGATTAGTTAAAGACATTAACAACAAAATCATTATTTCTGGGCACAGCGATGCCAGCTTATTTGTTGATGGCAGCTCTCGTAATTGGGACATTTCTGGCGATAGAGCGCAGCAAGCAAGAAAAGTAATGACCATGGGCGGAATGCCATCCAGTCAGGTGCTTCAAGTAAATGCGTTTTCATCAAATCGGCCAATTAACAAAGAAAATAAAAAAGCCAGCGAAAACAGACGTGTTGAATTGCTGATCTTAACTAAAGATGCGCAGGATAAATTTAACCAATTATTTGATGATAGCAACATTAACAATCCGATAAAAAAAGCGGCTGGTGCGGCAACGGCTAACAAACCCGTGCTACGCCTTGAAGAGAATTATGAGTAACCAATCAGACACTAAACGAAGTTACAAAAGGTGGAACTTAAACCTTAAAGATAATTACGAGCCTGAGTCAGTTCAGCTTGGCGGGGTGGGCGTGCAGTTATTACGCCGTTGTTTTATTGATATTTCACTATGCCATGGTGTGGCAAAAGATATTAGCGTGGGCGGTGTGGGGTTATTAGTACCTGCTGAAAAGACGATCCCCAATAAAATTATTGTGGTGTTTGATAAAACCAATCGATTGGCTGGCAAAGTGATGTATCGCCGTGCAGTGAGTGAAAAATTAATGTTTTTAGGGGTTGAGTGGATAAGCAAAAATGAGCGCTTACGCAGCGATATTGTTAATCGTTTACAGCTACAAGCCCAATTGAAAAAAGCAAAAAAACGAACATAAGCTGAATATAAATGAATCAGGAAAAACAGTGGTATGAGTAAAACGTTAAACGCTAAAACAAAGTTAATTAAAGCGAAAGATTCTGAGCATATTACGCCATTTGCACTCACGCTTGAGCAAAGAGCATATGAACAAGCACAACAAAAAGCAGCGCACATAAACGTTAATATTCGTAAAACTTTGGAGTTAGAGCTAGCCCAATTATTTAACGACAGCCGTTTTGATGTAGAAATTTCGCCTTGTTCGCATTCGGTTATTAACAGTTGGTTTAAAGAATCCTCAAGGATATTTCTTGCCTGCCCTTTATTTGCCCCTTCTCAAGGTGAGGCCTATTTAGCGCTTGATTATCAAAGTGCATATAAAACAGCTGATTTATGCTTAGGTGGGCAATTTAATAATGTGAACAGCACAGAGCAAGTCTCTGATGAGGTGAATAACGAATTAAGCTCAACAGAAAGCCGTATTTGTGGTCGCTTACTACAGCGCCAAGTGCAGGGCATTCAAGGCTTATTATTTAGAGAACGCTCAGCGTTATTAGGTGAGATACAAAAGTCTCATGCCTTACCTGAAGCATTACAATATTTAGCCTTTAAAGTGCGGTTTATATTAGAAAACCAAGTAATAAGTTGGTTTTTATGGCTGCCAATTAGCTTTTTTTGCGCAGCTGATAGCGAGCAAGATTCAGCAAATAACGAAACACTCAATACTGATATGTGGACACAGTTTGCGGTGCAAGGTCAGATTGAAATGGCGAAGAAAAAAGTCACTTTAAAGCAATTAAAGGCCTGTGTAGCCGGCGGGGTATTACCCATTGAACTTAATGAAGCTGCACTATTTAACCTAGGTCATAAACAAATATTTAAAGGCCAAGTTGTTGAGCAAGAGACTGGCTTAGCATTTCAAATCACACAATTATCAAACAATACAACGAGTAACTAAATTATGAACGAGAACCTTGATAGCGCCTTGGCGGGCTTAGAGCTTGATGCTTTTGATGGATTTGATGATAAATCTGTTAACAAAACTAACGAAGGAAATATGTCATTTTTTCAAGATGTTCCTTTACTCGTCACTCTTGAAGTAGCAAGTACTGAAATTACCTTAGGCGAGCTTAGCCAAGCCAAAGAAGGCGATGTGCTTAAGCTAGACAAAGTAGCTGGTGAAGCGCTTGATGTAAAAGTGAATGGGGTATTTTTTGCTAAAGCAGAAGTGGTAATGGTTGAAGGGCAGTATGGTTTGAAATTTGCTCAAACAGATACCGCAAAGGATCAATAAACAAATGAATAAACGCGTAATTTTTAAAGTTAGCCTACTGTTGATCATGATGTTTTTACCAAGCTGGCTAAATGCGGAAGAACTTACGCTGTTTTCTCTAAAAGATACGGCCGACGGGCAAGACTATAGCGTTAAATTGCAAATACTCTTATTAATGACGGTATTGAGTTTATTACCTGCGCTACTGATGGTTTTAACGTCGTTTACCAGAATCATCATTGTATTGGCAATTTTGCGCCAAGCTATGGGGTTACAACAAAGCCCACCGAATAAAATTTTGATTGGCATCTCACTGATGCTCACCATGTTGATTATGCGACCAGTTTGGCAGGATATTTACCAAAATGCATATACGCCTTTTCAGCAGCAAACCATAGGGTTAGAAGAAGCTTTACTCACCGCAGAAAAGCCTTTGCGTGCTTTTATGCTTAGGCAAACTCGCGAAAGTGAATTACGCCAAGTGTTATTAATTGCCAATGAGCCAACCACACTCACCGCGCAAGAGATTCCGTTTGAAGTATTAATGCCTGCCTTTGTACTAAGTGAGCTTACTACCGCTTTTCAAATTGGCTTTATGTTATTTATTCCTTTTTTAATTATAGATTTAGTTGTCAGTAGTGTGCTGATGTCTATGGGTATGATGATGCTATCACCGCTGATCATTAGCTTACCGTTCAAGCTCATGGTGTTTGTACTTGCCGATGGCTGGTCAATGATAGCGGGTACGCTGGCAGCAACATTTGGAATGTCACCATGACCCCAGAAATGTCGGTAGAGCTTATTTCAAGCGCGGTTTATACCATAATAAAACTGATTTTAGTCTTAATTGTGCCGGGTTTAATTCTAGGTATTGTAGTGGCCATTATTCAAGGTGCGACCTCTATTCAAGAGCAAACCCTAACGTTCTTACCACGTATGTTATTAACCTTATTAATGGTAGTGTTTGCGGGGCATTGGATGCTACAAATTTTGATTGATTGGTTTGATAAGCTCAAATTTATGTTACCTGGAGTATTTGGTTGAGCTCATTACTTGCTTTAACGTCTACTGACTTAGTCAGCTGGATGGGCACGCTTTGGTGGCCATTTGTACGTTTTTCTGCACTTTTATGGTCTATGCCGGTATTTGACAATCCGGCAGTAACGCCGCGCTCTCGTATTTTAGTGTCTATGATGTTGGCTTTTTTAGTTGCTCCGCAGTTACCACTTGCACCTGCTATTGACTTGTTTTCTTTAGATGCCGCCATCTTAACCTTCGAGCAAATTATTTTTGGGGTAATGATGGGGTTATCGCTGCGTATTTTGTTTGAAGTAATGGCAATGATAGGGCTGATCTTATCCATGCAGATGGGTTTATCAATGGCGCTTGTTATGGACCCCGGTAGTGGTAACCAAGTGGCATTATTGGGACGGTTATTTTGGATTATGTGTGCATTACTGTTTTTTGCCGCAGATGGTCACTTAATAACTCTACAAGTTATGGTAGAGAGCTTTCATAGCTTTCCGATTGGTCGCAGTATTTATGAGTTTGATATTCAGGCGATTATTATGTTGTTTGCGTGGATGTTTTCCTCTGCTTTATTGCTGTCGCTACCAGGGATAGTCGCCATGTTATTGGTTAACTTAACCTTTGGTGTAGCAAGTAGGGCGGCGCCGTCATTAAATATTTTTGTATTGGGTTTCCCTATGTCGCTATTGATGGGGTTTTTCTGCGTATTTATGACCTTAGAGTACACAGGAAGTGCGTTTTCAAGGCTAACGTATCATGTACTAACAACCTTTGCACAAGCGATGAGGTAGCGGTATGTCTGAAAATAGCTCGCAAGAAAAAACAGAACAACCCACAGAGAAACGGCTAAAAAAAGCCAAAGAAGACGGCCAAGTCGCGCGCTCAAAAGAGCTCAATACCGCTATTTTATTAATGGTCAGTATTGCTGGGTTATTGTGGTTTGCCAATTTATTTTACAGCTTATTTGTTAACTTAATGAACAGTACTATGGTGCTGGATCATACGATTATAAATAATAAAAAAATGATGCCCATCGCGTTGGGCGAGGCCATTATGAATATGCTATCAACCCTTACGCCGTTTTTATTATTAAGCTTTTGCGCAATGTGGATCACTGGGTGTTTACCTGGCGGGTTTGTGTTTTCAAAAAAACTCGTGGCGCTAAAAATGAGCAAGCTCAACCCACTAACCGGGTTAGGCAAAATGTTTGGTAAACAGTCGTTAGTTGAGCTACTTAAATCAATACTAAAAATAACCTTACTGGCGATTTGCTTATATACCTTTTTAACTAAGCTGTGGATGCAGCTGATGATGTTACAAAACTTAGATATAAAAGTGGCGATAGGCCAAGGCATTGAGTTGTTATTTTTATCGTTAATGATCACGGTAACTTTACTACTTTTTATTGCAGTTATTGATGTGCCTTTTCAGCAAAAACAGATTGCCGATAAAATAAAAATGACCCACCAAGAAGTAAAAGAAGAGCGTAAATCTTCAGACGGTAGCCCTGAGATAAAAAATAAAATTCGGCAAATACAATATCAGCAATCGAATAGAAAAATTGAAGAGCGTGTTCCCACTGCCGATGTGATTGTCACCAACCCTACTCATTATGCTGTGGCAATAAAGTACAGTGAAGAAGCGGCTAAAGCCCCTTATGTTGTCGCTAAAGGCGTAGATGAAATGGCGCTGAGAATTCGCGAAGTGGCCCGTATGAATAACAAAGAAATAATAGAAATCCCTGCATTAGCACGGGCTATTTATTTTTCGACTCGGGTCGACCAAGAAGTGCCCAACGGCTTATACAGTGCGGTTGCCTATGTACTGACCTATGTATTGCAATTAAAAGCATACAAGCAAGGACGTGGGCAAGCACCTGCAGCTTTACCTGAATTAACAATCCCTAAAAACTTACAGAAACCTTAGATGTTGGAGTTATAATTTGAACTGGCGCAGTTTTACTCAACCTTATACCGCTATTCCTATTTTGTTGTTAGCTGTTTTGTCGATGGTTATTTTGCCATTACCAGGATGGCTATTAGATGCATTGTTTACCTTTAACATTGTATTGTCGGTGATTGTATTGTTAGTCGCTGTGTCTACTAAAAAGCCGCTCGATTTTTCTGTATTTCCGACTATTTTGTTAGTCGCCACCTTGATGCGTTTAACCCTAAACATTGCTTCAACACGTGTGGTATTACTGCATGGCCATGAAGGCTCAGATGTGGCAGGTCGCGTTATTCAAGCGTTTGGTGAAGTGGTTATAGGCGGTAACTACGTCGTTGGTATTGTGGTGTTTGTTATTTTAATGGTGATTAACTTTGTGGTTATTACCAAAGGCGGTGAGCGTATTTCTGAGGTGGCTGCACGCTTTACTCTAGACGCCATGCCCGGTAAACAAATGGCAATTGACGCGGATTTAAATGCCGGATTAATTGGCCCTGAGCAAGCAAAAGAGCGACGCAGTACTATAGCCCAAGAAGCCGATTTTTATGGCTCTATGGATGGTGCATCTAAGTTTGTACGCGGTGATGCTATAGCTGGCTTAATTATATTAGTGATCAACCTGTTGGGCGGTGTTTCAATAGGTGCTTTTCAACATGGTTTAAGCTTAGCCGAAGCGTTTCAGCGTTTTGCACTGTTAACCATAGGTGATGGCTTAGTTGCGCAAATTCCTTCGTTATTACTCGCGGTTGCTGCTGCAATTATTGTTACGCGTATGAACGATGAAGGCGATGTAAGTGAAGCAGTAGGTAAGCAGTTACTTGCCTCTCCACGTGTTATTTTTACTGCTGCTTTAATTATGGTTACGCTTGGTATTGTGCCTGGGATGCCCACTGTCGCCTTTTTAGGGTTTGCCGCGCCATTATTTTATGTTGCTTGGCGATTACAACGCTCTCTCCCCGATAACTCTTTAATTGAAGCCGAACAAATGACCGACACTATTTTAAGTGAGCAACAGGCTAACTTAGAATGGGGAGATATTTCTCATGTTGATAAGTTGTCGGTTGAGCTTGGCTTTCGTTTGGTTTATTTAGCCGATAAAGACAAAGGGGAAGAGCTGGTAAAAACCTTAAGAGGTGTGCGTAAAAATCTCTCTGAGCAACTTGGGTTTTTATTACCGGAGATCAGAATAAAAGATAACCTAAAATTAAACCCACAAGAATACAAAGTAAACTTAGCCGGTGTGCCTGTTGCAAGTGCTAATGTAAACGCCAAAGAACTACTCGCGTTAAACACCGGCGATGTATACGGCAGCTTAGATGGTGAATTAACCACTGATCCTGCTTATGGGCTTGAGGCTGTTTGGATAAAAGATGACAGTAAAACCCAAGCATTGAATATGGGTTACTCAGTGGTTGATTTAGGCACCATTATTGCTACTCATACCGGCAAAGTGATCAAAGAACATTTAGATGAGTTATTTAGTTATGAAGACGTACAAAAGCTTAATGAGCGACTAAAAGAAATCTCACCTAGCTTAGCCGAAACCTTCGAAAAAGCATTACCGACTAATTTACAGCTAAAAGTGATTCGTTTACTACTAAAAGAACACATAAGTATTAAAGACATAGTTACTATCGCCGGCACATTAATAGACAGTATTGAGGTAACTAAAGATCCGATTTTACTGGTTTCAGACGTACGCTGCGCACTGCAAAAAGTATTGGTAAAACAGGTGATGGGTAATCGTGATGAACTCAGTGCCTATAGCTTAGATGAAAAACTAGAAAGCACCTTACAAAGCTCACTTGATCAAGCTATGCAGGCTGGCAAAGTTGTACTAGATAGTTTTGCGGTAGACCCTAATTTACTAGGGCAATTTCAACGCACAATGCCGATGATAGTCGAAGACATGAAATCAAGAGGGGTAACGCCTACATTAATTGTGGTGCCGCAGCTTCGGCCGCTATTAGCTCGTTACGCAAAAACCTTTACTAAGGGTAGCTTAGTTGTTCTTTCTTATAATGAAATTCCAGATACCATTCGGGTAGATATACTCGGTTCGTTGGGATGAATGATTGTAAAATGAGCATAAAATGAACTGGCTATGAATTTTATATAGTAATATTTGCATTTAATGATATTTAACTATAGTCTGTTGTTTTTATTGTACATAGTTACTAGTTTTTATATTGGTTTAAAATAATGCTTAAGTAAATTAAATGGCAAACTATGCGAAAGCATAGGACGCAAAGCTCCCAGTCTAAGGCTATCGCTACGATCGTGGGGTTACATTAACTTAGTGATATTCATTAATACTGTGTTTGTATTTGTTGTATTTCGCTATTGATTTAAAAAACTTAATTGTTCTATTTAACTTTATACGGAATATACATGAATAGATTAACTCAGCTGATTAAATTTGCATTGCCCTGTGCTGTGTTTATGTCCTCGCAGGGACACACATCAGAGCAAAACCTGGTGCAAAACTACGAAAACTCTATTTGGTCAGTAAATAGTAACCCGTTTGCGTGTTCACTCAAACAGCGCTTTGATAATTATGCGTTACTTGAAGTAAAAACCCTCCCAGCAAAAACTCAACAATTGGAATTTACTTGGCTTTTACAAGATAAACCAATAGTAGGTTTACACGTTTTATCTCGTAAAGCAGATTGGCAATCTGCAGATACCATTCTTACTGCCGTGAACTTTGTATCCTCTAATGTCGAAGATAACAAGGTGCAATTTTCTGCCGATATGACCGCATTACTTCGTGTGATTAAACAAGGCGGTTGGTTAGACACGCTAGTAAGCTTTGGTGATGAACAACTTCGCCTGACCTTTACTAATACCCATAGCGATGAAATAGTTGCCGATTATCAACAGTGTTTAGCTAATTTATCGCCGCTTTCTTGGGAGCAAGCACGCGATCATCAATTACAGTTTGCCAGTGGGCAGCGCACAGTAACAACGGCTAAAGATCTTAAATTTTTAAAAGATTTAGTGCGTTACATTTCTTTAGACAGTCGCGTAAGTAAAGTGCTAGTTGATGGCCACACAGATAATACGGGCTCGCCGCTGTCAAATCGGTTGCTTTCAAAAGAAAGAGCAGATGACGTAGCTGCCAGACTTATTGAATTTGGCTTACCCAAAGACATGTTAGAAGTAAGAGCGCATGGTCAACGTTATCCCATTATAAAAAACTCGGAGCAGGGCGCATCGTCTAATCGCCGTGTTTTAGTTCGTCTTTTCCGACACTCAAGTTAATTGCACTGCAAAGGAAAAATATGAGTCAAAGATACCTTTTATGGATCAGTGAGCAGCAGCCAACGCCTGAGATTCAGCAAGTTGTATTTGCCGAAAATTTTAAGTTTCTGCATACAAACTCCATCAGCGATGCGGTTAGCCACTGCCTTATAAGTAAGCCAGAGCTTGTGTTTGTTGATGCGGATACTCAACAACTCGAACTGGTTGAATTAGTAAAATTACTGCGTAAAACATGTCCCACTTCGCAAATTGTGACGTTAGTCGATTCTTCACAAAGTGAAATTGCTTCAAAAACTATTAATAACGGTGGCGCTGTTGATTATCTCTTAAAACCTTTCTTTGCTGAGCAGCTTAAAAAAACAATCAGAAACACTGATTCAATGAAGCATGGGTTTGAAGATTTAATCGCTGTTTCAACTAAGTCACAACAAGTACTGCGTTTAGCTAATCGAGCTGCCCAAACATCGGCAGGGGTGTTAATTACCGGCGAATCGGGAACAGGTAAAGAGAAGTTAGCGCACTTTATTCATAAATCCTCAGACCGTAAAGATAAGCCATTTATTGCAGTTAACTGTGCTGCAATCCCAGAAAATATGCTCGAAGCCATGTTATTTGGATTTAATAAGGGGGCATTCACCGGTGCGGTGAATGCTCAGGCAGGTAAATTTGAGCTGGCCAATGGCGGTACTATTTTACTGGATGAAATTACTGAGCTGCCATTGGATTTACAAGCTAAATTACTGCGGGTATTACAAGAGCGAGAAGTTGAAAGACTCGGCAGTCATCAAAAAATAAAATTAGATATACGCATTATTGCCGCCTCTAACCGCATATTGCGTGAACAAGTTGAGCAAGGCGCTTTTCGTGAAGACTTATTTTACCGTTTAGATGTATTACCGCTTAGTTGGCCTGCACTTCGGGATCGTGTTGATGACATCATTCCATTGGCTCATCACTTTATCAAAAAATATGGTAACTCTGAGTTTCACATTAGTAAACAAGCAGAAGATGTGATGCTTTGTTACAACTGGCCGGGCAATGTACGGGAAATTGAAAACGTGATTCAACGTGCATTAGTTATGGCCAGAGGTGTTGAAATTCAGGTTGAAGATTTAAATTTACCGCAATGTTCACCTGCAGCGGCGGCTTTTTGTGCCACGCAGTTAAAGGAGAATAAAAAGCAGGCGGAGTTTGATTATATATACAGTTTATTGAGTCGGTTTAAAGGTCATCGTACTCAAACAGCACAGGCGCTTGGCGTAACTACCCGAGCATTAAGATACAAAATTGCCGCTATGCGTGAATGCGGTATTGATATTGATGCAATTGCATAATTTGAAGGAAAAAAAGAATGTCGCCAATTGAAAGTCAACAAATGATGCTGGGCAAAATGATGGATATGCAAAAACTTGCAGGTCCAGAGAGCATAGAGCCGGCTGCTATCAGTAATCAAAATGTAAATATTAGTGAAGACTTTAAGCATGTTATTCGCTCTATCAACGCCCAACAAAATATTGCCGGTGAAATGGTTAAAGCCGTTGATACTGGTGAAAGTGAAGATGTGGTAGGCGCAATGATCGCCAGTCAAAAAGCGGGGCTTAGTTTTTCTATGCTGATGGAAATGCGCAATAAAGTGCTCAATGGCATTGATGATGTCATGCGCATGTCACTGTAGAGGCTGATATGAAAGGAGAATTAGCAAAAGTACCTGAGCAAAATGAGAGCAACCTAAAAGAAAGAGTGGTTAATCTCTCCAACAAATTAAACTTCGGCAACTCAGGTGACAGAAGTGTCGCGACCATTGCTCTACTAGCGACATTAGTAGCGGCTACTATAGTCCTTATTTTATGGACCTCGGCTAAAAACTACGTACCGCTTTACGGTAATCAAGAAAGCTACGATAAAGCCAATATTTTAGAAATTTTAGATAAAGAACAAATCACGTTCCGCATCGATACCGATAGCGGTAATATTTTAGTGCCACAAGAAAAACTGGCTGATGCACGAATCACGCTTGCGGCTAGAGGAATAAAAGCCTCTATGCCTGAGGGTATTGAGAATATTAGCGACAAAGTGTCTATGGGCACCAGTCAATTTATCGAATCTATGCAATACCAGCATGCCTTGGAAGGTGAGTTGGCACGCACCATTATTAACATGCAAGGCATACGCAATGCGCGGGTGCACTTGGCAGTCCCTAAGCGCAGCTTATTTGTTGGGCGTACTGAGCAAAAAACCGCAGCGTCTGTGATGGTTGATTTAGCGCCAGGACACGAACTTAAACCAGAGCAAGTGGAAGCCATTATTGCACTGATTATTGGCAGTGTGCCTGGGCTTGATTCTCGTTCTGTGTCGGTGGTAGATCAGCGTGGTAAATTACTCAGCGGCGACTTATTTGATACCACTCCAGTAGGCAAAGAAACCGATAAAAAGCTCGCCTTTATTGAAAAAGTTGAGCGCAACATAGAGCAACGCGCATCTATTATGTTGTTGCCAATTTTGGGTGAAGGTAATTTTAGAATTCAGGTTTCTAGTGATGTTGATTTTAGTGTGGTTGAAGAAACACGTGAAATGGTTGACCCACAAAATGTATTAACACAAGAGTTTATTAAATCTGATAGCACCCTAGATCAGCTGGCGGCTGGTATTCCGGGCTCTTTAGCTAATGAGCCACCTGTGCCTAACGAACAAGCTGAAGATGAAAACAACGAGCGAACTTCACAACGAAATGAGAGTAAACGACAGTTTGAAAATGGTCGCTCGGTAACTCATACCCAATTTGAAGTAGGCCGCATTAAAAACATGAGCTTATCGGTACTTATTAATGAGCAAGTAGCTGGAACAGCTGATGGCTGGAGCGAAGAAAAGCTGGCTTCATTAGGTGAAATGGTAAAAAAGGCCACGGGGTTTAACGACGCACGCGGCGATCAATTCAACATCACTAGCTTTGCCTTTGTAGAACAAAAAATACTAGCCCCAGGTGAAGGTCTTGAATGGTGGCAAATGCCTGAGCTTAAAGAGTATGCCCGTTATATTGTGGGTACTTTAATTAGTTTATTGCTGATTTTATTTGGTGTGCGCCCTTTAGTTAATCACTTAATAAAAGGTAAAAGTAACGAAGCAAACAACGCCATGGCAACCGCTGATAATGAGGTTAAATCAGCCTCTACAACAGAAAGACAAAGCAGTCCGCTTGATGACGCCATTAATGCTAAATCGCAAATAGAAAACTTAACCGCCAAAGAAGGCGCAGGCGAACATCAAAATATGTCGTTACCGCAAATAGGCAATGACTTTGAAGAACAAATAGCGCACATGCAGTTACTTGCTAACAAAGAAACCGAGCGTGTTACGTCGGTAATAAAATATTGGGTAGAACAAGGAGTTGAAATTGAATCAAGAAAAGCTTGATAAAGGCTCACAATTACCGGCGCTAGATCGCGCCGCTATTTTATTGCTAAGTATGGGCGAGGAAAATGCCGCCAGTGTCATTCGTAAATTAGGCCGCCGTGAAGTGCAGGCTATTTCTGAGCGTATGGCTAA
The DNA here is from genome assembly GCF_023161845.1 of Pseudoalteromonas sp. 2CM39R. Classification (NCBI taxonomy): domain Bacteria; kingdom Pseudomonadati; phylum Pseudomonadota; class Gammaproteobacteria; order Alteromonadales; family Pseudoalteromonadaceae; genus Pseudoalteromonas; species Pseudoalteromonas sp. 2CM39R. Next base: position 171,517 of record NZ_JALNTM010000007.1, read on the forward strand.
AATTTCAAACGTTACTCAACAGGATGTTGCAGGCACCTTGAGTGAATTTTTTGATTGCTACCGCAATGAAAGTGGCGTCAATGGTGCATCGCGTGTGTATTTAGAGCGAGCACTCGATAAAGCCGTCGGTAGAAAGCTTGCCAAAACTATGCTTGATGATATTTATGGTGGTGCCATGAATGACGATTTACGTCGTTTAGAGTGGATCCCGCCTGAACTTATCGTGCGCTTTTTAGAGCAAGAACACGTGCAAATGCAGGCGCTGTTTTTGGCTTTTTTACCGCCAGAGCAAGCCTCTGCCATTATTGTGCTGTTTCCAGAATCCAAGCACGATGACTTACTTTATCGTATTGCGAGTCTTCGTGAAGTGAGTGAACACGTTATTGATGATGTGCGCTTAACGCTTGAATCGTGTATTGAATTTGTTGGCCGCCAAGTTGGCGCGCAGGTCAATGGCGTCGATAAAGCAGTTGAAATTATGAATCGTTACAACGGTAATAAGAGCCAAATTATCGAACTAATGAAAAAACATAACACTAACGTGGCTGATGAAATACAAGAAAAAATGTACGATTTTGACAGCTTAATTAAGCAAACAGACGAGACATTAACCTTGTTGCTTAATGACATTCCTGATGAGTTATGGACGATGTCATTAAAGGGTGTAAACAGTGAGTTTTTAGCGCGTGTTTTAGGTGCACTACCTAAACGTTTAGCGCAAGTGTACCAACAGCAAATTGACGGATTAAGTGCACAACCACTGAGCAAAGTGATTGCCGCCAGAAAAGAAATTATGTCGATTGTCAGAGACATGAGCAAACAAGGTGATATTGAATATCGCTTATTTGAAGAAGAGACTGCAGGCTAACTATGAGTCAAGCATTTAGGTTTCCCACTTTAAATAAAAATGAGCAACATCAAACGCTGCAAGAGCGTTTAGATGCTGCTCAGCGTGTTGGTTTACAGCAGGGCTATGAAGAAGGGCTCGCGCAAGGGGCTGCCAATAAGCAAAGCGAATTAGAGCAGCAAATGGAGCAACAAATAGAGTTGCGTGTTGCTGAGTGTCTTGAAGCGCAAAAAACACAGCTTATTGAACGTTTTAACACTTTATTCGACAAAGCGAATAACGAACTACTTAACTTTAATGATGAGTTTAAACAAGACCTTGCCTTGATGATAAGCAGGTTAGCAGAGCACGTTATTGACTGCGAGCTAAAAGTACGCCCCGAAATACGCGCGCAGCTGATTGAAAAAGCCATTACCTTGCTTAGCAATCGCGATGTAGTAACAAAAGTTATGATCTCAGGGGCTGATCGCCACTGCTTTAATGATGCGCGTTTAGCTGAATTTTCGGTGCCGGTTTACTTTGATGAGGCTCTGATCAGTGGAGACGTTGAACTGGTGGCAGAGCAACAAACACATCGGTTTTCTTTTTCAGAGCGCCTACAAAGCTTACTGGATGAAGTGATACCTGAAATACTCAAAGCGCAGCCACATGACTAACCCCCTACACACTAGCTTAAAATCTGCGCTGACAGCGCTAACCCCGCCTGAATTAGTTAAAAGCTATGGTCGTTTAACACGAGTTAATGGTTTAACACTTACCGCGACGGGTGGGCAATTCGCTATGGGCGAAAAGTACCAAGTTGAGAGTGTTGACGGTCACTGGTATGACGCTGAAGTTGTGGGTTTTAATCTAGATGAAGCCTATTTAATGCCCTTGAAAAAAATACAAAATTTATATTCTGGTGGGCGAGTCAGACCAGTTATAAAAAACAGCCATGTGGCTATTTCAGAAAAGCTATTAGGGCGAGTAATTGATGCGCAAATGCTACCCATTGATAACCTAGGCCCACTTGAACAAGACAGCACAAAAAGCGCCAGTAAATTGGGTAACGATTATTCTTTAACGCCACTGGAGCGCAAAGGCGTTACCGAGCCGTTAGATGTGGGTATTCGCGCTATTAATAGCCTATTTAGTGTGGGTAAAGGCCAGCGTTTAGGGTTATTTGCAGGTTCGGGTGTGGGTAAAAGTAAATTACTTGGCATGATGACCCGTTTTACCTCGGCCGATGTAGTTATTGTAAGCCTAGTCGGTGAGCGTGGTTGGGAAGTAAAAGATTTTATTGAGCAAAGCTTGGGTAAAGAAGGGTTAAAAAAGGCTATTGTGATTGCATCCCCAGCGGACGATTCTCCCTTATTGCGTATTAAAGCCGCCGAGCTTAGTCATAAACTGGCGGCCTATTTTAGAGATAAAAACTCAAATGTATTGCTATTAATGGACTCATTAACCCGCTATGCGCAAGCACAGCGTGAAATTGGCCTATCGGTAGGCGAGCTGCCCGCATCTAAAGGGTACCCGCCATCGGTATTTAGTAAATTAACCCAGTTGGTTGAAAGCTCCGGTAATAGTGAAAAAAGCAAAGGCAGCATGACCGCCATTTATACGGTATTAGCTGAAGGCGACGATCAACAAGACCCAATAGCCGATAACGCCCGAGCAATTCTTGATGGCCATATAGTATTGGATCGCACCCTAGCAGAAAAGGGCCACTATCCGGCCATTAATATTGGTTCATCGATTAGTCGAGTGATGCCAAATATAGTGAGCGATGAGCAATTGAGCTTTTGTTATAAATTGAAAAAACTTTATAGCCGCTATATGCAAGTACATGAGCTTATACCTTTAGGGGCGTATCAGGCAGGTAAAGATCCGGAACTCGACAGTGCGGTAAATTTGTATCCAAAAATCGAATCATTTTTATGCCAAGGATTGAACGAACAAGTGGATTTTTCACAGTCAGTGAATCAGTTAAATGCAGTGATGGGTGAACTGAATGCTTAATAAATTTTTAGGATTACAACAACAAAAATTAGATAAAATGCTGGCCGAGCAAACTCAATTACAACAAAGAAGTAACTTAGAGCAGCAGCGACTATCGCAGCTACAGCAGCACATAAACAGTATGGTTAAAAACCAGCAAATGAGCTCGGCGCTAAGCTTACAAAATTTATCAGGGATGAAACGCATTTTGTCTGGTTTGTCAGCGCAGCAACAAGCGCGGATTCATGATTCACAGCAAGATGAATTACGTCAACAGCAAGCTTGTTTTAAGCAAATGAGCTTTACCAAAGGCATAGAAGGGATAGTAAGCAACAGGCACCGTGCTTTTCAAAGCCAAGCGCAGCAACAAGAAGCTAAAGTTTTAGATGAAATGGTCAGCCAAGCACATAGTCGTACCCTACATAAATAACTGCTAATTTTTGCTACAATGGCGACAAAGTAATTTAGGGTAAATAGCGTGCTGCCGGTTCAAGAAATATATAACTCACTCATTGATGCATTAAAAGCCAACCCAATCACCTTACTGCAAGCGCCACCTGGTGCAGGTAAATCAACGTGGTTGCCATTACAGCTTATGCGCGATGGGCATTATAAACACATAGTGATGTTGGAGCCTCGGCGCTTAGCTGCACGTAATATTGCCAATTATTTAGCGCATTGCCAAAACGAAACGCTGGGGCAAAGTGTCGGTTTACGGGTGCGAGGTGAGAGTAAAGTAAGTGCGAACACGCGCCTTGAAATAGTCACCGAAGGCATGCTGACACGCATGTTACAAAATGACCCTGAGCTCAGTGATGTTGATTTACTGATTTTTGATGAGTTTCATGAGCGCTCTATCGCAGCAGATACCGCGCTGGCTTTTGCTTTAGAATCGCAAGCGGCGCTACGTGAAGATTTAACCATTATGCTGATGTCGGCCACCCTCGATAGCGATCGTTATACCGCATTTTTTAATTGCCCAGTTATTCAGTCAAGCGGGCGAAGTTACCCGATTGACGAAATATATTGCCCAATAAAAGATGAAAGCCGCTGGCTTGATGCCATCCCCGCTATTATAAAACAAGCACTCAATGAGCAAACCGGCAGTGCGCTGGTATTTTTACCCGGCCAACGAGAAATACTGCGCGTGCAACAAGCATTGAGCGACTTACCTAGTAACTGCCTAGTCGCCACTTTATTTGGTGAGCAAGATAAAGCCAATCAACAAGCTGCAATAGCACCTGCGCCTCAAGGGATGCGAAAAGTAGTACTGACCACCAATGTTGCCGAAACCAGCTTAACCATTGAAGGCATTCGAATTGTGATTGATAGCGGCAAGCGCCGTGCAGCCAGCTTTAATTTAAAAACCGGTGTAACTGAGCTCACTACGCAAAGTATATCGCGTTCATCGGCAGTACAACGCGCAGGGCGTGCAGGACGAATAGAACCAGGGGTTGTGTATCGGTTAGGTTCCAAACAAACTTTTGAAAGACGAAACAGCCACGATAACCCTGATATTCTTACCTCAGATATTAGCCAACTGATGCTTGAGGCGAAGCAGTGGGGCGCAAGTATTAGTGAACTCACCTTACTTGACCCGCCGAGTGAGCAACAATGCAGCCAAGCTACTAATTTATTATCTATGCTTGAAGCTATAGATAGTAACGGTAAGCTCACCACGCTGGGTAGTAAAATGTTGGGCTTTGGTGCCGATATTCGCTTAGCGCATATGTTATTAAAAGCGCAAATGTTAGAACCACAGTTAAGTGGGATTTATCGCTTAGCTATTTATTTAGTGGCCTTACTAGAAAGCCGAGTTAGCACTGCCAATGAGCTCAACCTAGCACTGCATAGTCAACAACAACGACCACATCCGGTGTTTAAGCAGCAATTAAATTATTGGTTCAAACGCTTAAAATTTACCGACAGTCGTACAGGTTTAAACACTGAACATTTAAGCTTATTAGTGTCGCTTGCCTACCCTGATCGCATCGCTAAAAAACGTGGTAATGGCTACTTATTAGCAAATGGGGCAGGGGCTGAACTAAACCCTGACTACTGGCATAATGACGAATATATAGCTATTGCCAGTATGGGCGGACATAAAGGCGGGCGTATTTTTGCGGCCACGGCGCTAAATCCATTTTCGCTTAAAGAGTATTTACCGTATTTATTCACTGAGTTAACCCGCTGCGAGTTTGATGAAAAAGCCGCTCGGTTTATTCATCAAGATGAAGTAAAACTTGGGGAAATTACCCTTAGTAGCCAACCAAGTAAACATAAGCTTGATAAAACAGAGCGCACCAAGGCATGGCTTAGTTTGTTTGCCAAACAGGGCTTTTCACTGTTTAACGAGCAAAAAGAAAGTGAGCAGTTACTTATTAGAATGTGCTTAGCTAGTAAATTGATGCCAGAACAGTTTCCTATTATTAGTCAGCAGCAGCTCATTGAAACAGCAGGTGATTGGTTAGGGGTATACCTTGAAGATATTAAAACCCTTGAGCAACTTAAAAAGTTTAATTATTTTGAGGCACTACAAAATTGTTTTAATTGGCAACAGCAAAGCGAGCTAAAATCTTTACTCCCACTGCGGCTAACAGTACCAAGTGGCTCTAACATAAAAATTGAATACCAACTTGATGGACCTGCCAAGCTTAGTGTGCGCATGCAAGAAGTATATGGTTTAACCAGCACGCCTATGTTAGCTAACGGTAAATTAACACTGCTAATGGAGTTGTTATCTCCAGGCAAGCGTTCACTACAGTTAACTCAAGACTTAGCACATTTTTGGAATAGTAGTTACCGCGAGGTACAAAAAGAGATGAAAGGGCGCTACCCGAAGCATTTTTGGCCAGACGATCCTGCCAATAGCGTTGCCACCAATAGAGTAAAAAGCAGAATGTGATCACGCTTTCTTAACTTTACTTAATGTTAAATGTTGACCATGCAAATAACGAACTTTTTTGGGCGTTTTACAAGCGACTAAACTACTATTACTTTAATGCTGACATTTTACAGAGTAAGACTTACTACGCTAGTGTAAATATGAGCCGTAAGGTAGCGAGCGTTTGTAACTAATTGAAGGCGCAGCTAACAATCTAAAAGTGATAATGGAGGGAACATGCATGAAAGGCGTTATCTTTAGAGGGCTTGAGGCACTGGTTATTGAAAAATGTGGCATGGCTGCATGGGACGACTTACTTGAAAAAAATGCACCTGAAGGTCGTGTTTATATTTCTGCAGAAAGTTATCCAGATGAAGAAATAGTTGGTTTGGCACAAGATGTAGCAACTGCACTTTCTATGTCTATGCCAGAGGTATTAAAGGCCTTTGGAGAGTATTTATTTTCTCACTTAAAGGCACGTCACCCAGCTATAGTAGACAGCTTTAATAGTTTTGCTGATCTCATTATTAGTATTGATAAAGTAATTCATGTTGAAGTCGCTAAGCTTTATCATGAGCCTAATTTACCTGAAATTGACGCCCAAATTATTGAAGACGGGTTTATTTTAATGCGTTACAACTCTAAGCGACAGCTTTGTATGTGCGCCGAAGGGCTTATTTTTGGTGCTGCGGCTCATTATGGGGTTGATGCTAAACTTAATCATGCCCAGTGCATGCATAATGGGTTTGATTCGTGTTTAATTGAAATAAAATATGAGACTCCCCATGGCTGAAGACGACTACAATTATAAAAAAGCGTATTTGCGCGAAAAATCAGCCAGAGATCAATTAGAAACCCTACTAGAAGACAAAACACGGGCGTTGTTTATTGCTAATCAAGAGCTGGAAGAAAAGCTCGAAACGGTCAAAAACCAACAAATAACCTTAATGCAAAGTGAAAAAATGGCCACATTAGGCACACTTTCTGCTGGCATGGCTCACGAAATAAATAATCCGCTTGCTTACATAACCAGTAATGTAGCAAGCATAAAATTTATAAAGCCCGTGTTGGTTTCGTTAATGACGGCGGCTCAACAATTTGTAGATAAATCGATTTCAGTAACGCAGTTAGAGTCTATTTTAGTTCAGCTCAACCGAGAGAACGACTTAAGCTTTATTGTGGATGATATTGATGACTTAGTTGATGATACTCAAGAGGGCTTAGAGCGTATCGCTCATATTGTTAGTAATCTTGTCGACTTTGCGAGCCTAAAAGACAACGTAACAACAATGGCAGATATTACAGAATCATTAAATGGCACGCTAAAGCTACTCGAAAACCAGCTGGGAACGTGTGCTATAGAGTTACACATTGAAAAGTTACCCCTAACACAGTGTAATATATCATCGATGAAACAAGTCTTTGTAAACTTATTAATTAATGCCAAACACGCTTGTGATGACTTGCACGATCAGCAAGGAAAAGTAACTATTAAACTGTTTGCCAATAAAAACAATATTTACATAGAAGTGGCAGATAACGGCTGTGGGATGGACGCTGATACACTTAAACAAATGTTCGATCCTTTCTTTACCACTAAACCCGTAGGCCAAGGCACAGGTATGGGAATGGCTATAGTTTACAATGTACTTAAAGAGCACAATGGCACTATAGAGGTTGAAAGTGAAGTGGGTAAGGGGTCTTTAATACGTTGTGTAATACCTATTACTACATAACTTTGTAAGCTTAAAGTTTACAATATAGGCATAGCTACAAAGTGTGTTGTGGCTATTCAGCTTAGGTATTAGTATCTTAACTCGACACTTCTTGTCCGCCGTGTTGCTCGGCTAAATCATCAAGTTCGGCAACGGTATAATCAAACCCGCTTTCATCATATTCGTAGCTTACTTTAACGCTGTCGCCGCCATTAAAAAGACGTGTTTTTACGTCATTGACTGGCCAATCTTTTAATTCGTGTAAAAAGCGATTGGCCACTTGTGATGACTCAAATCGGTAACTAATCTCTGTTTTCATAAATAATAACACCCTGATAATTTTACCCCCGTAGTTTGTTGATTTTTACCAAGGAGTCAAGTTATCTACTTTAAAAGAGTAATAAATTATGACTTTATAGATACTTATCAGTCATAGTAATCTAAATTGGAGTGTTAACAGTATAAAGCTGTTTAAAAAACAATAACCATATAACAATAACGGAGTAGGCAATGAAATATTTAGTGAGCTTAGTTGGGCTTATCGCTTTTTTAATGGTGGTACTACCGGGACCCCTTTATAAATTTAATATTGTTGAACTAGGCACTGCTTTTGCCGGTTTTAGATTAGGTGTTTATGTTGGTGGGGCAGCATTAGCCTTATTACTAGTTCAGGTGCTATTTATGCGTAAAACAGTGAGCTTAGCCAGTGCAGTGATCACTGTTATTTTTGCAGCAGTTGCTATTGCAATGCCGCTTAACATGATGAATACAGCAAAAAGTGTTCCGCCAATTCATGATATTTCTACCGATTTAATTAACCCTCCTGAGTTTGTTGCGGTTGTGCCTTTGCGTGCTGATGCACCTAATCCTGTTGCATACGCCGGTGAAGAAACGGCAGCGCAACAACGAAAAGCATACCCAGAGCTAAAATCGCTCGAATACAACCAAACGCAACTAGAGTTAGTGGCAGCCACAACAAAAGCCATGGAGAACCTTGGTTGGGAACTGGTTAATAGCGATGTTAATAATGGCATTGTTGAAGCAACAGACACCACAACCTGGTTTGGCTTTAAAGATGATGTTGTCGTGCGAATTAACGACAAAGGCAGTAAGCGTGTGGTAGACATACGCAGTAAATCTCGCATTGGTAAAAGCGATTTAGGCAAAAATGCCCAGCGTATTAAAACCTTGATTGACGAGTTAAACGCCGTTGTGGTGCAGTAATATCTAAAAATAGAATAGCCCAGCATTATGCTGGGTTTTTTGCAGTTGCTAGGTCAGTTCATGTTCAGAGCTGATAATGCATACTGTGTGAGTTATAAATTTTAATAAACTATGGAGTTATTATGAAAACAGTCGGATATGCAGCAAAAAGCCAAGGTTCTGAACTTACAGAGTTTTCTTTTGAGCGCCGCGATTTACGAAATAACGATGTAGCAATAGAGATTTTATATTGTGGTGTCTGTCATTCAGACTTACATGCAGTGCGAAACGATTGGGGTGGCAGTAAATACCCATTAGTACCAGGGCACGAAATTGTTGGTAAAGTAATTTCGGTTGGTAGCGATGTTACTAAATATCAGCAAGGCGATACCGTTGCTGTAGGCTGTATGGTTGACTCATGTCAAAGCTGCGACCAATGTCATAATCACGAAGAGCAATTTTGTCGTGAAGGCATGGTTGGCACTTACAGTGGCAAAGACAGAATAAATGGTGAAATGACTCAAGGTGGCTACTCTAAGCATGTAGTGGTGCGTGAAGAATTTGTGCTTTCAGTACCTAAAAATTTAGAGCTATCTCGCGTTGCGCCTTTATTGTGTGCTGGCATTACTACTTACTCACCGCTGCATAAATGGGGTGTTAAAAAAGGCAGCCGTGTTGCAGTTGTCGGCCTTGGAGGGCTTGGCCATATGGCGGTTAAAAATGCCGTGGCAATGGGTGCAACGGTTACGGTTATTGGCCGCACTGAATCTAAAAAAGAAGATGCTATTGAGCTAGGTGCAAAGCACTATTTAGTGTCGAACAACGATGATGAAATGAAAGATGCGCAATCAGCGTTTGATGTGATCATTGATACTATACCGGTAAAGCACGACCTATCACTGTATACACCGCTACTTGATATTGATGGCACGTTAGTGATTGTTGGCCAAGTAGGCCCTGTTGATGAGCTAAACACAGTGCCATTGTTAATGGGTCGTCGTCGAGTGGCAGGATCCTTAATTGGTGGCATTGCAGAAACACAGCAAATGCTCGACTTTTGTGGTGAGCACAATGTATTACCTGAGTGTGAAATGATCAATATAGATGAAATTAACACCGCTTATGAGCGCATGGAACGCTCAGATGTGCGCTACCGTTTTGTTATTGATATGGCGTCGATTGACGTATAATTAATTAAAATAATGAATATAACAAGAGCCGCTATACGCGGCTCTTTTTATACTTAATACGCTGCAGCCGTTTGTTTTGCGCTTTTATTGTTTATTTGTATAAAGCTAAGCCACCACATAAATAACCCGCCTAAAAATAATGCTCCTGCAACATACCCGGTTTGATTTGGTTGTGCCCCTTGTGCAATAGCAATGCCGCCTACCCATGGGCCAATTGCATTAGCAATATTAAAAGCACATTGTACGAGAGCACCAATCATGGCATGGCCATTGGGCGATACATCCATTAACAGTGTTTGCACTAAAGTAGAAAGCCCTAAGCTACAGCCAATAAAAAAGATCACCAGATAAAGTAAGTAAATATTATAGCTGGCACTTACATACGCAAATGCAAAAATAATAGTTGAGGCGAGGGTTAGTCCCGTGGTTTTAATTGCCGATTTATCGGCTGCTTTTCCTAGTATGTAATTACCGAGTGTGGAGCCAATACCAAACATCACCATCGCAATTGAAATAGTATAGGCGGGTGATTGGGTCACATCTAAAATAGTGTCGGCCACGTAGGTATAAATACAAAATACGCCACCAAAACCAATAATAACAATACCCAAAATAGACCAAACCAGTTTATTTTTTAATACCCCTAACTCGTTTAGTAAATTAGATTTTTGAGTATTTTTAACATTGGGTACCACGTAATAAACAAAAATAAAGGCAATAAACGCCAGTACACCTGCCCCGGCTAAACAATAACGCCAACTCAAATTTTGCCCAACGAGCGTTACTACGGGTACGCCTACAATGGTTGCGACTGTCAGCCCCATAAATACTTTTGACATAAAGCTAGCACGCTTTCCAGCAGGCGCTATATCTGAGGCCAATAACAAGGCTGCGCCAAAATATGCGCCATGGGGTAAACCACTTAAAAACCGAAACAGCACAAGTTGCTCTAATGAGCTAGCTAAGGCGCTTAAGCTATTAGCAATACACATTAAACTTAAAAATAGTAACAGCGCTTTTTGTTTACGCATGTTTGCTGTTGCCAACATTAAAATAGGCGCGCCAACAACCACTCCAAGAGCATAAGCACTAATGGCATAACCACTTTGTGATGGGGTACTACCAAATGCTTCACTAATTAATGGCAACATAGGCATCATAGAAAATTCAGATAAACCCAAAATAAAGGTGCCTAGCGCAAGTACAACTAAAATAGCGGCTCTATTGGGCTGACTCGACGGCGATGTAGTATCAACGGCCATGTAAAATCCTTGAAGGTATTGAATAAAATTTAATAGCAAACAAAACGCCTGTACGTTTAAAAAATACAACACACACGTTTATTTAAAATTGAATATGGGAATGAGGAATAAAGAGGCTGGCATTTTAAATTAAAAGCCTCCTCCCGTCATGGTCTAAATCATAGTTTAAGATGAATAAAATTTAACTTAAGCAAACGAAAGGCTGGTTTATATGGGCTTGCAAGCCACTCGCTCATTAAAAACAAGATATATTAGATTTAAATGTAATGCTAACTTGACTTTTTGTATGGTATGAATGATATTTGTAAAGTAAACATTACTTTTGAAACAGGATTAAAGCAATGAAAACAGAATTAAATTTAAAACAACGCCAAATTAAAAATACTAGCTACTTGGTTAAATGTACCTTGATTTGGTTACTCACCTTAGCGTTATGTAGCTTTGGCCCGACATTAATTTGGGATCGCGCCGAGATAATTAGCGGCTTTTTTATAGTTGTAAATGTAATAGCCGGCATTGTAATGATTTTGGCTAACAAACGTTACTTACAGGGGATGGATGAGCTGATGCAAAAAATACATCTCAGTGCCATGGGGTTTACCCTAGGTGCAATATTGGTAGGTGGGCTTGCGTACACTAATTTGCAATTGAGTGGCTTAATTGATTTTAAAGCACAAATACCCGATTTAATGTTTTTAATGGGGGCAGTGTATTTAATTAGCGTGTATGTGCTTAATAAACACTATTGCGCAGGTGATGAATGAAAAATCGATTAAAAGTATTAAGAGCCGAGCATAACTACACCCAAGCAAGGTTGGCCGAGCTGCTAGATGTTTCTCGCCAAACTATTAATGCGATTGAAAAAGGTAAGTTTGATCCCAGCTTGCCACTGGCCTTTAAGGCAGCAAGGTTGTTTGAGTTAAAAATAGAAGATATTTTTGACGACGAACAGGGTTAAAAATTAACAAAGTGCGACAATATGTCGCGCTTTTTAGATTGCTACAGCAAGTATAATTTACCCACAAAAATTTTGTGGTAAATCAATAATGACTGATAAAAAAAATTCTTTAACCTCTTATTTATTATCCCCTTTAGCGCTTGTTATAAGTAGCGTATTATCGCCAGTTGCTTTTGCAGATGACACCTCAATTGAAGTGATTGAAGTGCACGGCCAAGCACAAAATAAACACCTATCATTAGGCTCATCTGAATCGCTATTAACCGATTTAGGAGTGGACTTTTCAGCCGCCGGTGGCATGGCCAATTTACCTGTTTTAAATGGTTTAATGGGCGATAGAGTGGCGGTACTGGTTGATGGGGCGCAAATCACCGCCGCCTGTGCTAACCAAATGAACCCGCCACTGTCTTATATTTCAGCTAATCAAATTAGTAGCTACAAAGTGGTTGCAGGTGTTTCTCCAGTAAGCGCGGGAGGCGATAATATTGCAGGTGTGATTGCTGTTAATTCTATTTCACCTCAGTACAGTAAAAATAGCGAACTTGCATGGCATTCAGGTTATGTGTCAGCCCAGTACAACACCCTTGATAACGCCAAAAAGGTCGGCGCAGGTATGCGCATTGCCAGCGATGTACTCAGTTTTAATTATCAAGGTGCTTATAGCGATGCTAACAGTTATGAAGATGGTAACGGCGATTTAGTGCTCGACACCCTATACCGCGCGCAAAACCATAGTTTAAGTGCTGCCATGCGCGATGATAAGCAACAATTAGTGGTTAAGCTAAGCCATCAAAAAATACCCTATCAAGGCTTTGCTAATCAATATATGGATATGACAGATAACACCAGCTATGGCGCTGTTGCTCAGTATAAGCGCGCTTTTACAAACAGTGAGCTTGAAGCGCAGTTAAATTGGCATAACGTAAAGCATGAAATGGGATTTTTTAGCGCAGAAAAACCCGGAAAAATGCCCATGAAAACCGACGCCGAAGATATAAGTACCCAGTTAAAATGGCGACTAGCGCTTGATAACAACAGCCAGTTACTACTCGCGCAAGAGTATCACCACATGAAATTAGATGACTGGTGGCCTGCAGTTAAGGGCTCAATGATGATGGGACCAAATGACTATAAAAATATTAATAATGGCCGACGTCAGCGTATTGCTTTGCTTGCTGAATATGAAAGCCAACTAAATACTCGCTGGTGGTTAAATGCAGGCATTCGATTTGAAAATGTAATGACCAACACTGATGATGTACAAGCATATAATGCAGGCATGGCTGCAATGAATGCAATGGCTATGGCGATGCCAAGTGATGCAATGGCGGCTAAAAAGTTTAATAACCAAAACAAAAAACAAACAGATAATTTAGTTGATGCAAACGTGCTGATTAATTATCAACTAAGCAATAACGACGAACTACAAATTGGCTTAGCCCGTAAAAATCGTGCGCCTAATTTATACGAACGCTATAGCTGGGGCGTAGGTAATATGGCCACCACCATGATTGGATGGTACGGCGATGGCAACGGCTATATTGGTAATATAAACCTTAAACCAGAAACCGCACACACGCTTAGCAGCACGTACACCCGCATGGCAAAAGATGACAGCTGGCGTATAAGTGCTAACGCTTGGGTGAGCGACGTGAATGACTATATTGATGCCAACATAGTAAGAAGCTTTAACCGCACAGCGCTTGCTGCCAATACCCGTAATGTACTTATGTTTAATAACATAGATGCCAGGCTTTATGGTGTAAAGCTAGATGCGGTTTTAGCACTGCATGAGTCTAAGCAGTATGGTAGCTGGTCGTTAAAAGCTAATATTACCAACACCCGTGGTAAGCGCGACGATACGAATCAGCCGCTTTATCAAATTAAGCCGCTGCAAACCCAATTTACTATTAATCAGCAAATAGGCCGCTTTGAAAACGCACTCACGTGGCAGTGGGTCGATAGTAAAACCCGCGTAGACAGCAACCGCCTAGAAAACCAAACTGAGCAGTATCATTTACTTAATTTAAGCTCAAAAGCCAGTTGGGATGCACTTACCGTGAGTGTTGATATTACCAATCTGCTTGATGAATATTATGAATTACCACTTGGTGGCGTAAGTATTGCTGAGTTTAAACAAGATATGTCGCAGGGCTTTAATCAATTAGCAGGGCAGGGGCGCTCTATAAATTTAGCCATGAGTTACGCGTTTTAAGGTGATAGATTAAGGTAGTATCAGCCGTCAGATTCGATTTTAGGTTAATCGAGTCTGACGGTTTATTGCTATTAATTTTTAAGTTTGCTTGTGACAAAATTCTATAAACTGCTTTAACAGCGGGTTTTTGTACTTGTCTTTATGCATCACTAACCAAAACTGCCTTTGCATGGGGTGGTTTAAATTAAGCTGTGTAACACGGCCATCTTTTAGGGCATATTGCGCAGCAAGTGATGATAAACATCCTAACCCTAAGCCATTTGCTACACAGTTTATAAGCGCTTCAGTGGTATTGAGCTCTACGCTTTGCGTCCAATTTTTAATTTGTGGCGCAAGGCTATGTAAAAAGAAAGAGCGCGAGCCGGATCCAGTTTCTCTTAATACCCATTGGCTACTATTTAAGTCGTTAAAGCTAAGTTGCTTTTTTGCAGCCAATGGGTGGTTTATTGGCGCAATAATACACATGGCGTCATGGCTAAACACACTAGAGACTAAATCGCTTTGGTGGGCTTGGCCCTCAATAAGTGCTATATCGAGCTCGTAATCTATAAGTTTTTGACAAATAAGCGTCGAATTGGAAATCAGTATTTGTTGCGAGTAATGCTGTTGCTGCGCTCTAAAGTTGCTTAACAAAGCAGGCAATACATGATTACCAATCGTATCGCTGGCACCAATTTTTAAAGTTCCGCTGGCAGGAGCGTTGTCTAAAAATAAGTTATCGATAGTATTTGCCCGATTTAATAGTTCATCAGCAAGGGGCAGTAGTTTTTGCCCTTCTTGATTTAATAGTAATCGGTTATTTACACGATCAAATAACGGATGGCCTAACTGCTTTTCAAGTTCGCTAAGTGCCATACTAACCGCCGCTTTAGATAAAAACAGTGACTCAGACGCTGCTGTAAGGGTGCTGTGCTGGGTTATGCCTACAAACACCTTGAGCTGTTTAAGGGAAATATTCATGATTTTACGTTTTGTTTTTATGAACGTGTGTTCTATATAGTTAGATTTAACTAAACAAAATGCAAGCGTAAACTTCTCTGTAAGTTAAAACCACAGGGTGGAATAGAGATGTTTAAACATATAAAAACAAAAGTATCTGGTGCACCAACACCAATGGGCGGTTTGGCATTAGGTATTGCCAGCCTAGGTTGGGCTTGGGAGAGTATGTTTAACCTAAATGGCTTAGCACAATATACCGGTGCCGCTATTGCGAGCGTGTTATTGCTATTGTTAACACTTAAGTTTTTATTGCATCCTCAGCTGCTTAAAGCCGATTTAGCCCATCCGATTGTGGGAAGTGTGGTGCCTACTTTTGCTATGGCTACTTTAGTGGTGTCTAATTCTTTAGGGCAGTTTTACTCCCTTGCGGGAGATGTGCTTTGGGTTGGTGCATTTTTATTACATGTGGTGTTTTTAATCAGCTTTATTGCTCATCGCGTGATTGAATTTAAAATTGAGCATATGGTGCCAAGCTGGTTTGTACCGCCGGTTGGGATCATTGTTGCCGATGTCGCGTTTTCAGGGAATCCGGCTCTGCTATTTTTAGCACAAGGGGCGCTTTATTTTGGCATGCTGATGTATGCAGTTATGTTGCCTATGATGATTTACCGGATCATTTTTGCTGCGCACATTCCTGATGCTGCACAACCTACACTGGCTATTTTAGCGGCGCCAGCAAGTTTATCGTTAGCTGGTTACTTTACAGTTATCAGCGAGCCGTCACCGGTTATTATTGGCTTGTTATTTGGAATTGCGGTACTGATGACCTTTATAATTTACGTCGCATTTTTTAAATTACTGCGCCGTCCATTTTGCCCAGGTTACGCTGCGTTTACTTTTCCTATGGTCATTGGTGCTACCGCGTTATTTAAACTTGCCGCATGGATGCATGCAGAGGGTATTGATTTGCAGTTTGTTAAACAAATACAGTATTTAGCAACGTTTGAACTGATTGTGGCAAGTGGGGTAGTTTGCTATGTGGCGGTTCGTTATTTGGCTCACTTTAAGCTTTTTAACACTCAATTTAAGCCTCTCACCCTATCGCAATAACAATTAAACGCTTGTTTGCACTACTTCGTTGGCCGCGTGCTCAATTGCTTGTTCGGCATCTTGCTCAGCAAGCTTTGCGCGCTCTGCTTTTGAAACATAAGCCGGTTTGTTGCTTTTATGCAGCTTGGCATTAGCACGCTTATCTTTGTTATTAAATTTTGTAATGATCTTTTTTCTGCGATTCATGATTAACCCCGTAATTTTAAGGTGCGCATTATACAGGCATCTTTAGTAAAGCTGTTAGATAAATATAGTGGCGGTTTTACGCTCTGTCGCAAAGCGTTGTTTGTTATTAAACAAGGGCGTTATAATTATAGTTCTTGGTTGTTAATTAAATGGGATTTGTTTTGAAAAAGTTAGCTTTAGCTAGTATCGCTTTATTGGCCTTTAATACTCATGCACAATTAAATAAAATTAATGACAGCGTGGCTGATTACGCTGAAAATACCTACCAAAGTGCGCAAGTACATACACTCACAAATTTGGTGTCTTTTCCAACGGTTAATAAAAGTGATGTTAGCGCACCACAAAATCCCGACTTTATTGGCTTTAAAGCGTTACTAAAAATGAAAGCCGCTGAACTGGGCTTTGACTACCAAGATTTAGGCTATACCGTACTCATAGGCATGGGTGAGCAAAAAGAAAAAGTAACCATAGTGACTCACGGTGATGTACAACCTGCAAACGCCAGCAAATGGAAACAAAGCCCATTTATTATTGATACCTCAGAGCCGGGTAAATTAGTTGGCCGAGGTACCGAAGACGATAAAGGCGCTATAGCCACCGCTTTATATGCGATGAAAGCCATAAAAGATAAAGGCATAACCCTTGATAACCGCATTGAGCTGATGGTTTACCTAGCGGAGGAGTCTGATTGGGAGCCGTTAACTGAGTTTATGAAAACCTATGAGCAACCAAAGTATGCGATAACCATTGATGCCTCATACCCTGTAGTGGTTGCTGAAAAAGGCTGGAGCTTAATTGCGCCAACATTTGATGCAACATCACCACAAACAGGTGTGTATGTCAGCAATGTAACGGGTGGTGCCTTTGCTAGCCAAATCCCTGAAGATGCCAGCTTAACTTTGCATAATGCGAGTACTGAATTGATGGCTCAATTAAAACAAACAGCCAAGGTTCTTAAGCAAGTAGAATTTACCTTTGATGATCAGTTAGATGGGACTTTAATTAGTGTTAAAGGCATGTCGGCTCACTCATCTGAGCCAGAGTCAGGTGTTAACGCCATTGCTTATTTGGCTGAACTATTTAAAGCCGTTGAGCTTGAAAACAACAGCGATGGGCAGCTCATTAAGTTTGTAAATCAGCTAATTGGCCTAGATATTCACGGTAAACAGTTTGGTGATATTGCGTATAAACATGACTTTATGGGGCCAATGACGGTAGCGCCCACAGTTATTGAACGAGACGGTAATAACCTAACGTTAGCGGTTAATGCTCGTCGTCCTATGGGTAAAGAGGCTGACTTACTAAAACAGCAAATTAATAGTGCGCTTACTCAATGGCAAGCTGATAATAAAGTAACATTAGCCAATGTTAAAACCACAATTGGTACACCCATGTTACTTGATGACGCGCCCCATGCGCAGAAGTTACTTGATATTTTTAAACACTTTACTGGCGATCAAGACGCAGATTTTGTCTCTATTGGTGGTGGTACCAACGCTAAGTTATTTGATAATGCCGTATCGTTTGGTCCATCAATGCCAGGTAAACGCTACACCGGTCACTCAGAACATGAATTTATTACGCTTGAGCAACTAGCACTTAATTTACGTATGTACACCGCAATGATGATAGAGCTGGGAAATATGTAATTAACCAATAGCAAAAACTAAAAAACCGCCTTGATGGCGGTTTTTTTATAACAACTAAATGTTATTGAAAATTAACGTCTGGTAAGCACTCAAACCCAGGTTTTGCAAACAAGTAGCCTTGCATTAATTCAATGCCGACACTTTTTAGCCAGTGATATTCTTCAACTGTTTCAATACCCTCAGCTAACGCCATTATGTTCAGTTCTTCAAACATATTTAAGCAGTTACGCACAATAGTTTGGCGTTTTGTGTCTTTGTCGATATCGCGTATAAGTGCCATATCGAGTTTAATAATATCTGTTTGAAAGTCAGCTAGTAAGTTTAATCCAGAATAGCCTGAGCCAAAGTCATCGGTAGCTGTTTTAAAGCCTAATTCTTGGTAGTAGCTTACAACCCGCTCAACGTGGCTGCTGTCTTCTATTTTTTCAACTTCAGTAAATTCAAACATAATATTAGTTGTAGGGAAGTTGTACTTTTTAGCCGCTTCTAGGGTAGTGCGAATACAGCGCTCAGGCTTATAAATAGCGTTGGGTAAAAAGTTAATGCTTAGCATGGTGTTTATGCCTAGCTTAGAGGCAAGTGCAATGGCTTTAATTCTACACAGTTGGTCAAAGGTATAGCGGTTGTCGTCGTTTACTTGGGAAATAATAGAATAAGCCGACTCATTATTTAAACCACGAACCAATGCTTCATACCCATAAATAGTGTTGCTCTGGCAATTTATAATAGGCTGAAATGCCATAGTAAAGTCAAAATCTAGTTCGCTAGAATCAGCGCAGTTGCTACAAGATACTTTTTCGCAACTTTGTGATTTCTCGTTCATGCATCCACCTTTAAATTTAACCCACACTTAAAGGTGGTTAAGTTTCTTGTAATCCTAACAAAGTATTGAGATTTTACATAATTATATTAGCGAACATTAATATAACTCATAATAAAGTTTTTATTTAATTCATGAAAAATTAGCAGTAAGGTTATGCTAAAACATAATCTTACTGCTACGCAAAAAGTATAATTGGTTTACAAAATTAGTTAAGTGTTGCCGTTAGCTTTATGCTGGTATTGAGTAATTTTGAAATGGGGCAGCCTTTTTTGGTGTCTTCACACAGGGCTTGAAATTGCTCATTGGAAATATCAGTAATTTTTGCATTAACTACCAATTCAATTTCACTCACCGCAAAGCCATCGTCTACTTCATCTAAGCTTACTGTTGCTTTGGTGCTTATATCGTCAGCAGTAAAACCTGCTTCGCCTAACGCCAATGATAACGCCATGCTAAAGCAAGCACTGTGGGCTGCACCAACTAGCTCCTCTGGGTTAGAGCCGGGCTTATCTTCAAAGCGAGTATTAAACCCATACGGCTGGTTATCGAGAGCACCACTTTGAGTTGATATAGTGCCTTTACCACTTTTAATATCGCCAGACCAATTTGAGCTTGCCGTTTTTTTAATTGTCATCATGTTCTCCTTGTTGCGATTAATGTAAATTTTTCAGCATTGATATCAGTTGTATGTAAAATAATCCGATAATTGCTTAAAAATGTACGTAGTAACATGGAGGCTGCAAGATAAACGCCAATCTCTATTTGCTACGTTTACATCGCTCAGAACAATAAATAACGTTATCCCAGTCTCGTTGCCATTTTTTACGCCACGCAAACGGTTTATTACACACAGGGCATATTTTTTCAGGTAGGGTTAGTTTTTTATGTGCCATAGTTATTTGCCTGACTGCTTTTTGGATTTACGTACCGAGGGAGTGATGGCTACATGTTTTTTTAGTATGGCATGAATAGCACGTTTAACATCGCTACGCTCTCGGTATTGCCACAATCGCTCGCGTGCCTCTTTAGATGCTCGAGTTAAATCAAGCATCGGCTCTGGGTAATCTTCACCAAGTTTAAAGTCATTAAATAATGCTTCCATGGGCGTTTGTTCCCAAGGTTGATGTAAATATTCAATGGGGAGCTTTTCAAGTTCAGGGCACCATTTTTTTATAAACGCACCGGTTGGGTCTTGATCCTCCGATTGCTTAATTGGGTTGTAATGACGAATAGTATTAATACCGGTGACAGAGGCTTGCATTTGAATTTGCGGGTAATGAATCCCCGGTTCAAAGTCTAAAAAGTAATTAGCCAGCGGAAAACTTGCTTGTTGCCAGCTAATGTTTAAATGATGCGTTACAAAGCTAACCAGCATAGCGCGCATTCTAAAGTTGATATAACCGGTGGCTTTTAAACAGCGCATGCAGGCATCAATAATAGGAATACCAGTTTGCCCCTGTGCCCAGCGTTCAATATCGCTAGTAATCTGAGCGTCATCACGATACGGAAATGCATGGTAACCCGGATTTAACGCTTTAAATTCCATGGTACACTCGCTTTCAAACTTTTGCATAAAATGGCAATGCCAATGCAAGCGCGATACAAACGCGGCAAGTGGACGCTTCCACCCTTTTTTATCGGGATGGGTTGAATGGTATGCGTCAATCGCCATTTGATACACTTGCCTCAGGCTGATATTTCCCCACGCTAAATAGGGCGATAACCTAGAGCAATGCGTACGGCTTAAGCTTGGGCTGGATATTCCTTTTTGATAACCCTTACCGCGTTCAGCAAAAAAGCTTTGCATTACTTCACGGGCAAGTCGCGGCCCTCCATATTGAAAGTTGTCATCGTCAGCTGTGTAACTGTCTGGTAATTCTGGCGATTGGTAGTGTGTGAGTGTCACTGTTTTAATGTGTTTCCAATCTGGGATGGCAATTGGCGCTTGCATTGTTTGTTGCCAGCATTCATTCCAATTATTGCGATTTTTTTTACCCCGAATGACAGCCCCCGTTGGTGACTCTAACCAGTTAATCTGATTATGTTGGCACCATGCTTTAATCGCTTTATCGCGCTCAAATGTATTATTTAAGCCGATTTCTTGGTGACTAAAGAGATTAATTATTTCAAACTGGGTGTGTAGCTCTTCAAGCAACGACTGCATATTTTGTTTAAATATGTAAACGCAGCTATTAAAGCGATCAAGTTGTTGGTTTAAATCACATAGCGACTGATACACAAAGCGCCAATGTCGCTCGTTATAATGAGCATCTTCGAGTAACAGCGGCTCAAAGTTGTACAGCAATAATGTTGGAAGCCCATTGCTAAACGCATGTTTAAGCGGTTGATGATCGCTTAAACGTAAATCGCGTTTAAACCAGACAATGTTTATTTTTTGGCGCATGAAATTAAACTATTTGCTAACGGTGTAGTATTAATGAAGATCCAATCTATAAATACGTATTGTCTAGTACTAGGGTTTAGTTTTTAACTTAAAAGTGAGAAATAATGTTTTTAGATTTAATGCAAAACAGCAACCGCTCTGTTTATAGCTACTTAGTTGGCGGTATTAGTCCACGACCGATTGCATGGATAAGCACGCTAAGTAGTGAGGGGGTAACCAATATTGCACCTTACTCTTTTTTTACCGTAGCAAGTTGTCAGCCTGCAGTGTTAAGTGTTACTCAAGTTAACCCCAGCGATAAAGCCAATAAAGATACACTGACAAATTTACTAGCCACCAAAGAATGTGTGGTTAATATTGTTAGTCATGCCTTAGTAGAGCAAATGAACCAAAGCTGCGCTAATTACCCTAATAATGTCAGTGAGTTTGATGAGGCCAGCATAGATAGAGTCCCAAGCCAGTTAGTTAATCCGCCGAGTGTTGCAGCTTCAAAAGTACGCTATGAATGTAAGCTTCGAGAAGTGATCACTATTTCAGATGAACCAAGCGGTGGCAAAATGATGCTCTTAGATGTAGTGGGAATTTTTATAGATGACGCCACGTTGGTAAATGGCTACATAGATCCGACACGTTTAGATGCAGTAGGTAAAATGGGCGGCGATTACTTTAGCACCACCAAAGATAAGTTTGTATTAAAACGCCCACAACTTTAAAGGTGAGCGCTTTAATTACATTAGGTTAAACAGCACGCTATTTACTCTGTTTTTGGTAAAAACAGTGCACTCATTGCCCCCAAAAAACCTAACCCACTGTAAAGCAAAATAAGCTCTGCGGTTGATAAAAACGATTCTAATAAGCCTATGCTGCCCAACATCAGTAATAAAACCCCAATAACGGTATTACTAACCGACACATAATCGGTGCGTTTGTTACCCTCTGCCATATCGACGAGGTACGTTTTTCGCCCTAAGCGTACTCCTTGGTGCGCAACTGAGAGTAAAAAGTACAAAATAGGCATAGCCCACCAATTTAGTAGCAGCTCGTTATACCAAGTTGCAATAACAAATACAGCCAGCCCATTAATGGTAACCAAAGTGGCACTGAGTACCAGCACTCGCTGGCTAGATAAGTCACTTAAGCGTCCCCAAATCGGCGCTGAGACTAGGCTTGCAAAGCCGGAAACGGCAATAAAGGTGGCAAGTAAAGAAAATTCAAACGACTGTTTACTGGCTAAAATAATATAAAAAGGGGCACTCAATGCTGAACAAAGCAGTAAGGCACGTGTAATAACAAAATGCGCAAACTGTTTGTCTTGGTATAAAATTTTTAACTTTGAAAACGCGTGCAATAGGCCATTATTCGCTCCTTCGGTAGCGCCACTATATTCGTTAATTTGTGCATAAAAAAACGCGGCAATCAGCCACATTAATGCACCCAGTAGTAAAGCGATGATCACAATATCTTGATCTTTTTGCTGTGAAAAAAACCACATCAAGAGACCAAACGTTAATGTAGCAAAACCGGCAATACTTGCAGCAAGCCCGCTAATATTACCGCGTTGCTGTTTAGGAATAACTTTGCCCAGCACATCTTTTGCAGCGACAGAGTTAAACCCTCTGGCAAGGCTAAATAAAATTAATAAGCCAATAATGGCGTAGCCTGCTTGTGCGCCCTTGAGGGTGAACGCCACCGCAACCATGGCTAAAATGCATCCTGCTTGCATCACTGCACCTATTACCCATACCCATTTACGAACGGGGAGTTTGCGAATAACGTTAGCAATAGCAAGTTGGGGCAGCAATGAACCCGATTCTCTAATTGGTACTAACCAAGCAATAAAACTCGCTGGTACATTTAAGCTTTGCATTAACCATGGCAGCGTTATTTTTGGATTAAGCAGTGCATCAGCAAACTTACTAAACAGCTGGCTAATGAGTAAAATAATAAAATTACCGGGTACTTCCTGACAGGCATTGTCGTCGATGGCCTTACACGCGCGAGCATCTTCTTCGTTATTTAAGCGTTTATAAATTTGTTCTTTTGTCAGTTTTTTCACTCTATTTTACCGCTGTATAAGTACAAATATTTATATATATTAAGATGGTATGGTTAACATATCTACTTTACTCATTGTTTTTAAGTTCATATGGCAACCACTTTAGAAGTTTTTTAAATAATATGTCTTGTGCAATGGGCTTAGAAATATAGTCGCTCATTCCAACCTGTAAGCACTTAGCTTCATCGCCCACCATAGCGTTTGCTGTCATAGCAATAATAGTAATTTGGGGATTTTTACTTCCAACTTCATTTACTCTTATATGGGTTGTGGCTTGGTAACCATCCATCACTGGCATTTGGCAATCCATTAAAATGAGTGAGTACGGGTTATGGGAAGTTGTTTGTTTTAAATATTCGAGCGCGTGCTGACCATTTTCTGCAATATCAATGCTATTAATTCCTATTTTTTTAAGCGTGGTAGAGGCGACGATTTGATTAATGTTGTTATCTTCAACTAGTAAAATACGAATGTTTTTGTCCCACACAATATCATCGCTCGACAAAGACTGAGTGTCAGATAAACCCTTAGTAATGAGGCTGTTATTACTTTGCTGTTTACCGCTAAAGCAGGTCGATAGCATCTTAAAAAGATTTTGTGTGATTATGGGCTTTGTAACAATGGCTGAAAACCGAGACGCTTGATATAAATCGCGCTGTTTATTTAGCTCACCCGTGGTCATTAAAACAACATGCGCAGCCATAAGATCTACTTCTTTATCAAGGGTTTTACTTAAGGTTAACGCATCGCCGTCACTTAGCTGCATATCAATCATAATTAAATCAAAACAAAGGTTTTGTTTTTCGATATATTGCTGACATGTTTTCACAGCCTGCTTTGCGGATGGGCTGATTACGGCTGTTGCTCCCCATTTAGTAAACTGCTTGTGTAAAATAGAAGATTGAGTTTGATTGCTGCACACAATTAAAATATTTAACGATGACATATCTACAGGGGGTAATACTTTTTGTGGGTTTTTACTGCGTTTTAGAACAACATTAAAGCTAAAGTTACTGCCCTTATTTTCTTTAGATTGTACCTGTATATCACCTTCCATTAGGTGGCATAACTTTTTAACAATCGCTAAGCCTAAGCCCGTGCCACCATATTTTCGTGTTGTTGAAGAGTCAACTTGAGAGAATGATTTAAATAGCTTGGCTTGTTGAGCTGCAGAAATACCAATTCCAGAGTCTATTACTTGGCAGCTAAAACGCATTTGATTGTTGTTAATCGGTGTGAGTTTAGCAATAACTTGCACTTCGCCTTCATGGGTAAATTTAAGCGCATTATTTACTAAGTTTGTTAAAATTTGTTTGAGGCGTCCGGCGTCACCAATGACAAAAGCGTATTCAAGATGCTCTATATCTAGCATTAACGGAATATTTTTACTGTGAGCATGAATTGCTATTGTTTCGATAAAATTGTCGAGCATGTTACAAAGGTTAAACTCCAATTCTTCAAGCTCAAGCTTACCGGCATCTACTTTTGAAAAGTCTAAAATATCGTTAATAATATTTAATAAGGAGTTTGCACTATTGAGTGCAATGCTTACCTGATGATGTTGTTTTTCATTTAATGAACTATCTAAAATCAAATTAAGCATGCCTAATACGCCATTCATAGGCGTGCGAATTTCATGACTCATTGCCGCTAAAAACTCGCTTTTAGCAAT
Organism: Pseudoalteromonas sp. 2CM39R; assembly: GCF_023161845.1. Taxonomy (NCBI): domain Bacteria; kingdom Pseudomonadati; phylum Pseudomonadota; class Gammaproteobacteria; order Alteromonadales; family Pseudoalteromonadaceae; genus Pseudoalteromonas; species Pseudoalteromonas sp. 2CM39R. The sequence goes on from NZ_JALNTM010000007.1 coordinate 196,607, forward strand.
ATTAGCCTGCTCAGCCGCCGCTTTTGCTTCAATTAATAATTGATTCGCTGCTTTTTGCTCAGTGATATCTTGCTGAATTCCCACATAAGCTGTGAGCTGTTGCTGCTCGTTAAAAACAGGTGAGATTTGTAGGCTATTCCAAAATTCCGTGCCATCTTTTTTATAATTTAGTATCTCTATACGTTGAGTTTTTAATGTTTTTATTGCATGAGTAATAATATCTATTGCGTTCTTATCTGTGTTTGGCCCTTGAAGTAAGCTGCAATTTATTCCTAGCATTTCCCCTTTACTATAGCCTGTGATTTTTTCAAATTCAGAATTTAAAAATACTAAAGGAAAGCCTTGCACGCTCGCATCGGCTATAGAAATACCCACATTACATGATTCGATTGCCTGCGCTAATAAATCATTTTGCTCTTTTGCTTGTTTTAATGCTTTTTGAGAACGTTTTTGATCAGTAATGTCAGTTACAGAGCCTGCCATTCTAATTGCTTTATTATGCTCATTGCGCAGTGCCATCCCTTTTACTGTAAAATAACGATAAGCGCCTGATTTAGTCTTTAATCTATAATCGTAATTAAAGGGAATGTTGCTAATTAAGTGATTTGCTATTTGCTTTTTATGCTTGGTTATATCATCAGGGTGAAGTAACTTATAAAGTGCATCAGTACAGTGAGGTAAAGCGTTTTTATCGTTTTCGTCGTAGCCAAGCAATACGCTAATACGGGGAGAAAAATATACTTCATTTGTAACAATATCCCAATCCCAAATACCATCATTACTGCCTTTAACTGCCAGTTCGTAACGCGCTTCACTTTGCTTTATCGCTTCTTTTGAGGATTCTAAAAGCTTAAACGGGTTTAGTAGTAAGTGCCTGCCAAATAAAAACAGAAATAATGTCGATAAAGCCATGCTTGCAATAATTGATATAGCAATATCGATTATGAAGCGAGTGGTTTTAGCAGCAATTAAATTGGCAGTAATGTAGTAGTTTAATGTTATATCTGTATTGCCAATGAGGTTTTGGTTAATGCTGACATACTCGTCACCTTGATTTAAATTAGAATAATAAACCCATGGTCCTGCTAATGTCAGTCCATGTCTTTCACGGTCAAAGTCGGTCGGTAGTAACTGGGTCATTGGCGTATTAAATTGAACCATAAGCACGCCCTCAGTAAAGTTATTATATTTTATAGGCACCGCAATTGTGAATAAATCAGTATTGGTTGGCTTATTTAATATCACCGCCTTTTCTGTTTGCTCTTCAAGTAAGCTATTTATCCATGGTTGCTCAATTATACTCAGCTCGTTAAGCGAAGGGTCGTTACTAAAAACCACCTCTTTTAATACGTTTATAATCGTTATTTTTTCGGTGCTACCCATTATTTTATATTGAAAAAGGTAATCTTGGAGTAGCGCTTTTGAGGTGTCTGACCCCATTATGGCGTTAGATAAAATAGGTTGACGAGCAAGGTCATTAAGAATTTGTGTTCTTGTTTCTAAAAATAGTGTGAGGTAGCTGGTGGTGAGTTTAGATTCAATCTCAAGACTTTTACTTTGCAAATCATAGATAGCAGTATTTGCACGATGACCAACAAACAGTAAAGAAATAGTCACTGATAATATTAAGCTCAATACTAAAAAAGTATAAAAAGCATTATTTGTTGAGAGCTTAAATTTTTTATTTATTAATGCTCGCATTACTCAACATTGCCTATTGGGTTATTGATAATGTGTATTTTTCCATCTGGTTGATAATTTGCCATGCATAAATCGTCAAAACCAAGTGCTTCGTGGGCATCAATATTATTAGCTGACCACACAGCAAAAGGTCGTTGGTATTGTTTTATTAAGCCATTAACTGGCATGGTTAAGTTCTCAAGTGCATGTTTAATTTTTGCTCTGTTGTGCTCTGTATTATCGGTTAAAGTTATTTGTGATATGCCCTGTAACAATAGTTTTGTTAAGTCGTAGGCATGAATAAATCCAGCCGGAGAAATCAACTCAGTGGGTGCTACAGGGTTAGGCTTGAGAGATAAGCTTTGTGCTATAACATTTTTAGTTAAAGCGGTTTGCGGCGTTTTTAAAAATGAAAAACAGCTTTGTATAAAATGTAAGCTCAAGTTTGATTTTATAGCTTGTTCAACGTTGGCAAAAAAATCCCCACCCGTTATTCCCCAATGACTAACAATAGGAAGGCGTTCATTTTTGGCAAAACTTGCCATCGCATTTATAAATACAGCCCCCTCAATGGCATTTCCAACAAATAAAATACACTCTGCAGGTGTATTTTTTATTTGATGCAGCATTAATTTGGCGTTATTTATTTTTGTGTTCCAGTTAAACCATTTTACTTGTGGTTTTATATCACCAAAGGCCTTAAGCATGGTGTTGTTGTTTGATTTTCCCCATGGCGTGTCTTCTAAAAGTAAGAGCGGATTTTTGCAATTTAGAGTTTTCGTTGCAAATTGGGCCATTCTATAGCCGGCTTTTGTATCATCTACTGAGAGCCTAAATACCCAGTTATCATCGCTAGGGTATCGGGTAATAGACCCTCCGGCAGCCCAAGGCAGTAGTAGTAATATTTTGTTTTTATTGATGAAGTCTCTGTTTTTTATATATGGCGTGGAGTGCAATCCACCAATAAAAACCAGTGCATTGCGGTCTTTTAGAAACTGCTGCATGTGCAATAAGCTGCGATTCGAATTACCTCGGTTGTCTTTTTCAATCAGTGTGAGCTGATAATCTTGCACGTTATTATTAATCTCAGCTAAAGCAGTCAGCACCCCCATCTTCATTGCATAGGCCGATTCGTAATGGTTTGAATAGTCTGAGTCATGGTAGAGCGTTAATGTTTTTACATCTTCGCTGCGTGCACTTAAAGGAAATGCTGCAATATAAAGTACACTTAAGAGGAGTACACAAACCAAAGATCGCATAATAAACTTTATGTTAGTAATTTTTATTAAAGTTAGTCTATTTTGGCGTTTTTTCCTGTTTTAAAAGGAAATTATTTAATTTTTTTATAAAAATATAAACCTGAAATATGATTCAGTATTTTTTTATTAATGGGCATAAAAAAGCCAGCTAAGCAGCTGGCTTATTGAACTGTTTTGACTTTTATTTAAAGTCTTGGGCGCTGTGGCGCTCTGCCATTTGTTCTTCTTCTGGGCCCCAAGTACGATTAACACGGCGGCCTCGTTTTACGCCTGGACGCGCTGCTATTTGCTTAGCCCAACGAACCACATGGGTATAAGATGTAACATCTAAAAACTCTGCCGCGTCGTATAGGTCACCTAAAACCAGTGAGCCATACCACGGCCAAATAGCAATGTCGGCAATTGAATATTCACTGCCTGCCATGTATTCATTGTCACTTAAATGGCGGTTTAGTACATCAAGCTGGCGCTTAGTTTCCATGGTAAAACGGTCAATCGGGTATTGCATTTTGGTTGGTGCATAGCTGTAAAAGTGACCAAAGCCGCCACCTAAATAAGGCGCCGATCCCATTTGCCAAAACAGCCAATTACGACATTGTGTTTTAGCTTGAAAATCATTAGGAATAAGCGCATCAAACTTCTCGCCAAGGTATTGTAAAATAGCGCCTGATTCGAATACAGGGGTTGCTGGTGTTGTAGAGTGATCCATCAACGCAGGTATTTTTGAGTTTGGGTTTATATCAACAAAATCAGAGCCAAACTGGTCGCCTTCACCAATATTAATTAAATAAGCATCGTACTCAGCCTCAGTAATACCAAGCTCTAATAGCTCTTCAAACATAATACTGACTTTTTGCCCGTTGGGGGTCGCTAATGAGTAAAGCTGAAATGGATGTTTGCCAATAGGCAGTGTTTTATCGTGAGTTGCACCTGCAATTGGGCGGTTAATGTTTGCAAATTTACCGCCACTTTCATTGTCCCATGTCCATACTTTTGCTGGGGTGTAGTCGTTGTTATTACTCATAAATAGCCTCTAATAGTTTAAACGTGCGTATTTGCTTTGCCCGTTGTTGCTTTTAATTTATCTGCTTTTGCTAATTTATACCCTAAAAAGAATCCACTTAGTGCGCCAAACAGATGGCTTTCAAACGAGATGTGCAACCGCTGTGGTAACACGCCCCAAATAAAGCCACTGTATAAAAAGGCCACCACCACGGCTATAAAAATAGATTTAAAAGAACGTCTTACAATGCCATAGCATAAAATAAATCCCCATAACCCATAAATAACGCCACTTAAGCCGACATGAATATTGCCACGAGCAAACATCCATACCAGTAATCCACCGACTAATGCGGTGAATATAAATACACTATAAAAACGCTTTACGCTGTATTGGCAAATTAACCAGCTTAAAACAATGAAGGGCAGCATATTACTAGCAAAATGCCACCAGCTACCGTGTAAAAAGGGAGCGCAAAGAATACCAATCAGCCCTTGAATGCTGCGTGGGTAAATACCTAAACCATTTAAACTAATGCCTGGCAGGCTATTAATTAGTTGCAACACAAAACAAATAGTCACAATGCTTATAATGGCAAAACGGGTGCTGCTAAGTAACGACAAGGTGGATGGTTTATTTTGCATACGGTGCCCTTATTTATATTAAGAGTGGCCAGTATAGGAATAGTGGTGAGTAATGAAAAGCAAATTAAAAAGCACAGCGATTAAACTGTGCTTTTTATGCTGATTAATTGTAATTAACCAAGCTTGGTAAGTAATTTTTTAGCTGCTAGCTCAGAGCTTGCTGGGTTTTGACCGGTGATCACTAAACCGTCTTCAAGCGCAAGAACGCCCCAGTCGTCGGTTTTTTGATAGTCACCACCTTTTTTGATTAGCTCGTCTTCGACTAAAAATGGCACTACATCTGTTAATTGTACAGCGGCTTCTTCAGTGTTACTAAAGCCGGTAACTTTTTTACCCGCAACCAATGCATTGCCATCAGCATCTTTTGTATTTAAAAATGCGGCGCTCGCATGACACACTGCTGCCACTGGCTTTTGTAATTTTACAAAATCTTCGATGAGCGAGATTGAATCTGTGTTATCCACTAAATCCCATAATGGGCCATGGCCGCCTGGATAAAATACCGCATCAAAATCTGAAGCATTCAGTTCACTTAGTACTTTTGTGTTTGCCATTAATGTTTGCGCTGTACTGTCGTTGTCGTATCGCTTGGTTGCATCAGTCTGGAAGTCGGCTAGTGTACTGGTTGGGTCGATTGGTGGTTGGCCACCGTTTGGTGAAGCTAGAGTGATTTCTGCGCCAGCATCTACAAATGCATAATAAGGGGCGGCGAATTCTTCTACCCAAAAACCTGTTTTCTCACCGGTATTGCCTAAATCAGCGTGTGAAGTAAGTACCATTAGTATTTTCTTAGCCATTATTTTTTCCTTCTGATGATTTAAAATTGTAATTTTTGCTTAGCAATTACTATATGCACTAACCCAACCTTAAACAACGATGATAAATTTAACTTTATTGATTTAATAATTGATACAATTGGAGGGTTGAAGTTAAAACCGCACTGGAGCGTCCATGAAAGTCTCGTTTGAACAATTAAAAAGTATGGTGGTATTTGCACAAATAGTTGAGCAGGGCAGTTTAACTGCAGCGGCAAAGCAACTAGGGTTAACACGGGCGGTAGCCAGTTATCATTTAAAAAAGCTAGAAACGCAACTTGAAGTAACCTTACTTAATCGTTCAACACGGACCATGGCCCTTACTGAAGCCGGTATGGCTTACTATGAGCGTTGCCGAGTTATTACCGAGCAGGCTAATGCTGCCAATCAACAAATAGAAAATATAAAAAGTGAGCCCCAAGGATTATTAAAAATTAGTTGCCCGGTTAATGTGGGGATGCAATTAATAGTGCCTGCAATTAATACCTTTAAGCGCCAATACCCCAAAATTGATATAGATTTACAGCTAACTGATGATGTGGTGGATATTATTAAACACGGATTTGATTTTGCTATTAGGGGGGTTGCGCTGCGCGATTCAAACCTACAGGCAACCAAGTTAACCACTATGAGTACTTGTATTTGTGGCGCACCTGATTATTTTTCGCATTATGGCAAGCCCACTACGCCCGATGAATTAGCACAGCACCAGTGGGTAGTTTATCAGTTAGGGAGTAAAATCTTGACCTTGCAAAAAGACGGTAAAAAAGTCGACATTACTATGCAAGGATCGCTCAGTACCAATAATGCCGCTGCACGGACTGCATTTGTAGAGGCAGGACATGGCATAGGGCGTATACCGCTATACGATGCATGGCCAAAAGTACAAGCGGGTTTACTGCAAATTATAATGGACGACTACAAAAGCAAAGACATTGAATTGTACGGAGTTTTCCCGCCAGGGGCGACGGGGTCTAAAAAGTTACGTTTGTTTGTTGATTATTTAAAAGCGTACTTTGTAAAACAGCATACGGCATTAGGTATGCGTAAGGGCTAGCGCTCGGTTAAATAAGGCAACAGCCTGTTGATACATTGCTATGGCGAGAGCTGCATCGTAGCGCTCGCCTTCATCACGCATAAAGGCATGTTGCGCGTTAACTTCTTGCCATTGGTAATTTATGCCAGTGCGAACAGCTTGCTGGTATATTTTGTCTCGGCCATCTTGTGGAACATGGGGATCTTGTTTACCCCATATAAAATGAATTTCACCGAGTATGTCGGCCATGCGTTCAAATGAGTTATTACCGGGTTGTGCGGGCAGTGTATTACTGTGTATATCGGTGGCGTATAAACAAAACGCGGCTTTTATAAGTGGGTTTAAAGCGGCTCTGTAAGCTAAATGTCCACCAATACATACACCCATAGCTCCCACGTTTCCTGAACAATAACTTTGTCGTTTTACAAACTCGATAAGGCTTTGTGTGTCGCTATCATGATGCTCTAAAGGTTTAGCCCATTTATCGTTATTACCTTTATCTTTACCTTCGTCATCATAAGCCAGCACAGTTCCGATAGGGTTAAGCTCATGAAACACTTCTGGCACAAGTACCACAAAACCATGACTGGCTAAAATAGCTGCACTGCGGGCAATAGGTGCCGTTTGCTGGAAAATTTCAGAATAAAAAATAATGGCAGGGTATTGCCCCGATGTTTGTGGGCGGTAAATAGTGGTTCGCATTAACCCTGTAGGCGTTGGTAAGTCAGCGTTATGGTGTTGAATGATCATAAAAGCGCTCAGTAAAATAAATATAATAGCTGAGCGCGGTCAAATAAACACGCCCTAAAGTTTAAATACTTGCAGGCATTTTATTGCAACTTGCGTAATAGCTAACCGTAGCTGGCCAATCAGAAAATATACCGATTACACCAACCTCTTTTGCAAGCACATCAACCACGGTCATCATGTCACCATCGTTATCTATAACATCACTAATTGACTGGTAATAGTATCCGCCTCCATTATTCAGCGGCCCTGAACGTTCAAGACTCCATGCAATAATATTAAGCCCTGCGGCTTTAGCATCAATAGCGTACTGTGATGGCACGATATTACTTTCATTATCTATGGTTAATAGCATCCAAATGGGTGGAGCAATAATTTTAACACCGTCATTAAAAAGCGAAGCCATACTAGGTTGCCATGTGTCGGGGTTGTTAGGATCAAACCCTGCATCGCTGTCTCGGCCATCTAAATACACACTTTGCGCTGCAAATTCAGGGTTAGTATTAATCCAATATTGTACGTCAGCTAAATTAAATGATTGCGGAAAAACATGCGAAGCGGGTACCTCCATTTGCGTGTATTCATCTAGCATTTTTTGTGCGTATTGCGTTTGGGTCATACCGTTAAAGGGCATACTCACTTGAGGTGATTTAAGCTCTGGGGTCATTTTTACTCCGAGCTGTTTAAATAGTGCAATACTTTGTTTATGGGTCATGAGAGTACCTGAGGTGGCGTATAAGTCAGTGCGCCAACTTGGTGTACCTTTCATGTAATCGCTAACATTAGTGGCGCTGGTGTTTGCGCCATCCATTTTACCCTCAAGGGTTAAAAACTCTGCCAAGTTAATATCACTGGTACAACATTTAGCTGAAGCAGGCGTGCCACTGTTAGAGTTTGCTGGAGTAAATGGCTCACTGCATTTAGCCGCAAGTTCTGGAATAGCTAAAATATTAGTGGTGGTGTGCAAGTCGCACTGAGAATGGCGGCATACTAGCTCTTTATCATTTGTAAAGGTTACATCACATTCGACAATACCAGCGCCCATACGAGCAGCCGCTAAGTAAGACTCTTGTGTGTGCTCTGGGTATTGCATGGGGGCACCACGGTGACCAATTGAAAAATCAGTACGATAAAAAGGGCCTTCTTTACACGATTCTAATTGTGTTTTTAGTGCGCTGTCAGCCATATCGTCAATTAAGTAGTCGGGGCGGGTACCTAGTTGCGTATTGGTGCCTTGAGCTACTTCAACAATAACCGGGGTAGGTACTTCAACAATTTCAACGTCAGTGTTGGTAACAACCACTTCTTTTTCGACTATTTTTACATCGTCATCACAGCCAGCGAGTGAGCTTAATAATAAAAAAGTTGTTAGAAAAGGTATGCGCTTCATTATTTGTCCTTAAAAATAAAAGTGGACGCTACCTTACTAATTATTAATGACAATTTAACTACAGAGTGATTAATTTGCTGATTTAGCCATTATTTGGTTTATCACCAAGGCAGACAGCATCACTCCCGCGCCAATACTTAATCTAAGTAGGTCTGCGTCTCTATTCCAAATAAGTACATTAACAATAATACCGGCAGGAATAAGCAAGTTGTTCATCACCGCCAGCGCGCCAACATTAACAAGCGTCGCGCCTTTATTCCACATAAAGTAGCCTAAACCGGAGGCCACAATGCCTAAATAAATCAGTATGCCCCATTGAGTTGAGGTACTTGGTAATTTGTTAAGATCACCAAATAAGGCGTAACAGGCGCTTGCAACAATTAGTGCGCCAATAAAAAACCAACCAAATACGGTTTTATCATCGAGTTGTTTATTAAGCATTAATCGTTTGTAGGTTACTTGGCCGATAGCAAAACTAATATTAGCGCCTTGAACCAGTAGTAATCCGACTAAAAAGTTACTGTCTAAGTTTTCATAACGAATGGTAATAGCTCCTAACACGGCAATAAACGCGACGATAAAAAACTGCGGATTAAACTGTTTATTTAGCGCATCGTTTAAAAGCGTAATGTAAAGCGGGGTCATTACAGTAAATAACAGCACTTCTGGCACACTTAAAAACAAAAATGAGTGGTAATAAAAGCCATACATAACCCCCAGTTGCAGTGCGCCTATCAGCATGAGTTTAAACGCAAGTGGGGTAGGGATTTTCTTTAAAAAAGGCAAAAATACTAACGCTGCTAAAGCCACACGAATTAGCACACTAAACCACGCATCAACTTGGCCAGCTAAATACACACCAATTAAACTAAACGAAAACGCCCAAAGAAGGGTAACTGCAAATAAATAGCCCATAACACTCATCTTGTCTTAAGTAATGGTGTCAGTTTATCTGTTATATATTGTTCTATAAACAATAAAAGCCCGCAAGCGGGCTTTTATATCAGTTGATTAAAAATATTAATTAATCAACTAAACCACGGCGCTTAAGCAATGCATCAGTCGTTGGTTTTTGGCCTCTGAACTCAATGTAGCTTTGCATTAAGTCGCGGCTGTTACCTTTTGATAGGATCTCTTTACGGAACTTATCGCCATTTTCGCGCGTTAAGCCACCATTGTTTTCCATATGAGCAAAGGCATCAGCGGCAAATACTTCAGTCCATAGGTAAGCGTAGTAACCTGCAGAGTAACCACCTGCAAACGTATGGCTAAAGTAGTTTGATTTGTAACGAGGTGGTACAGGGTAGTAATCAATACCGTGTGCCTTTAACGCTTCACTTTCAAACTGTTGTACATCAGTTACTTTTTTGTCAGAACCAAATGAGTGCCATTCCATATCCAGTAGTGCTGCAGCTAAATATTCAGTGGTACCAAAACCTTGGTTGAACTTTTGCGACTCAAGTACTTTATCAAGTAGTGCTTGAGGAATTGGTTCACCTGTTTTGTAATGCTTAGCGTAGTTAGCTAATACACTTGGCTCAATCATCCAGTCTTCATGTGCTTGTGATGGAAATTCAACAAAATCACGCGCTGTAGCAGTACCTGCTAGGCTTGGGTATTTAACGTCAGAGAATAAACCGTGTGCTGCATGACCAAACTCATGGAACATAGTTGACACTTCGTCAAACGTCATTAACGTTGGCTCGCCTTCTGCTGGCTTTGGAATATTTTGTGCATTATAAATAACCGGTTTTGTGCCTTTCAAGCCGCTTTGGCTTACGTATGCACTCATCCATGCACCGCCACGTTTACCTTCACGTGCATATGGGTCCATGTAAAATAAGCCTATTGCGCTGCCATCAGCGTTAAATACTTCAAACGCCATGACGTCTTCGTGATAAAGCGGTAGGTCTTTACGCTCTTTGAATGTAATGCCGTAAAGTTTTTCCATTGCAAAGAATAAACCGTTATGAATAACCGATTGCATTTCAAAGTAAGGCTTAACTAAGGCTGGATCTAGGTCGTATTTTTCAGCACGCACTTTTTCTGCATAGAAAGACCAATCCCATGGTTTTAGTTCAAAACTTTCACCAGAATCGTTAATTACTTTTTGAATCGCTTTTGCTTCTGCTTGCGCTTTTTCGACTGCTTTTGGCGCTAGGTCATCTAAAATACCGTACACGTTATCAGTGGTTTGAGCCATGCGTGAAGTCATTACATACGAAGCCCAATCTTTAAAGCCTAACAGTTCTGCTTTTTGTGCACGTAGGTTAGTTTCTTTAATAATGATAGGGCCGTTGGTTTTAGCTGCACGGTTGGTTGATGCTTTAAAAATCTGCTCACGCAGTTCACGGTTTTCAAGGCTAGATAAAATAGGCTGTTGTGTGGTGTTCACTAGGGTGATCATGTAGCCATCTTTGCCTGCTTTTTTAGCAGCTGCTGCAAGACCTGCAATTTCACCTTCAGATAAACCAGCTAGTTTGCTTTTATCTGTTACTAAAATGACGTCTTCTTTAAACGATTTTAATACGTTTTGAGAAAACTCCGTTGATAATTTTGCAAGCTCAGCGTTAATTTCACGCATTTTTGCTTTTTCAGCATCGTTTAATTTAGCACCGGCTTTAACAAATTGTTTGTAGTAAAAATCAACAAGACGTTGATCTTCAGCGCTTAACTTATCTTTGTTGTCGTATACTGTTTGTACACGTTCGAATAATGCACCATTTAGGTAAATGTCATCAGAGTGTGCTGAGAACACAGGCGCCATTTTTTTATCAATGCGTTGGTACTCATCGTTAGAGATAAGACCTGATAAGTTGTAAAATGCAGCTGATGCGCGGTTTAATAGTTCACCAGCAAGTTCCATTTCTACCAAGGTATTTTCAAAAGTAGCTGGTTCTGGATTATTGGCAATTGCCAAAATTTCTGCATTATGTTGTGCAATACCTGCATCAAATGCAGCTTCGTATTCAGTGGTACCAAACTTATCAAACTCAGGAGCCATGTATTGCAATGGGCTTGGTTTAAATAATACATTGCTTGCGTTGATATCTTGCACTTGTGCTGTGCTTTGTTGTTTTGTTTCTTGGGTGCTTTCAGAAGAACAGGCAGATAATAAAAGTGCACTAGCAATCGTAGTGGCGATCAGTGTTTTACGCATAATAACTCCATAAAAAATAGTAGCCGAAATAGGCTTTTCGAGTCGAAAACCCAGTTAACTTACCAAATTTTGACTTATATACAACAAAGTTTATCGATTTAAAGCGGGATTTAAACGCAAATTAGGTGATAAAAACTCGGTATGTAAATAAAAAAGTAGAAAAATACAGCAATTATGCAATTAGCTTTAAGTTTGTTGCTGCGTATTTAAGCTAACCGCATGCTAAACTTGGGGTATTATTAGCGCATAAAAATAATCGTTTGTGTGCGACCTTATACATGGAAAATAAATGAACTTAGAACAAATTAATCACATTCTCGCCTTCGTATTGTTTAGCTACAACGACATTCACATTACCGTGGCAAAAGTAATTCAAGTACCCCTAATTTTGTTTACTATGTGGGTTGTGGTGACTCAGATTGGCAAGTTAATTAAAAAGTCATTACTTGCACGAAAAATGAGCCCAGATGCAGTGCATTTATTCACGCGTTTTTATTTCATTTTAAGTATTGCGATTTTACTTTTTACCTCCCTTGAGGTGCTCAACATTCCACTAACCGCATTTGCCTTTGTATCGGGTGCCATTGCCATCGGTGTGGGGTTCGGTGCACAAAATATTATTAATAACTTTATTAGTGGCTGGATATTAATGTGGGAGCGGCCAATCCGTATTGGCGACTTTTTAGAGGTTGGCACTGCAAAAGGGGTGGTTGAAACCATTAATACTCGCTCTACTCGTATTCGCAGGAACGACGGTGTTCATATGCTAATACCCAATAGCCAGTTATTAGAAAACACAGTTACCAACTGGACGCTTATTGATGGTAATGCGCGCTCATCTGTGAGCGTAGGCGTAGCTTATGGCTCTGATGTGTTATTAGTTAAAAAGTTAATTCAGCAAGTATTAGATGAGCATGAGGCAATACTGGCAACGCCTCAATCAACCGTATTGTTTGATGATTTTGCAGATAGCTCGCTAGTTTTTAATGCTATTTTTTGGGTTTGCGCTGAATCAGAAACTCGATTAAGACAAGTCCGCAGTGATATTCGTTTTAGTATTTATGAAGTGTTTGAGCAACACGATGTGGTTATTGCATTCCCGCAGCGAGATCTTCATATTGATGGTGAAATTGTTCTTAAACGCTCATTAGTGAAAAAGTAGTATTTAAAAAAGTGCCGCGTTATTTTGCTATATTTTTTAATAACTCAATGTAAGGACATATGTCCGCTTTTTGGTTGTTTAGTTGCTAAAAGTACACTAAATGTCGGGATAGTGCGGTTAAGTGTTAAAAATAAGTTTATTTTTTAGTGTTCAATATGCGGTAAATATATTACAGCATGATATAATCTCGCGCATTCAGTCAGCCTTATTTATGCCGTTTTTGTACTCTCGGTAATAAGGTCCGCGCCGCATAGAGCAAGTCGCGAAAAATTGACTGAATCCGTAATTATTTAATTGCGCAACACATCAACCGTTGAACAAGAGTGCACTAAAAAGGTTAACCCCGACATGAAAGCAATGAAAAGATCTACGTTAGCAACCCTTATCAATGCAACGTTGTTCTCTGCCGTAGCAGGTACGTCAATTTCAGCCGTAGCTGCTGAGCAAGAAACTACTGCTAAGAAGAACCAACTAGAAGTTATTCAAGTTACTGCTCGTAAACGAGTAGAAAACGCTCAAGAAGTGCCTGTTGCTGTTTCAGCCCTGCAAGGCGATAGCTTAGATGCTTACAGCTCAGCTGGTATGGATATTCGTTTTATGAATGCGAAAATCCCAAGTTTATCTATTGAATCTTCATTTGGCCGTTCATTCCCACGCTTTTATGTACGTGGCCTTGGTAACACTGATTTCGATTTGAATGCTTCGCAACCAGTGTCGCTTGTGGTTGATGAAATTGTACAAGAAAACGCAATCTTAAAAGGTTTCCCTGTATTTGACGTAGCACGTGTTGAAGTGCTTCGTGGTCCTCAAGGTACATTATTTGGTCGTAATACACCGGCTGGTCTAGTTAAATTTGATACCGTAAAACCAAGTCAAGAATTTGAAGGCTATGGCTCTGTATCTTACGGTAGTCGTGGTGCTGTTGACTTTGAAGGTGCTGTTGGTGGTTCATTAACAGATCGTTTATCAACACGTGTTTCAGTACTTTGGCAAGATAAAGACGATTACATTGATAATCGTGCACCAGGTTTTGAGCAAAAAGATGCCTTAGGTGGTTACACTGAACAAGCAGCCCGTATTCAATTTTTATATGAAGGTGACGATTTCACTGGATTATTTAATTACCATGTTCGTGATTTAGATGGCTCTCCAATTGCCTTTCGTGCTAACACTATCAAACCTGGTACTAACGATTTAGTTGATAGTTTTGAAAATGACGTGGTGTATCACGATGCCGCATCTCGTGCGACGCAGCAAGTTGAATCGCAAGGTGCAAGCCTTAAGCTTGAGTGGGACTTAGCTAACCATACAGTAACGTCAATCTCTGGTTGGGAAAGTGCAGAAATTTACTCTCGTGCTGACATCGATGGTGGCTACGGTGGGTTTTCTATCAATGATGTTCCAGTTGCAATGGGCCCTGGTTTTATTCCTTTCTCTTCAGAAAGTGCTGATGGTATTCCAGATCAAGACCAATACACGCAAGAACTTCGCTTATCAAGCAACTTTGCCGGTGATGTTAACTATCAAGTGGGTGTTTTTTACTTCGACGAAGCATTAACAATTGAAAACTTTAGCTATGATACAGCCAATAATGGCGTATTGAATGGGTTTGTTAGTCAGCAGCAAGATACTAAAGCATGGGCTGTATTCGGCTCAGTTGATTACACCATTACTGATGACTTGAAAGTAACCGCGGGCCTACGTTATTCAGACGATGAGAAAGAATTCTCAGCAAATCGTACGCTTAGCCCTGTAGGTGGCGCTGCTACTTACATTGAAAAAAATGTTAGCGATGATCACGTAAGCTGGGATTTATCAGCTAACTACAAAATCAACGATGACGTAAACTGGTATGGTCGTATTGCTAACAGTTTCCGTGCACCAAGTCTTCAGGGTCGTATCTTATTTGGTGATGAAGTAACTGTTGCTGATTCAGAAACTGTTACGTCATACGAGACAGGTATTAAATCTGATGTGTTAGATGGCCAAGGCCGCGTAAATGCAACGGTATTTTATTACACTATGGATGACCAACAGCTAACTGCTGTAGGTGGTGGTGCTAACTTTAACCGCCTATTAAATGCTGATAAAACAACTGGCTACGGTTTCGAAATTGATTCTGAGTGGGTGTTAACGGATGAACTAAATGCAACGTTTAATTTAAGCTACAACAAAACAGAGCTTAAAGACAAAGATTTAGCCGTTGCAGTGTGTGCACAGTGTACTGTTACAGATCCTACCTTCCAAGTACCAGGTGCATTTGGTCCTGAAGATCGTGCTATTTTAGATGGTAACAGCTTACCGCATGCACCAGAGTGGATCTCTAACATCACACTTCGTTACACTAAAGAACTCACTGAAGGTGATTTCTTTGCTTACGCTGATGTGTCGTACCGCAGTGAAATTGACTTTTTCTTATATGAATCAGTTGAGTTTGAAGGTAAGCCACTAACTGAAGTTGGTCTACGTGCCGGTTATGCATGGGCGCAAGGCGACTACGAATATGAAGTATCAGCATTCGTGCGTAATATGTTTGACGAGCAGCAAGCAATTGGTGGTGTTGATTTTAATAACAATACAGCCATGGTTAACGAAGAGCGTTATATTGGCGCTGAATTTAAAGTTAACTTTTTCTAATCGATAAATTTAACGTTAAATTGTAATTATTGATAAAAGCCTGCCTAGTGCAGGCTTTTTTATTTTTGTAGAGCTGCTAAAGTAGCGCCCATATGTTTATTAAAGAGAAAAAGTAATGGCTGGATTTTGGAATTACCGTGTAATTTATTGTGAAGCAACCAAAGATGAAGCGGCGCAATATCAAATACACGAAGTGGAATATAACTTAAACGGTAAAGTAACTAACTGGTCAGAGACTGGTGCCGCACCATTTGGAACCACATTAGATGCGTTAAAAGATGATGCTGAGCGCTTAAAAACCGCCTTCGAAAAGCCGATACTTAAAGTAATGCGCAAAGCCCGAGGTTATGAGTTAGTTGATGTAGATACCGGCGAAGACGCTTATGCTGAGCCGCCAGCAGGTTTGGCTGAGTAACACAAATTATTAAAAGGTGCCTAGGCACCTTTTTTATTACCCAAAGTTTAGGTTAAATAACCAGGAGAAAAGTATGTCAATTGAAGCGGTATTATTTGATATGGATGGCACTTTAGTTGACTCGGAAAGTGTGCACTATAACTGCTGGAGCCAATTACTTGCGCCTTTTGGTGTGTGTTATAAAGAAGATGATTTTTGTCGGCGCTTTTCGGGACGTCCCACTATTGACGCTGCAAAGGAAATAAAACAAGTTCATAACTTGTCTGTAAGTAGCCGCTATTTAGCGGATGAAAAATATCGTTTATTTAGTGAGTACGTTAAAACCAATTTACCGCCTTTAATGCCTTATGCTGAAAATGTTCTATTAGCGGCTAAAGAGCAAGGTTTAAAAATGGCGTTAGTAACAGGCAGCGCAAGGCATGAAGCAGAGCCAATACTAAAAGGATTAGGGTTTTATGATTTATTCGATACCGTGGTAACTAAAGATGATGTAATTAATCCAAAGCCTGCCGGTGATCCCTATCTATTAGCACTTAAAAGTATGCAGGTTGCTGCACAAAATGCGATTGCCGTTGAAGATACTCTCACCGGTGTAACCGCAGCGAATAATGCTGCTTTAGCTGTAGTCGCTATCGCTAATAAACATACACAGGAGCACGATTTTAGTAAAGCAACACAGCAAATGCAAAGCCTTGAAGAATTTTGGCAATGGCTTCAATCTCAACTATAGTTTAAGCCATATTAAAATTTGCAAGGATGCAGCAATGGTGATGATTAAAGCAACGCTGTTTACTTTTTTAATCCTTTTTAGTGCTAGCTTATTGGCGCAATTGCCTCCAGTGCAACTTGCTAATGTTTACGATGAAACTAAGCATGAGGATATTCGCCAATACTTGGTGAGTGAAAAGTTTGATGGAGTTAGAGCAATCTGGACGGGAAAGCAGTTTGTAACCCGTCAAGGCAACTCCATAAACCCGCCTGAGTGGTTTACCGCTCCTTTGCCAGATATTTGGTTAGATGGTGAGTTATGGACCAAACGAGGTCAATTTTCTGTACTCAGTGGTATTGTCAGAACAAAAATACCCAACGATTTGCAATGGCAAACCGTTATTTATCAGGTGTTTGATATGCCAGATACCGGTACGCCTTTTCATCGTCGTTATCAAAATTACCTAGCACTCATTACTAAGCTAAATAGTCCCCATATTAAAGCGGTTAAGCAATATCAATTTAGCGACAATCAGCAACTCAGTGATTATTTTAATCAGGTAACCAAACAAGGTGGCGAGGGCGTTATGCTTCATTTAGCAGAGGCTAAGCATACAGCGGGTCGCTCTAGTGCATTGTTAAAACTCAAGCCTTATTTAGATGCCGAAGCGTTAGTAATTGAACATTTACCGGGTAAAGGTAAATACGCAGGAATGCTTGGTGCATTGAAAGTACAGACAAAACAAGGGCTGACATTTTCTATTGGTACGGGTTTTAGTGATAAAGAGCGAAAGTATCCGCCAGCTATAGGCGCAACAATTACTTATCGATACCACGGGTACACTAAAAATGGCTTGCCGCGTTTTGCCAGCTTCTTACGGGAAAGACCCGAAAAATAACGAGTGTAGGCCAATTCAGTATATATTTTTTAGCAATTATGCTAAATTGCGCGGCCTTTTTAGTGATGTTTGGTGATCTATGTTCGTTGGTTTTGATTATGGTAGTTCTAATTGTGCTATGGGTGTTTTAAACGAAGAGCGTGTTCAGCTCATTCCTTTAGAGCAAGGCAAACATTATCTTCCATCAACGTTATACACACATCATAGTGCCTTAGTCGTTGATTTTGTAGCGCAGCACTTGCAGGGCTCAGAGCATGAGCATGGCTATAAAACCGCGCGCCAACCCTTGCTTAATACACTCCCGCGAATTAAATCAGACCTAGACCTACAAGCCGGCGACGAGACTCTATTCATCGGCCGAGAGGCGATTAGTGAATATGTGCAATTTCCTGAAGAAGGTTATTTTGTAAAATCCCCTAAATCATTTTTTGGCGCTACTGGTTTAAAGCAAGGACAAATTAATTTTTTTGAAGATATTGCCACTGCAATGATTTTAAAAATAAAACAACGTGCCGAATCATCGTTAGGGTATACGCTGAGCCAAACTGTTATTGGTCGCCCAGTGAATTTTCAAGCAGTTGGTGGTGAGCAGTCAAACCAACAAGCCGTGGGCATTTTAACACGTGCAGCAAACCGAGCAGGCTTTAAAGATGTGGAATTTTTATATGAACCACTTGCCGCCGGGATTGATTATGAAAGTGATTTAACGCAAGACCAAAAAGTGCTGGTAATAGATATTGGTGGTGGTACAAGTGACTGTTCATTTGTACAAATGGGGCCAAGTTTTAGGAATAAACAACAACGAGACGCAGACTTTTTAGCACATAGCGGAAAGCGAGTAGGCGGTAATGATTTAGATATTGCTCTGAGCTATCATGGTTTAATGCCGTTACTTGGCTTAGGCAGTACTTTTAAATCGGGTTTACCATTACCTAATCAGGCATTTTGGCAAGCATGTAAAATTAACGATGTGAATTTACAAAGCCAGTTTTATAGTGCTCAGCATTATCGTGAACTGAGTGCACAGCTACGCGATGTGGGTGCTCCCGATTTATATAAACGGCTCATCCATTTACAGCAAAATAAGCAAGGGCATCAATTAGTTCAACAAGCTGAAGCGGCAAAAATTGCACTAAGCTCGTCTGAAAACTTTAATTGTGATTTAACATTTTTAGATTCATCACTTGATAAAGATATCTCTATTAATGAATTAGCATTAGCCGTTGACGACAGTATTAGCCAAATAGTGACATTAGCAAAACAGGCCATTGCAGATGCTAACACCACCCCAGATGTAATTTATTTAACGGGTGGTAGCGCGCAATCACCACTGATCAAGGCGGCTTTAAAAACCCACTTAGGCGATATTAAAATGGTTAACGGTGATCACTTTGGCAGTGTCACCGCTGGTCTGACTAAATGGGCGAGTATGCTTTATAAATAAGCTGTTATAAGGAGATTTGTCGGGTTGCGAGGTACTTTTCGTAATCTGGCAAAGAACGCTCAAACTCGGTGTCCATAAGGGGAGAGCTTAGTAACATATCAGCGCTTACTTCATTACAAGCAACAGGAATGTTCCACACTGCGGCTAAACGAAGCAATGCTTTTACATCAGGGTCGTGCGGCTGAGATGCCAGAGGATCCCAAAAAAAGATTAACACATGAATTTCATGTTCCGCTATTTTAGCACCAAGTTGCTGATCACCCCCCATAGGTCCACTGAGTAATTGCACGACATTCAAACCGGTGGTTTTTTCTATTAAATGTCCGGTTGTACCAGTGCCGTATAGCTTATGTTTACTTAGCATTGGAGTGTGTTTTTCACACCATAATTTTAACGCGGCTTTTTTTCCATCATGTGCAACAAGGGCTATGTTTTTCTTAGCTGGAAGAGATTGTATTTTTTGGTCCATGCTGATTCTTATTAGTTAGAGTAATAAATTGATAGCCAAGGCAATAAATACAATGCCTGTGAACCTATCTATCCAAAGTTGGCTATTAGGGTGACTTTTAAAAAACTGGGCTATTTTATCGCCGAAATAAATATACGTGCAGTCGATAGGAAAAGCAAAGATTGGATACAGTAGCCCAAAAAACGCCAGCTGAAAAGTTGCAGATGACAAGCTAGGGTCTACAAATTGTGGGATAAAAGCAATAAAAAACAAAGCCACCTTAGGATTTAGTACTTCGGTCATCATAGCTTGAAACATCACGTTTTTGTTTTTACTGGTGGTAACATGAGGCTTATCTTCTTGCTCGCAAATGGGGGGCTTAAAGGTGTCTTTAAGCATCATAAACCCTAAGTAACATAAATAGGCTGCACCTGCATATTGTACGCTGGCATAGGCAGTTTCAGAGGCTTTTAAAATAGCGCTTAAACCGACAACCGCAAAAAATGTATGTACTACGCCACCTAACGCAAAGCCAAAAGCACTCTGCATACCTGCTTTTCGCCCATTTGCAAAAGTTTGCGCCATTAAAAACGCGTTTGATGGTCCAGGCGCAACGGCCATTAAAAAGCTAGCGAGTAAAAATGAAAGCAAAAAGTCGGGGTTGATCATTAAATAGTACGAAAAAGAAGTGGTAAATGATTTTATCAAGCAATGAGGAAAATAAAAAGCGGGCATATTGCCCGCTAAGTTGAGGATACTAAGTTCTTTTAAAACTAGTCGTTATGCTTTTAAACATAATGAAGTGCTAAATTTATTAAAAACTAACGGTGATATTATTTGAACACACCGTAGTGCTCAGCGCTTCACACACTTGATATGTATAGGTGCCGCCACCTTTAGTATTAATGCTGTCGCTGTAGGCATTATTATTTGCAGTGGTAATGACTTTGTTACCATTGCGGTAGATATCAACTTGGCTTGTTGCCGCGCCATTCCAACTTAAATCAACAAATTTAGTGCCTTTTGATTTGTAACCTGAAGCGCTAAGAGAGATAGCATCTACGCCTGGCTCTGGATCAACACCACCAGTATCGCCACCCGCACAGCCGTTTGCTGTAAGGTAAGCATCAGCGTCAGCCGCTTTTACAATACCGTAGCCAAAGTAATCATCACGACCAGAAGCCCCTTGATCTTGCGCAGTTGCCTTTAACGCATCGCGAATTTCTGTGCCTGTACAGTCACTATGATTAGACCATACTAGCGCAGCAATACCTGAAACCGCAGGAGTTGCCATTGACGTTCCACTCATAAAGCCATAATCAGTTGCGCCAATATTAATTGTCACGTTTGTACTAGCGACTAATGCACTACGATCTTCAAATGCAGCGCCTACAGCAGGAATTGTAGTATCGTTGGTATCACCCAGTGTCGCGTATAACATGCCAGCTTCATTGTTGATAATAACCGCACCTACACCGCCTGAGTTTTCACAGTTAGCGACTTTGTCATAAAATGAAATAACGCCGCGGTCAATCATACATACTTTACCAGCCGCCGCTGGATCAACTGTTTCGCCAGTTCCCATAAAGTAGGTACTCGCAGTGATTTGACCTGCATTTTCCATTGCTGATGAATTATATGCTGTGCCATCAGCCGACATACTCGCTGCTGTTGCCATGCCCGCAGGGTAGGTCGATAGAGTATCAACACCACCAGCAGTTACTTCAACACAAATTGTTTCATCATTAGTTGCGCGTTTACCACGGCCAGATGAACAGCTTGGGAATTGTGAAAAGTCAGCAATTTGATTATCGGCATCATTAGCGCCGACCATCATCACCGATGAGTAGCCCGCAGGATAAGAACGTACGTTATTACCATCGTTACCCGCTGCAGCAACTACAAGGCCGCCAGCATTAGTAAAGTTAGCAAACGCATTTGACTCTGTACTGTTTGAGCCACCGCCCCCTAAGCTCATGCTAATAATATTTGCACCTGCTTGAGAACATAAATCAGCCGCTTGAGCTAAATCAGATGAGTAACCCCAACCCGCTTCGTTAAATACTTTAATAATGTGCATTGCCACACCCGGTGCCATACCCACAACACCGAGGTTATTATCTGCAGCACCAATCGTACCGGCGACATGCGTCCCGTGTGGACCGCCATTATCAAACCAATTTCCAGTACCGCTGTCGTTATCGCCAGTAATGTTACCCCAAACAAAATCAGGGTTTGAGCTATCTAAGCCTGAATCGATAACACATACTTTCATGCCTGCATTGGCATCAAAAGTAACTTGATCAACCTGTGATTGATACACCGCATATGGCGTAATTTGTTGCTGCATGGCATCACCTACATCATCGTTAAATAATGACATAGGAACGCGCTTATGATCTTCTTCAATGAGTTTAATATGCGGGTTGTTAAGCAGGCCTTTTAAGCTACTTAAATCTTGTCCAGTAAATTTGGCTGCAATGAATCCATTGCCATCTACTTTAATGTCACCACCTAGTTTTTTAGTCAGCGCTTTAACAACACCTTTTTTATTATTATCAACTTGGATGATGAAGCGATCGTTCGCAGCTTGGGCAGCACCTGCTGAACAAATACCAGTAAGAACTAATGCTAAGGCGAGTTTATTCTTTTTCATATTATATTATCCTAGAATTAATTGGTTAACTAATTGTTAACTTTAGCGGACAGTAAAATAATATAAAGCAGAAAACAAGCTATTTTATCTACAAAAACAAAACTATTTAACTTTAAAGTAGCCAGTATTAAACAAAAAATATACATTTGTATTTGAATTAGGGGCGGCTAATCAGGTAAAACCTGAATTAGCCAAAATTGAAGAGTAATAGAAAACGCTTTAGCGCCTAAGCATATTTAGTATAACGAAATAGTAAGTAAGAAAAGGGAATTAATAATAAAAAGTGTGTGCCTATAAGCTCGGG
The DNA here is from genome assembly GCF_023161845.1 of Pseudoalteromonas sp. 2CM39R. Taxonomy (NCBI): domain Bacteria; kingdom Pseudomonadati; phylum Pseudomonadota; class Gammaproteobacteria; order Alteromonadales; family Pseudoalteromonadaceae; genus Pseudoalteromonas; species Pseudoalteromonas sp. 2CM39R. The sequence continues at coordinate 219,014 of NZ_JALNTM010000007.1, forward strand.
TGTAGATAAGTTTAAATATTGAGTAATAAACACCAATAAACTTGCCCCACTCATTTGCATTGCTCCTAAAAGAGCTGAGGCGGTGCCAGCTTGCTTAGGGAACAGACTTAAAGCTCGTCCAGCGGCAGAGCCAAGTGTTAAAGCAAAACCAAAGGCAGCAATAAACATAGGGATCATTAATGCTAATGGGGTTTTATATTGGCTTAATACTAGCATCAGTAAGCCTGCACTCACTAACAACACAAGACCTGCTTTTAGTGCTCTTTTTGGTTGGCGTTTAATGTAAATAGGCATGATAAAGCTAGCAAGAATACTAAGCACTGCATTAAGCGAGAACCAAAAGGTAAAGTCGGCTACGCTGCCCCCTAATTCAGTAATAAGCCAACCAGGAGCCAATGTTACAAATACTAATATAGCTGACATAGTGACCATACATAGCAAGCTATTAAATAAAAATAACGGAGTTGAAATAATTGGGATAAAGCGCCTTAGATCTAAGATATGCCCCTGGTAATGGCTGTCTACTGGGCGTGTTTCTCTAAACAATAATAAGGTGACAATAAATCCTAATAATGCAAAACCAGTTAGAAATAGAAAGTTCATTTGCCAACCAAACTGCACGGTTAACCACGCACCTAAAATGGGTGCTAACGCTGGAATAAAGCACACGATCCCGTTTAGGTAGGTAATTATTTGGCCACTGCGTTCACTACCAAACTTATCTCTTACTATTGCAAAAGCAACAACAAAGGTGGCGCATGCGCCTAACCCTTGAATTGCACGAGCAAACATCAGTATTAAAAAGCTAGGAGCATAGTATGCACCTAATGCCGCCAGTCCATATAAAGTTACACCGGTTAAGGCTACCGGCTTACGTCCAAAACGATCAGCAAGAGGGCCTGCAATTAATTGCCCCAAACCAACAGTAAGCATAAAAATAGCCACCGTTTGCTGTACTTGTTTTTCGCTCACTGAAAATTGCTCTGCAATAGTAGGAAAGGCAGGTAAATAAATATCAATGCCCATAGGACAAAAAATGACGAGTAACGCTAAGATCAGTAATAAAATTAAGTTTGGTTTAGCGGGCTGTGTTTGCATCAGGTCTCCTTTTGTCGGTATTTTAAGTGGCGACTGATGAAAAAGAAAGGGCTTATGACCGATGCATCAGACATGTTACCTACTTTTAACTTTATTATGATTATTTTTGTTTAAGTATCACACTTCTTTAAACTGATCCGATGTGTTAATTTGCTTTTTAAGCAAAGACAATGGAAAAACAATAATGAGTAATGAGTCTGCATTAATAAAAACGTGGCATAAATTTAAAAAGCTGCCGTTTGGTAACTGGCTGTTTAGTAAAGCCGTATGTTTTAAAGCGCCTTACTTTGGCTCTATGAAACCTACTATTTTAGATTTAAAAGCAGGACACTGTAGTGCTGTGGTTAAAAACACACGCCGTGTACACAATCACATTGGCACTATTCACGCTATCGCACAATGTAATTTGGCTGAGCTGTGTGCGGGGGTGATGGTTGATGCAACAGTACCTTATAAAACCCACCGTTGGATCCCTAAGGGAATGACAGTACAGTACCTGGCTAAGGTAGACACTGATGTTACCGCTATCGCTGAAATTGACTTGCCTCATCAATGGATTGATAAAGAAGATTTAGTCGTACCGGTAAAGCTTTACAATACGCGTAACGAACTGGTTTTTACCGCAGACATAACCATGTATATAACACAAAAAAAGTAAGTGTATAAGCCGCTAACGGGATTTTAAAGAGGTGATTAATGGTTTAGCCAACAGGCAGGCTAAACCATTATAAACTAATGTAGCTAGCTTTTAGCTGCAGGCTGCTTATTAACAAACGAAAGCCCGCTGTCTTCATTATCAACAATGGCTTTTACGTCGTGAGCTGGTTTTGGCTTATCTTTAGCATGCTCAATCACTTCTTTTTCAAAGCGCTGCTTTAAACTGCCTTCAATAATAGCACCTGCTTCTATGCTCAGGGTGTCATGAAATATATCGCCAAGTACATGAGCATTATTTTCGATCTTTACTTCACTTGCATTTAAAGAGCCTATGATTTTACCCTTAACAACGACACTGCTTGCCTCAACAACGCCTTCAACAACACCTGAGGTGCCAATCACTAAATGTTCGGCCTTAATGTCACCATCAATACGTCCGTCGAGTTGTACTTCACCTTGGCTTACCAAAGAGCCCGTTATACGCACATCATTAGAAATGATTGAGGGAGTGTGACTCACTCTCTTAATAGATGAGTCTGTTTTTGCTTGTTTATTTTTACCAAACACGAGAAAGCGCCTTTGTTATTTTTAGTGGATTGACATGCTTGTCGTCTATTAATACTTCATAGTGTAAATGAGTACTTGTACTTCTTCCGGTACTGCCCATTAAGCCAATGACATCGTGCTTTGTGACTAATTGACCTTTTTTAACATTAATTTTGTTTAAGTGACCAAAGCGCGTTACAACACCGTTTTTATGCTCTAACTCTATAAAGTTACCATAACCGCCATTACGGCCAGCTCGACGCACCGTGCCATCGGCAGGGGCAAAAATTTCTGTTTTATGCCACCCAGCTAAATCAATGCCTTTATGAAAAGCGCGCCTTTTATTCATTGGGTCTTTTCTAAGTCCAAAATTACTGGAAATATAATATTTTGCAGCAGGTAAGGGCAGGGTACTTGGCAACTCAGTTAAAAAGCTCTCTAGCTGGTTTAACAATAACAACTTATCTGCAATGACTAGAAAGTTACTAGGAATTTTACTTTCATCGAGTATATCTAGCGGGCCACCTTGCGCCGTTGTTTGCGTGCTTAACGCGAGATGTTGTGCCAGTGCATTTTCAAGACCCGTGCCTTTGAGTATTTCTATAATCGCATCATGGCGCTGATTAATCTGCGCAGCCAATAACGTGAAATTAGTATCGTACTGCTGATTTAGCATGATGTAGCGCTGCTCAAAACTGGTTAAACTGTTTTGTGCATGCTTATTTTGTGTTTTATCTTCTTCGAGCGGCTCATGAAATTCGCTTTCGTTCTCATTAATAGGAGAAGATTCAAGCTCACCCTCTAATTTTATTACATCTTTGCTGATAGAAGCTGGGAGTGATTCAATCATACCTTGAAGTAAAGCTTGTTTTTGTTCAAGTTCAGCTAACTGCTCTTGCTGCAATGCGTAGCGTTGTTGCTGTTGCTTTACTTTTTGTTGCCATTGTACTTGCTTATCAAGCTGAGTTTGCTCGATATGAGAAATTTGGTGTGTTTGCATATAAACACGGATACTCGAAACACTGATCCATGCAATAGCAATGAAAATAATAGCAAGCACAGAAACCTGTAACCAAGGCGCCAAAACAACATGCTTTACTTCACCATTTTGGCGAATGAGCAGCTGACGAGCTGGGAAATGTTTATTAAAAAAAGACTTTATAAATACAGGCATGTCACATAAATACTGGCTATTAACGGATTCAAGATAGCAATTTGAACTAAAAAAGCCAGAAAAAAATTGTAACTTCGGCTTAATTAATAAAAAAGGGCTGCTTATTCAACAACCCTTTTTTACTAGTTTATTGATTTTATATATTATTTTGCTGGTAGTACGGTGCTCTCTACAAAGCCAAAGCCAATACGTGCAAAGCCTTCTTTTTCACACCAGCCACGCATTATAACGTTGTCGCCATCTTCCAAGAAGCTACGCTGCTCGCCGTTACTTAAAGTAATCTTTTCTTTACCACCACGAGAAAGCTCAAGTAATGAACCCGCTTCTTCGTGAGTAGGCCCTGATTGCGTGCCAGAGCCCAGCATGTCACCCGGCATAAAGTTACACCCGTTTACGGTATGGTGAGTTACCATTTGCGCTACAGTCCAGTATGAGTGCTTAAAGCTAGACTTAGACACTTGAGTTGGGTTGTAGCCTTCATCACGCATTTTTTGTGTTTGAATTTTAACATCCATTTGAATATCAAATGCACCTTGATCACGGTTAGCCGTTGATTCTAAGTACTCAAGTGGCTGCGGATCATTTTCATCACGCGTCCAGCTTGTTCTGTATGGTGCAAGTGCTTCGGTGGTAACAATCCATGGAGACACGGTTGATGCGAAATTTTTCGCTAAGAATGGACCAAGCGGTTGGTATTCCCATGCTTGTAAATCACGTGCTGACCAATCGTTGAAAACACAAAAGCCGAATACATGCTTTTCAGCATTTTCAATTGCGATTGCATCGCCTAGATCATTACCTTTACCTAGGTAAATACCTAGTTCCAGCTCGTAGTCAAGGCGCTTACATGGACCAAATGAAGGAACTTCTGCATCTGGCGCTTTAGTTTGTCCTTTAGGGCGATGAAACTGCTGCCCAGACACGCCAATAGACGATGAGCGACCATGATAACCAATCGGCACCCATTTGTAGTTTGGTAGTAATGGGTTATCGGGACGGAATAAACTTCCTACGGCAGTCGCATGATAAATTGATGTGTAAAAGTCAGTGTAATCGCCAATGCGACACGGTAGAGCAAATTCAATTTCGGTTTGTGGTATAAGCGCTTGTGCTAGTTGCTCTTGATGAGCAGAGCCTTCACGTAATGCCTTAGACAGTGCTAAACGAAGCGCTGACCAATATTGCTCACCTAATCCCATAAACTCGTTCAAAGTCGGGTTACTTGCAGATGCAACGGCTGTTTGGGCGTCACCTGAAAAAATACCGAGTTCATTTACTTTTGCTAAATCAATAACCTGATCGCCAATGGCAACAGCACCACGAAAAGCTTCATTGCTATTTTTGCGACGTACTTCTGCAAAAGGTAGGTTTTGAATAGGGAAGTCACATTGTGCATCATTTGCTGATGCTACCCAGCTAGTTAAATTTATATCATGGGTTTCGTTAATTAAACTCATTACATTTCCTTTGGTTTAGTTGGTCGCGCTTATCAGTATAAATATCAATTTATTAAATAAGAATATAGCACCCGTTAATTTCATCTATTACCTAGCTATATGGTGATGAAAAGCGCGATTTAAACACACAGAGAGATAGTTTTACCTCTCAATTACGATTAAACGACAAAAAGCAGCGAAATACGCTGCTTTTTAAAGTTATTTTATTTGCTTATAAAACGCCGCGACGTTCTTGATCTCGCTCGATTGATTCGAATAGCGCTTGGAAGTTACCTTCACCAAAGCCGCCATCATCAACTCGTTGAATCATTTCAATGAAGATAGGACCAAATAAGTTTTTAGAGAAAATTTGCAGTAAGTAGCAATCTTCGCTTTGGCTATCAACAAGGATTTGATGTTCACGGATTTTCTCTTTATCTTCTTTAACCCATGGAACACGGTCAAAAATAGTATCGTAGTACTCTGGAATAATATCTAAAGTAGCGATAGTCGATTTATCAAGCTTATCTAATGAGCTTACTAAGTCGTCAGTTAAGAACGCCAAATGCTGCACACCTGGACCATTGTATTCACCTAGGTATTCATCAATTTGGTTATTGTCGTTACCTTTACCTTCATTGATTGGAATAGAGAAGGTACCGCATGGTGATTTTAATGCATATGAAAGCAGGGCTGTTTTTTGGCCTTTAATATCAAAGTAACGTACTTCGGTAAAACCAAACACGTCTTTGTAAAAGTTAGCCCATGTTTCCATAGTACCTTTATATACGTTGTTGGTTAGGTGGTCGATACGTAAGAAGCCTTTACTCTCAACTTTGTTTGGCTCGCTCAGATCTTCGAAATCATTATCGTAGATAGAGCCTTTATCTCCAAATTGTTCAATAAAGTAAATTAAGCTATCGCCAATGCCGTAAATAGCAGGGTATGGTAAGTCTTTATTAGCTGCATCAGTGGCAGGCTTAGCGCCACGCTTAACCGCTGCTTCAAATGCTGCTTGAGCGTTCTCTACACGCCAGCCCATAGAACAAATTGCTGGGCCGTGATTTTTAGCAAACTCAGCTGAAAAGCCGTCGCGTTCATTATTTAGTAAAAAATGAATATCGTTTTGGTTGTAATAAACAATGTCTTTACCTTTGAATTTTTTTAATTTTGAAAAACCAAAATCGGTAAACACTTTGTCCATGTAATCGGCATCGGGTGTTGCGTATTCAGTAAACTCAATACCAACCAAACCTAAAGGATTATTTACTTCACTCATTATAATTACTCCCGCAATTAAGCACTGCGATTATTAGTTATCGTATTGCCTGCATGATTAACCAGATTACTGCTTTGGGGAAGAGGGTGTTGTTATTTAGTAAATAGCGCGTGTGTAAATTTTACGGGACGGTTAGCAAAGTATGATATTTATTTACATACGTGCCGAGGTAAGTAAAAATTAGCTAGCTCGGATAATGTACGTATTTTTTATGTATGTTACTGAATTTATTTGTTTTAAATTTAATTGCCCATCTGTTTTTTTAGTTCTTTCACACTAAAAAAAGAGTGGTTTTTGTATTCTATTGTTTACACTCAACCTGAGCGTAGCTGCTCACAACATTAACAAAGCAATAGATACTGAGGGTTTGATTCATTAACTCCACTTACTCTGTAGTATTACGCTGTAACAACAAATTTAGTTAACCTGAACTCTGGCTAAGAGATCTATTATCCAGAGTTCAGGTTAGTTAGCCATAAAAATACCCCCTGCAGTTAGCTGCAGGGGGTATTTAATATCATTAGTCAAAGCGCATAATTACGCGTTGTGATTAATTTAAATTATTGTGCTGGTGCGGTTTGTTCTAAACCTTGTTTTTCCCATACCTTAGCTTTGAAGCTCATCAGTACTAAGATGATACCTACACCGATACTAAATAATGCAATTTGTAAGTAAAGGTTAGGAATTTCAGCAACATTGTTAGGATCAAAGTTACCAGCAAGTAATCCTGAAATTACGTTACCAATTGAGTATGTCAGTACAAATACACCCATCATTTGACCCGTATAGCGACGAGGAGATAATTTACTTACCGCACTCAATGCAACTGGGCTTAAACAAAGCTCACCCACTGTATGTAAGAAATACGTTGTAACCAGCCAGTAAGGAGCTACTTTTAAGCCTTCAGCTGCATAATGTGCTGCCATAAACATAACTAAAAAGCCTGAAGCCATAATAACTAAGCCCAACGCACATTTTACGCTATAAGTAGGCGAAACCATTTTCTTAGATAAATTAATCCAAAGAGCGGCAAAAAATGGTGATAGGGCAATAATAAATAGCGAGTTTAAAGATTGGAACCAAGTCGTTGGAATTTCAAATGTGCCAATAAGACGATCTGTGTAGTCACGAGCAAATAGGTTTAATGAAGAACCCGCTTGTTCAAAGCCAGACCAAAAACACGCAGAAGCGACACAGACTAAAAATAGCGCCCACATTCTTTGCTTTTCAGCGTCGGTTAGTTTGCCTTTGAAATAAACAAGGCCAAAGTAAATGAAAAAGATAACAGTAAATACAACTGCTGTGTAACCTGCAACAATAGTCGGGTTAATAACTATAGCGCCTGTCATCGCAGCAGCAGTCACGCTGGCAACAACAATTACAAACGCAGCAATACCGCCCCATGCGCGTGAAGCACCTTTAGGGCTTAATGGATTCGCAGGTAACGAGCTATGTTCTGGTAAGTTATTAAGTGTACGTTTGTATTGTATTAAACCAATAGCCATACCTACAGCAGCTGCACCAAATGCCCAGTGCCAACCTACGTTTTCCATAAAGTAACCACAAACGTAGTAACCAATTAAAGAACCTAAGTTAATACCCATGTAGTAAATAGCGTAACCACCGTCACGGCGTTCATCTTCGTCAGTATAAAGCTGACCAACCATGGCACTGATATTAGGTTTAAGTAAACCAGTACCCGTTGCGACAAAGATTAAACCAATGAAAAAAGAATATTCATGCGGAACGGCTAAAATAATGTGGCCACACATGATGATGATACCGCCGTACCATACTGCTTTTTGACCACCAAATAATCTATCTGCTAACCAGCCACCAGGTAAACCTAAAAAGTATACTGAACCTGTGTATAAGCCATAAATTGCAGCAGCAGAAGCAACGGTAAATCCTAAGCCTTCTTGTTGTAAACTTGCTGTCATAAATAATACGAGCATAGCTCGCATACCGTAGTAACTCATTCGTTCCCACATTTCTGTGAAAAACAGGGTTGAAAGTCCTTTAGGGTGACCAAACCAGCCACTGTCAGAATTTGAACTCATATTTACTTCCTAATTCATTATTGTTTTGATGACCTTGTGGTTTTTTATTTAGCTAAATTGTTACTTCTAAAAAGTATAATAAATGCTCGATCATCAGTGTTTTTATGCAGCTAAGGTAATGGTTTGCTAAACGCAGCTATACGTTTAGGTAAGAGTCACACCCTTATCCTAGTTACAATTGCGCTTAAGTATACATAGACCTTTGTACGAGGGGAAGCGTTGAGCGCGCTATCACACATCCGTTATGTAATTGTTAAATACCAACACCTGAAGTTCTAGTTGTTGCACTAAACACCTAAACTTATCAAAAAAGATATTTAACAACACAAGTAACATTGTCTTTGCAAAGCTATCTTTTATCCGGTTTTAAGTTCTATTGAAAAAATATAAAACCGCTTTATTTACGGGGGGTTACAAGCACCAAGTTATTCAACAATCGTTAACCTTTACTACTTTATTTTAATAATCACCGTTTAGATTAAACATGAGCAAATATTAGCGGATGCACAGCAATGATTAGCCCATTGGAGAATATAATTTATACAAAGTTAGTTTGGCTATATTTACATGTAATGACCCCGACTTTTAGTGAGCAGCCAAGATTAAATATTTTAAGTGCTTGAAAAAGCGCTCTAGGAAGTAAAAAAACATTTTTCGTCCAAATTTCTTTACAATAAACTATGCTGATAATCATAGTTAGCGTATTATTCACGCCAATTAGTTTTTTCCTTACCTGAGGGTGTATGCGTTTAGATATTCACTGTGCAGACCGAGTTGGTATTGCTCAAGAGATTCTTAATATTTTAGTTAGCTACAATGTTGACTTGAAAGGAATTGAAGTCGACTCAGTTAATTGCCGTATGTATGTGAGTTTTCCTGAAATTGAATTTGAACAATTTCAAAAAATTATGCCTTCAATTCGATTGATCGATGGTGTACATGATGTACGTACCACCGCGTTTTTACCTTCTGAACGTGAGCACAATGAATTAAACACCTTATTAAGAGCACTGCCAGATGGTGTTATATCTATTGATGCTAAAGGCTGGGTGCGTTTGTGTAACGACGCGGCGTGTAAAGACTTACAGCTAACAGAAAAAGAAGTCATTGGCGCCAATATCAATAATTTACTTAAAGGTTTTAATTTTACCCGTTGGTTAGAAGGCAAAGAAGTACTTGGGCAAACTACCCGTGTAGAAGTGGCAGGTGAAGACTTTATTGCCGATATTTTACCTATTGCTGTACCACAAGGCAGTGAGGGGGATGTGTTAGCGGGTGCGGTAATTAATATAAAATCGCAAAGCCGCCTAGGTCAGCAAGTGAGTGCGTTTAGACGCTATGGCCAAGAAAGCTTTGCGACAATTCACAATTTTAGTACGGCGATGCGTCGTGTTGTACGCGAAGCGCGAAAAATGGCGCAACTTGAAGCCCCTATTCTTATCACCGGTGAAACCGGCACAGGTAAAGAGTTATTAGCGCGAGCTTGTCACTATGCATCTAACCGCTCAGTAAAGCCGTTTATCGCTTTATCGTGTGCCTCATTACCAGATGATGTTGCCGAGTCAGAGCTTTTTGGTTACGCCGGATATGAAGAAAATGCAGCGCCTAAACGCGGTGTACTTGAACAAGCGGATGGTGGAACAGTATTTTTAGATGAAGTGGGTGAAATGTCGACTCAGCTCCAAACTAAATTACTGCGCTTTTTACAAGACGGTACGTTTCGAAAAGTAGGCGACGAAAACGAAGTTAAAGTAAATGTTCGCATAGTTGCTGCTACCCAAAAAGATTTACCTGCAATGGTGCAAGAGGGCGTATTTAGAGAAGACTTATACTATCGCATTAATGTACTAACGTTAGAAATTGCACCACTGAGAGATCGTAAAGCCGATGTTGGCCCACTTGCTGAACACTTTATTCAAAAATATGCGCAGCAAAATGGCCATACTGTGCCTGAGCTATCTGAAGAATGTTTAACGTTTTTACAAGATTACCCATGGCCAGGTAATGTGCGCCAATTAGAAAATGCTATTTACCGTGCGGTATCGTTGTTAGAAGACAGTGAATTGCGAGTTGAGCATTTACAACTGCCGACCTTTACCCATGATTTAGGCTATTTAGAGTCTGATTTTGAGGGCTCGCTTGATCAAGCGGTTAAGCGTTTTGAAGCTACCTTATTGCGTAAGCTTTATCCAGCTTATCCAAGTTCACGTCAGTTAGCTAAGCGCTTAGGGCTAAGTCATACAGCGGTAGCTAATAAACTACGTGATTACGGTATTAATCGTAAAACGGTTAAAGTTTAAAGATAGATATTAAAACAACCTTTCTTAGTGATTGTCCCCTTGGTGTAAAAATACCCTAGGGGATCAATTGCTATGATACACTCACAAAAAACAAACTGGTAAGACCTCTACTGTGAACTTATATTTTAGACTGCTGCTATTATTTTTCAAAATTAAACGTAATCGTGATTATCAATCATTGTTAGACACGGTTGATATAGACTACAAAGCACTGCCAAGTGACTGTGATATTAATTTGCACTTAACTAATTCACGCTATTTAGCAATGATGGATTTATCGCGCACATGGATGACCGAGCGAGTTGGTTTACTAAAGCAAATAATGAAGCGTCGTTGGTTTCCTATTGTTAATGCAACCGCCATTACTTACATCCGTGATATTAAGCCTATGCAGCGCTTTACCATTAGTACCCGTTTAGTCGGCTGGGATCATAAATACTTTTATATTGAACAAAAATTTCATTCAGAGCGTGGCTTACATGCAATTGCCTATGTACGTGGCGTATTTAAAAGTAAAAAAGGGGTGGTAAGCGTTGAGCATATGCTGGAGGTTGCTGGTTTTGAAGGCGTAGCACCTATTTTACCGGCAGAAATAATTCATTGGAAAGAAATGCTTGAGCAAAAAAAAGTAAATAACTTACCTCGTTAATTACACGCAAAAAAAAAGGCCTTACGGCCTTTTTAACACACACATAATCGTTATTAAAACGAGTATTTAAGACCAAACATAGCTACAACAGGGTCAAGTGACACGGTTGAAGTTAATGCTTTTGCGCCATTAGCATATACAGTCGCATCAGTATCAATATCCATGATAGATACCATAGCGTGTAGGCCCCATTTCTCATCAATCTTGTAGTTAGCACCTACTTGAGCAACAAAACCAAATGAATCATCTAGTTTTACTTCCACGTCGTCAGTATTTAAAGTTGCTTTAAGTGCTGCAGAAGGCTGCTCGTCAAAGAACGTCGTGTAGTTAATTCCTACACCAACAAATGGACGAAGTGCGTAGCTGCTGTCTAAAAAGTGGTATTGTGCAACCAGTGATGGTGGTAAATGTTTAATGTCGGCAATTTTATTACCAGCTAAACCGCCTGTACCTTCTACATCATGAGAGAATGGCGTTGCTGCAATAAGCTCTAACACCCATTGGTCGTTAAATGCATAATCTACAGTAATACCTAACTGAGTATTTGAATCACCTTTTAAACCAAGAGTAGGTGCTTCGTTAATCTTTGAGCCATCGTTATCAGGGTTAACATTAATTGCGCCAACATTAACGCTAAAGTTAGCGTGTGCTGCAGGAGAAAGAGCTAGTAAAGAAGTAAGTATTGCAATGCTTAGTTTAGTTTTCATGTTGTTCTCCGTGAACTACTGTGTGACTATTTGTTGATTGAGGCTATTATCGCTCGAGTTTAAAAATAAAAACCTGTTCTAGATCAAAGTTTCAAAAGCGTATAAGTAAAGAGCCTCTATTTATTGATTTAGATTAAACTTTTACTTACTTAGTGCTCAAAAATTATTGACTGATCACTTAAATACCGGCCGTAAACGAAGTATTCAGAATATAATCAGCTAGTTTTGTTAAACTAAGGCTATGTTCACGGTTTAATAAAAGTAAGCGGCCTCATGACTCCCTCTGGTCAACTATTTCTTCAAGGCTCTATTGCCAAAGCGCTATTAAAATTAGGCATTCCTATTGTCCTCATTAATATTTTGCAGTCTGCTTATCAGCTTACAGATGCTTTTTGGGTTGGCCGGTTAGGGGCTGCGCAAGTGGCTGCTGTATCGATTAGTATGCCTGTCACATTTTTAGTTATTGCGATAGGTTCAGGATTTGCTATGGCTGGGGCGATTTTATCGGCCCAATACATGGGGGCGGGACAACAAGATAAGGTCAACCATGTTGCCGCGCAAACGGTGTTAATGGTGACATTAGTTGCACTATTACTTGGGTTACTAGGCTATGCATTATCACCTTATTTTTTAACCTTACTGGGGGTTGAAGCAGCCGTATATAGTGATGCACTTAAGTTTATGCATGTATCTTTTATTGGCGTTATTTTTGTGTTTATTTATGCCATGTTTCAATCGCTGATGCGGGGTATAGGGCAAACGAAGGTGCCGTTAATTATAGTCAGCACAACCGTGTTACTTAATTTTATACTCGATCCGTTATTCATATTTGGCTATGGTCGTTTTGAGGGGCTTGGTGTGATGGGCGCTGCGCTAGCAACATTGGTTACACAGAGCTTAGCGGCGCTTGCGGGCATCATTATATTTTTACGTGGTCGACATGGTATTCAATTACAGCTTAAAAGCTTTTACCCCGACTGGCACTATATTAAGCGCGCTTTTTTCTTGGGAGCGCCTGGCTCTATTGAATTATCGACACGTGCATTTGGTTTGATCATCATGTCATTTCTAGTTGCCAGCTTTGGTACTACGACAATTGCTGCTTATGGTGTTGGCTCTAATATTTTGCAAATGGTAATGATCCCCGCTATGGGCTTATCAATGGCGGTATCAACCTTGGTTGGGCAAAATATGGGGGCTGGTAATATCAAGCGGGCTGAGCAGATCACTAAACTTGCTAGTGTATGGGGCTTGTTAGGGCTCTCATGTGTTGGCGCCATTGCATATTTATATGCAGATTCATTAGTTGCATTTTTTATTCCTGACGATAATGACGTTATTACTAATGGGGCGCAGTTTATTCAAGTAATGTGCTTAAGTTGGGGTGGAATAGGGGTGCAACTTTGTATTGTTGCTGCTTTTCGTGCCTCAGGTAATATGCTCAATGCAATGGTTATCGCGTTATTATCACAATGTGTAGTGCAGTTCCCTGCCGCTTATATTCTTTCTAATCATACTGAGCTTGGCGATCAAGGCATTTGGTATTCTTTTGCAATTACTAACATAACCATCGCATTGATAGCATTTGCATGGTTTATGCGTGGCTCTTGGAAAAAAACCAAGTTAACTAAAGAAGATAAGCACATAGTACAGGTTACACGAGAAACATTAATAGAAGAGGGCGCACGTTAGCTAGTAAATTCATAATGCGGTCATAAAAAGTCGTTGTAATAAATACACTGCTAAAACGAGGTGTGTTTATTATGACAAAAGCTATCAATACAAAAGCACAAGCGCCGTACTTAACTATTGCACAGTTAAAAACAGTGAGTCACTTACAAACTCTGATCAGATTTAAATCGATTACTCCTAATCCAGCTGGTGGCATTGAGTGGCTTGCGAACTACCTTACTGAGTTAGGCTTTAGTACAGAGCAATTTAGTTCTAATAATGTGACAAACTTAATTGCAAAAATAACCTTTGGGGCAGGCCCCGTGGTGGCATTTTCTGGGCATATTGATGTGGTACCCGCAACGCAAGGTGGCTGGTTAGCCGATCCGTTTGGTGGACACATAATTAACGATGCAATTTATGGGCGTGGTGCCGCCGATATGAAAGGAGGCATTGCCGCGATGCTTAGTGCAACGCAGACGTTAATAAACAGCGCGCAGCAAAAGCAGGGAACATTATTTTGGCTGATCACCTCAGATGAAGAAGGTGAGGCGGAGCATGGCTCTGTGTTGATTGCCAAGCGATTAGCACAACAGGGCGTTGTACTTGATGGCTGTATTGTTGGTGAGCCAACCAGCCACCTGCAGGTAGGTGACACTATAAAAAATGGTCGACGTGGAGCCTTATCTGCGAGATTAGCTATTCAAGGAAAGGCTGGGCATGTAGCCTATCCTGAGAATACCATTAATGCTGCGCACATCAGTGCTGAAGTGGTTAACAGGCTCACAAAAATAGACTGGCCTTTAGATGAACTTAGTTCAAAAACAACGCTGCAAGTCACCGGTATTAATATTGATAATGTGCTAGATAACCTCGTGCCAGCTCAGTGTGATATTACTTTTAATATTCGCTATAGCCATGGGTATAAAAGTAAACATGTTAAGCAACGTGTGTTTGCTGCACTGAAGGATTTCAGCGAGCATTTGGTTATACAGTGGGAGCGTCCATGTGAACCCTATTATACAAGCCATAAGATTGAGAGTTGCTTACTCGCTCAGTTAGAGCTGGCAATTTTTAAAGTGACGGGGAATTATCCTTTATTAAGCACCAGTGGTGGGACGTCGGACGGACGATTTTTTGCACAGCAAAAAACACAAGTCATAGAGTGTGGGGTACGAAACCATAGTATTCATCAGGTTAATGAACATGTACCGATTTGCGACTTGTTAGAAATAGAAAAGATTTATACGCAATTACTCGATGGTATTTTTACTCAGCCTTGAAGTATTAATAACTATTAAAGCGCCGCTTAATGCCGCTTTAATAGTTATTCGATTAAGGGTTAACGCTTTAACTTGCTGATGCTGATTTATCAGTACCCAAGTAGCGCTTTGCTTTGCTTGGTTTTACTTTTTCAAGATCAACCAATACTAGGCCATCAATACAATTATTGAATTGTGGATCAATACTAAAGCTTAAAAATTTAACACCATTTGGTTCGCATAGCTCTGTATATTGTTTAAATAGTGTGGGTACATGCGTGCCCATGTTAGCGAGTATGTGTTTAAGCTCTACAAAATCTTCTTTTATATTATTACCCTCGAACAAGTTAGTGCACTGAGTTTGCTGATCAGGTGTGTGACGAAAAGCATTGTTAGGCGTTGCGAGTGATTTTTCACAGCCATAATAGTGCTGATAATAATGCACTAATAAAGACTTTGCCTGCTCAGGTAGTGCGTTTGACACACTCACCGCACCAAATAAGTAACGGTATTGAGGGTAGCGATTTATAAAAGCGCCAATACCATACCATAAGTAGTCGAGACTTTTTCTGCCCCAATATTTAGGTTGTACAAAGCTTCGGCCTAGCTCTATGCCTTGTTTAAAATAAGGATTCATATCTTGTGTATAATTAAATAGGCTATCGGTATAAAGCCCACTTTGTGAGTGTTGTTCAATCACATCCTGTGCACAAGCTAATCGGTAAGCACCCACCAACTCTAGTGCATGTTCATCCCACAATACTAAGTGCTGATAGTGCATATCGTATTTATCTATGTCTCGGCGGTTTCCACTACCTTCACCTACAGCCCGAAAAGCGATTTCTCGTAAGCGGCCCAGTTCACGAAATAAGGGAGAGCTTCCTTGGTATTGGTACAAATAAATCACCATGCCATCACTGGTTTTACCTAAATGTTCGCAGCATTCTATGGCTTTTTTTAATTCTTTTTTACATTCAGGAGAGGCAATTGGAGCATGAGTTTTTAATGGTAGCGTTTTTTTTGTGGTTAAACGGTATAGTTGCTTACGGATTAGCTCAACCACTTCTTTGTCTTTTAAGTCTGGGATTAAATAAGACTCAGGAGCAATGGAAGCGCCAATTTCAAACTCGAGTGATTTTTGACGTTGCTTAAACATTTCTTTTACCAGTAACAAGCTAGCCAGTGGTTTATAAAGCATTGATGCGCCGTAAAACAGCGGGCTATTTCTGGCTTTAATATAGATAGGCAAAATAGGGCTGTTAGCCTTTTTTGCAATGCGTAAAAAGCCACTGTTCCATTTGCAGTCTTTTATACCCGTAGGACGAAGTCGAGAAACTTCACCGGCAGGGAAAATAAGTAACGCTCCTTCATTTTTTAAGTGCTGGTGGATATTACTCAGCTCTTGTTTTTTACTTTGCCCTGATAGGTTATCAACGGGTAGTAATAACGAATGCATGGCGTCAACGGTCATTAACATACGGTTAGCCACCACTTTTAAATCGGCTCTTACCGTTGATAACACATTAATTAATGCAAGCGCATCTAAGGAGCCGATAGGGTGGTTTGCAATAATGACAATTTTTCCTTCACTGGGAATATTTTCTATTTGCTTAGCTTTATAACGAGTTTCAAAATCAAGTTCATCAAGTACTTGCTCTACAAATTCTATTCCTTGAAGGTGGGGATAGGCAGTTGCAAAGTTTGTAAATTCTTGTTCATGTAATAAGTAGCTAAGACTTTTTTTTACCAGTTTTTTTATTTTAAATGAGTTAGTTAACTGTGGTAAATTGGTTGCTATTACTTTATCTACACTGATCATACGCACCTCTTTTTATACTAGGCTAAGGCCAATATGTTTAGCTTAGAGTGCGGATATGACAATACGCGGTCAGTTGTGTGACTTTTTAAAACCGTTTACTTACTATTGAATTAAACCATACCAGTACTACTATTTACGGTTACTTTTTAAGGAATCATCATGTCAGTTTTAGTCGCGATTACCGGTCGAGATAACACAAAATTAATTGCAAAAATGCAATCACAATTACCCAATATTCAAATTGAGCAGCTTGATGATTGCCAAGATTTTGCAAGTGTGGAATTTGTACTGGCTTGGAATGCACCCGCGTCTTTATGGCCAAAGTTGATAAATTTGAAAGCGGTGTCATCGTTTGGTGCTGGGGTTGATAGTATCGATTTAAGTTTACTACCTGCACATGTTGAAGTAGTGCGCATTGTCGATAAACAGTTAGCCAACGACATGGCTGAATATGTTCTTACCCATGTATTAGCGCAAAAATTGCGATTAAAAGAATATTTCTTAAAACAACAGCAAAGTGAATGGAAGCCCAAAAGAGCGCATAAGCATAATCAAGTGAGTATTTTAGGGTTTGGCGAATTAGGCCAAGCTTGTGCCTACAGGTTGACTAATAATGGTTTTAAAGTTAATGCTTGGAGCCGAAGCCCTAAAACATCAACCATAGCAACACTCTACCATGGTGATCAGGGACTAAATGATATGTTAGTGAATACAGATTATTTAATCTGTCTATTGCCACTTACTAGCAATACCAAAGGTATTATTAATCAACAGTTGCTTAAGCAACTTCCTGAGCACGCCGTGTTAATTAATGTGGCCCGAGGTGAGCATGTTGTTGAAGCTGATTTGCTCGATGCGCTCAACAACGCACGTTTACGAGCAGCAACGCTTGATGTATTTGCCAGTGAGCCACTACCAAGCGAACACCCTTATTGGCAGCACCCAAATATTACTTTAACGCCGCATTGTGCTGCGTTGTCAGATCTAGATAGTGTTGTTGAACAAATAGCAGATAATATTTTGCGCTTAAAAGCGAGACAGCCATTAATTAATTGCATTAATAAGCAGCAAGGTTATTAGTTTAGAGTTGTTTGACTTTAAAGCATTAAAATTTGTTTAACTTTTAACAGAAACAGCTTGTTAACATTTGTAATTTTTATTATTGTTAAAAGCCGTTCTAACAATAATAATAAATAGGATGAATTATGAAACCCAGTCAAGGGGGCGCAAAAATCAGCATTGTGGTTGTATCTATCATTATATTAGGAATATCTGCTTGGTTTAACCAAGCCAATGCGACAGTGCTGCTCAACTAACTCTTATTACCACAGTAGGAATTAGCTACGCTTGCTGTGGATTTCTCGGTTTTGATGCTTCTTATCATCACTCTTCTTCAGTAAGACATACGTCGCACCACTTCCTCCATGCTGCCTGAGTGCAGTATGAAATGCTAAAACACAGGGAATAGTTTGCAACCACTGGTTTACGTAACTTTTTAAAATACCCGGTTTGGCTTTATTTTTAATTCCTATTCCATGACGAACAAGAACCATTCTTATATTGCGCTGGTGGCAATCTTTAATAAAGGCCTGCAACGAATCATGGGCATTTTTTAAAAGTTGCCCGTGTAAATCTAATGTCGCATCGAGCTGATATTTAGCTAGTCTTACGTTTTTAAAAACCGGGCTTTGCACGCCATCTCGTTTAAAGCTTAATATGGCGAGTGGGTCGAGCAATTCAAGTGGTTCATCTAACGGATTAAATTGTTCACTGTTTAAGTTTAATTGTGCAGCTTTGTTTTTTTCTTGCTGTGCGATAACCGTTTTATGGCTTTTAGATGGTAATGTCACGGTGTCGTGATTGATAGGGGTAACATCTTCCATAGAGGATAAGAATAAATCGAAATCTGACAACGGCATGGGCTTATCTCAAATTAGGCAAGGGTCTGTTGACCTTTGCGGATTGAAATTTGTTCAAACTAGGGGCGGTTTAATCGCGGCGCGAGGTTTGTAACCTAGTGGGCTAAGTAAAAACCGAGCAACAAAGAGTAAATCGCCCCTAGGCAGAACCCTTCGGGCAGCGCCTGTTTGGCATTGATGCTGCGTTATCGCCTATTTATGGGGAATAACCACACCACATAGGCTCTGCCTTGCCTAAATACCAAACAGACTGCTGCAAATTTAACCTTGAAAGGTCAACAGACCCTAATACGAGATAAATTTTAACTTAGTTCAAACTAAGACCCAAGATTTTTAAAGCTGTGGGATAAAAAAAGCCCAGAAAAACTGGGCTATAAAATATTCTAAGGGGAAGTAATTAGTGTTGAGATACAGTAAATTGCCCAAATGTATAAACTTTGAACAAGTAAAATGTGTTGATCAAAACTAAACTCATATTTGAAATAATACTCGACGACATAAGATCTAAGCTAAATGATAGGAATAACAAACCACAAGCACTAATCGCAGCAACGCGAAGCAGTGTCAGTTGGTTAATAAAGAATGCACCTAAACCTAGTGCAAGTAGTAATGTATTTAAAAGCCAATCTAGCTCGTTTAGCATGGTCGTTTCAATAGTTCAGTTGTTGAAAAAAGGAGCGCCATTATGTTGATCTTTTGCACAGCTTTCAACCAAGTAATTTTAAATTTTCAGATTAGTTTTTTTAATGTTAAAAGTAAGTAAGCAATACTGAAAATATTCCTTCCTCAGCAATAATTCGATATTTTTGGCAGCTTTGCGGTTGCTGTAAATCAATACATAGGTAAAGGGTTCTATGCTCCTTATCCAGTCGCGGGTGGAGGGTTGAGTCCAGTAGTTTTGGTTCGCTTGAAAACAACCCTGGCCAATACACACTTTGGCTTACCATAGATGATTTTTTATAAGTAAGTAAGCTTGGCTTTGGTATTAAAACAAGTATAAGTAATAATATCGTGAAAATAAAAAACAGGGTCAGCTTGATACCACGCTTAGTGTTCTTTGATTGCGGCTTTAATTGTGAGCCAAGGTTTGCAAGCTTATTAGTGGGTGTAGGTTTAACAGTAATCGTTTTATTTTTTTTGCGGCGACTCTTTTTTGTGGTTTTCGACATAAAGCAAATCTGGCCTTTTTAGCTTACCTCTCTATAATAAAGTAAATATTTGTATTTTAAGCAAATCACCAATTTCGCAGACATGGCTTTAGCCTATAAGGATTATATATGAATACGCAGCTATCTATTTTAATAGTTGATGATGTTAGCACGGTGCGTAGCTTTCTCAGTCAAACATTGATGCATTTAGGGATAGAGAATGTAAAAGAGGCGTCAACGGCCGCGCAGTGCATTAGCGAGTGTCGTGCAGCCAATTTTAATATTATATTTTTAGATATAGAGCTACCTGATGGCGACGGTAAAGAGCTTATTGCGCAAATTAATGAGTTATCACCAGAGACAAACGTGGTGATGGTGTCGGCTCATTCAGGCGTAGAAAATGTGAAGGATGCGATAGATAGAGGGGCTAAAGGATTTGTAGTTAAGCCATTTTCTCCAAAGAAAATTGCGGCGATGTTGAAAAAGTTTTACCCAGAGCTTGATAACGTTTAATAGGCGCATTTATTTTGGGCAAAAAAAAACCGGCAAAAGCCGGTTTTTTTAATCTTGCAAAAACAAATTATAGCGCTTTAATTTTAGCAGCTAAACGGCTCTTATGACGAGCAGCTTTGTTTTTGTGGATTAGACCCTTAGTTGCGTAACGGTCTAGGATAGGTGTAGCAACAGAAAAAGCTTGCTGTGCAGCTTCTTTATCGCCAGCTTCAATAGCTACGATTACTTTTTTGAAGTAAGTACGCATCATTGAACGACGGCTTGCGTTGTGCTGACGGTTTTTTTCGCTTGTGATAGCGCGTTTTTTTGCAGACTTGATGTTAGCCAAGGTTTGCTCCTAACAATCTTAAATAAAGCTTAAATTAAAGGCCGTGGAATATGCCTGTTTTTATCATGAATGTCAATTTAATTTTAACAATCCAAGAAAAACTGCTCCTTATAACGAACATCAATTTGCCGCTTTAGCAGTTAATAGCGCTATTGTAACAAAGCAAGGGGTTCCAGCCTAGTGCTTTAAAGCGATTTATAAAAAAGACTATGGCATAATTAACTTAATTGCTGATTTTTAATATGGATTCATAGTGTCAAAAGGTTTGTTTCGTTCTGGGATGATTGTAAGTGCAATGACAATGATCTCGCGTATTTTAGGGCTAGTACGAGATGCCGTCGTAGCTAACTTGTTGGGCGCAGGCGCTGCGGCCGATGTATTTTTATTTGCTAACCGTATTCCTAATTTTTTACGCCGTTTATTTGCCGAAGGGGCTTTTGCGCAAGCATTTGTACCGGTATTAAGTGAAATTAAACAGCAGCAAGGCGATGAGAAGGTCAGAATATTTGTTGCCCAAGCCGCCGGCACGTTAGGCACTATTTTACTGATAGTGACGCTCTTTGGTGTGATAGCGTCACCTGTTATTGCTGCTTTATTCGGCACTGGTTGGTTTATTGATTGGTGGCAAGGTGGCCCTGACGCAGAAAAGTTTGAGCTTGCCAGTTCGCTATTAAAACTGACTTTTCCTTATTTGTTTTTTGTAAGCCTTGTGGCGCTCAGTGGCGCGGTGATGAACGTTTATAATCGTTTTGCCGTTGCGGCTTTTACCCCGGTTTTACTCAATGTATCCATTATTAGTTGTGCCATTTTACTACATGATCAGTTTTCTGTAGGCGCTTATGCGTTAGCTGTTGGCGTGTTTTTAGGAGGCGTGGTACAGCTATTATTTCAACTGCCGTTTTTGTATAAAGCAAAAATGCTAGCGCGCCCGCGCTGGGGTTGGCAAGATGAAAATGTGAAAAAAGTACGCAAGTTAATGCTCCCAGCCTTATTTGGTGTATCAATTAGTCAAATTAACTTATTACTCGATACGGTAATAGCTTCATTATTGATGACAGGCTCTATCGCTTGGCTGTATTACTCAGATAGACTGATTGAATTCCCACTTGGTTTATTTGGCATTGGTATTGCGACGGTTATTTTACCTGCGCTGTCAAAATTACACAGCAGTAAAAAAAGTAGCGACTTTCAACATACCCTAGATTGGGGAGTGAGGTTTGTGATTTTTTTAGGGCTTCCAGCAATGATAGGATTGATGATTATAAGCCCACTTATTATTACCGTGCTGTTTGATCATGGCGCTTTCAAAGAAGCGGGCATCGATCATGTTAAGGCGGTGAGCTTAGGGGTGGTTGCCTACTCAGTGGGATTAGTCAGTTTTATGTTAATTAAAGTCCTCGCGCCTGGGTTTTATTCTCGCCAAGATACTAAAACACCGGTACGCATTGGTATTATTACTTTGGTACTAAATATGGTGTTTAATATTATGCTGGCACCATTTATTGGCTATTTAGGTTTGGCACTGGCAACCTCAATGTCGGCAAGTTGTAATGCCTACTTACTGTATCGACAGCTTAAAAAAGAGAATGTTTATCAGTTTTCCAGCATGAGTGGCTACTTCACTTTGAAGTGTTTGTTGGCAAGTATAACAATGGGCGCATTGGTTTGGTTTACTAGTAGGCAATATGACTGGGTTAGTTGGCACTTTAGCGAACAAGTTATGTTATTGGTTGTGTTATTAATTATTGCGATTGTTAGTTACTTTTTTATGTTGTTTTTGATGGGTGTTAGACTAAATACGATAAAAAGTGTAGCAATTACTGAATCAAATTAAAAAAAAGATTATAATCGGACACTCTGCGGCCCGAGGTCGCATTTTATCGCTCGCTGAAAAAGGCATTAGGTGGCATGGAGTTAATTAGAGGTATACACAATATACGCCCACAACACTTTGGTTGTGTGCTGACCATTGGTAATTTTGATGGTGTTCATTTGGGTCATGCTGCCGTATTAAAAGGGCTTTTAGCTGATGCAAAAGAAAATAATTTACCCAGCACTGTAATGTTATTTGAGCCTCAGCCACAGGAGTTTTTTGCAAAGAGTAACGCTCCGGCTAGGCTGACTCGACTGCGTGATAAACTTCGCCTATTGAGTAACTTAGGAATTGAACGCGTTATTTGTATTAGCTTTAATCAGGCTTTTGCAAACATGCATGCTGAGCAGTTTGTTAGCGATATTTTAATTAAAAAGCTGGGCGTTAAAGCATTAACGGTTGGTGATGATTTTAGGTTTGGTAAACAGCGCCAAGGTAACTTTAGTCTATTGGCAACTATGGGCACCCAAGTGGGAATGAGTGTTAAAAGCACTGCCAGCTTTAGGCAATTAAATGCTAGAGTAAGCAGTACCTTGATACGAGAAGCGCTTGCTGAAGGTGACTTAGTTAGTGCAAAAGTTATGCTTGGGCATAATTATGCAATATCTGGACGTGTTATTCATGGCTGGAAAAAAGGCCGCGAACTGGGTTTTAGAACGGCAAATATTGCACTAAAACGTCAAGTTTGTCCGGTCAATGGTGTATTTGCGGTTCAAGTGATGATCGCAGGAAAGCAAGTTTTTGGGGTGGCTAACATTGGAAACAAACCCACGTTTAATGGAACTCGTGCCTTATTAGAAGTTCACCTTTTTGATTTTGCACAAGATATTTATGGACAATTTATGCATGTGGAGTTAATTGAAAAACTCCGCAATGAGAAAAAATTCGAGACATTAACACAACTGACGGCACAAATAGCAACCGATGTTGCCGCCGCTAAGCAGTGTTTTGGTTTAAATTAGGTAGCCGATAGAAACGGAAAGTAGGATTAATGAGCGACTACAAACATACTTTGAATTTACCGGAAACAATGTTTCCAATGCGTGGCAATTTGGCACAACGTGAACCAAAAATGCTTAAAGCATGGTATGAAGACGACCTATACGGTCAAATTCGCAGCGCGAAGAAAGGTAAAAAAACTTTCATTTTGCATGACGGCCCTCCGTATGCAAACGGCGATATCCATTTAGGCCACTCAGTAAATAAAATATTAAAAGATATTATTGTTAAGTCTAAAACTTTATCAGACTTTGATGCGCCATACGTACCAGGCTGGGACTGTCATGGTTTACCAATCGAGTTAATGGTTGAGAAAAAAGTCGGTAAACCCGGTGTTAAGGTAACTGCGGCAGAGTTTCGTGAGAAATGTCGTGCCTATGCTAAAAAGCAAGTGGAAGGCCAAAAAGTAGACTTTAAACGTTTAGGCGTTTTTGGTGATTGGGATAAACCTTACCTAACCATGAACTTTGACTTTGAAGCTAATGCCATTCGTGTACTAGGCCGCATTATAAAAAATGGTCACTTACATAAAGGTGCTAAGCCTGTGCATTGGTGTACAGATTGTGGTTCAGCATTAGCTGAGGCAGAAGTTGAATACCAAGATAAACAATCTCCAGCTATTGATGTACGTTTTACTTTTACAGATCAAGATGCGGTGGTTAATGCGTTTGATTTAGCGGCTGGCCATACAGGAACAGGTAGCGTAGGAACCGTTATTTGGACTACGACACCATGGACTTTGCCAGCAAACCGTGCGGTAGCTGTGCATGCTGATTTAGAATACGCGCTAGTACAAGTAGAAGATGAAGGCGTTCAGCAACGTCTTATTATAGGTTCTGAGCTGGTTAAAGATGCGATGGATCGTTTTGGTTTTAACCATTTCCATATCCTTGGCTATGTTAAAGGCGCAGCACTTGAAAACTTAACCGTAGCACATCCTTTTTATGACTTTAATGTTCCTGTTATTGTTGCTGAGCACGTAACAACAGATTCTGGTACGGGTATCGTGCATACTGCACCAGGTCATGGTCAAGAAGATTTCGTGGCAGGTCTTGAGTACAATCTTGAAGTAGCTAACCCTGTTGGCGCAAACGGTGTGTACTTACCTGATACTGAATTATTTGCCGGTCAACATGTGTTTAAAGCCAATGCGAGTGTAATTGAGGTATTAAAAGAAAATAATGCCCTAATGCATCATCATGCATTAACGCACAGCTACCCACATTGCTGGCGCCATAAAACACCTATTATTTTCCGTGCCACACCACAATGGTTTGTTAGCATGGATCAGGCTAACTTGCGCCAAGATTCACTGGCTGAAATTAAAAATACTCAGTGGTTACCTGAATGGGGCGAAAGCCGTATTGCCAACATGGTTGAAGGCCGCCCTGATTGGTGTATTTCACGTCAACGTACCTGGGGTGTACCTATTGCGTTGTTTGTTGATAAAGACACGGGTGCATTACACCCAAATACTCAAGAGCTGATTGAACAAGCCGCGGCGCTAGTTGAAAAGTCAGGCATTCAAGCATGGTATGACTTAGACTCAGCTACTTTACTAGGTGAAGAAGACGCACAACAATACATGAAAGTGCAAGACACACTCGATGTGTGGTTTGATTCAGGTGTAACTCATGCCTGTGTTGTTGATGCGCGTGAAGATTTAACCGGTCCTGCTGATTTATACCTAGAGGGTTCAGATCAACACCGTGGTTGGTTTATGTCATCAATGATGACCTCAGTGGCAATAAATGGTCATGCACCTTACAAGCAAGTGCTAACGCATGGCTTTACGGTTGATGAAAACGGCCGCAAAATGTCTAAGTCATTAGGTAATGTTATTTCACCACAAAATGTGATGAATAAACTAGGCGCTGATATTTTACGCTTATGGGTAGCATCAACTGATTACACGGCAGAAATGACGGTATCAGATGAAATATTCAAACGTTCAGCAGATCGCTACCGTCGTATTCGTAACACCAGCCGTTACTTACTTGCTAACCTTAGTGGTTTTGATCCAAAAACGGATCAAGTTGCTGTTGATGATATGGTTGAGCTTGATAAGTGGATTGTAGGGCGCGCAGCACAGTTACAAGATGACATTTTAGCAGCGTACGATAGCTACCAAATGCTATTAGTAACGCAAAAGCTAATGAACTTCTGTACCGGTGAGCTTGGTTCGTTCTACTTAGACGTTATAAAAGATCGTCAGTACACGGCAAAAAGCGACAGTCATGCACGTCGTTCTTGTCAAACCGCGCTGTACCACATTGCTGAAGCAATGACGCGTTGGATGGCACCAATCATGAGCTTTACAGCACAAGAAATTTGGGAAGCACTTCCAGGCGAGCGCAGTGACTATGTATTTACTTCAACTTGGTATGAGGGCTTACAAGCGCCAACTACGACCAAGTTTAGTAATGAAGATTGGCAAGCTATTTTAAATGTGCGTGACGAAGTAAACCGTCTGCTAGAAGCTGCACGTAAAGAAGAAGTGATTGGCGCTACATTACAAGCAACGGTTAACTTGTTTGCAAGCAAAGAACTTGCAGCTAAGCTGGCGGCATTGGGCGATGAACTGCGCTTTGTGTTACTCACTTCAGCTGTAAATGTTACTGAGGTTGATAGCCAGCCAGCAGACTCACAAGCAACCGAAATTGAAGGTTTATACATTAGCGTATCAGCAACTGATGCTAAAAAGTGTGAGCGCTGTTGGCATTATAGTGAAGATGTAGGTATTGAACCTGCGCACCCTGAAATCTGTGGTCGTTGTGTTAGTAACGTTGACGGTGAAGGTGAAAAGCGTCAATTCGCTTAGGAGTTGTTTTTAGTGAGCAAACTAGCCCAAAAAAGTGGTTTAGTGTGGCTTTGGTTGAGTCTATTACTACTAGTAATAGACTTTGCCAGTAAAACACTGGTTGTAAACACCATGGCCTATGGTGAGTCAATTAATCTACTGCCTGTTTTTAGTATCACTTATGTACATAATTACGGTGCAGCTTACAGCTTTTTAAGCGAAGCGGGTGGCTGGCAACGTTGGTTTTTAAGTGTAATAGCAATCGCAATTAGTTGTTTGTTGGTATGGTGGTTAAAGCGCCTTCCTGCATCTAATAAAGTATTGTGCAGTGCATATTCGTTAGTGTTAGCGGGTGCTATCGGCAACTTATACGACCGTGTTGCTTATGGATACGTTATTGACTTTTTACATGTGTTTTACGAAGACTCACATTTCCCCGTATTTAATATTGCAGACTGCGCTATTTGTATAGGCGCTGCATTATTACTATTTGACGCCTTTACAGGCGAAGAACCAAAGGAGCATAAAGCATGAGCCAAGCTGTAATTGGTGAAAACTCAGACGTTATTTTTCATTTTTCTATTAAACTAGAAGATGGCTCTGCCGCTGACTCAACAAAAGTACATAACAAACCTGCTAAGCTCACTATGGGTGATGGCAGCTTAACCGCTAACTTTGAAAAATGTTTGCTTGGCCTAACTGCGGGTGAAAGCAAAACATTTGAACTTGAGCCTGAAGATGCCTTTGGTCAACCTAATCCAGATAATATTTATTATGTAGATCGTAGTAAGTTTGGTGCAGAAACACCGGCTAAAGTAGGGGCGATTATTGCCTTTACTCAACCTGATGGTACTGAGCTTCCAGGCCTGGTTCGTGAAGTGCAAGGTGAGTCTGTCACTATCGATTTTAACCACCCTTTAGCGGGTCAACGTTTAACGTTTGAGGTTGATATTATTGAGGTACAAGGTTAATGGAAATATTACTAGCTAATCCACGAGGCTTTTGCGCCGGTGTTGACCGCGCAATTAGTATTGTTGAGCGCGCTTTAGATATTTTTGAAAAACCAATCTATGTAAGACACGAAGTGGTGCATAACCGTTATGTAGTCGATGGTTTAAAAAATCGCGGCGCCGTGTTTGTCGAAGAACTAGATCAGGTTCCAGATGACAGCATTGTTATTTTTAGCGCTCATGGTGTATCTCAGGCTGTTCGCTCAGAGGCTAAACGCAGAGAGTTAAAAGTATTTGATGCAACCTGTCCGTTAGTGACTAAGGTGCATATGGAAGTAACGCGTGCTAGTAAAAAAGGTATTGAATGCATCTTAATTGGTCACCACGGACACCCTGAGGTTGAGGGTACCATGGGTCAATACGATAACGAGCAAGGTGGAATTTACCTTGTTGAAACGGTTGATGATGTATTAAAGCTTGATGTAAAAAATGCGGATAATCTTTTTTACTGCAGCCAAACAACTCTATCTGTAGATGATACTGCCGATGTGATTGATGCTTTACGTAGTAAATTTCCTGCAATCGATGGCCCACGTAAAGATGATATTTGTTATGCAACGCAAAACCGTCAAGATGCGGTTCGTGATTTAGCTGATAAAGTAGATGTGTTATTAGTTGTGGGTGCTAAAAATAGCTCCAACTCTAATCGCTTACGAGAGCTGGCAGATAAGATGGGGACGCAAGCCTATTTAATTGATGATGCTAGTAATGTTGAAGCATCATGGTTTGATGGTATCAATAGTGTAGGTGTGACTGCCGGTGCTTCAGCTCCTGAGGTATTAGTTCAGCAAGTCATTACTCGCTTAAAAGAGCTTGGTGGCACGCAAGTAACCGAGAACCCAGGTGAAGAAGAAAACATCGTTTTTGCTGTACCAGTAGAGCTGCGTTAGTCTATTAATAGATAAAAGGAGGGCCGAATGAGTAAGCAACTGACACCAGATGCACTACTTTTTTCAGCCCTTTTTAACGAGCGTGGTGTGCTTGCATCCCTCGTAGTAACACAAGTTGTGGCTATTATATTAGCTTTTGCTCCTAACGCTGGCAGTGATATATGGCTGGACTTGGGGGGGATTAGTTTATTTCTTCATGTAACTGTATTGGTCAGTACCTCTTTTTTATACATTTGCCGGCGATTTCTTGCAAAACAACCTCAGTTTATTCAGCTTAGTTTTTTTATTGCTGTATATAGTTTGAGTACTGCTTTATTTAGTCTGGTTTTTTCTCATATTGCTTTTGATATAGAAAACGAAAAACAACTTACGTTTTTTGTGTTACGTAATTGCATTATTGTATTTTTGCTTACCTTACTTTTTGTACAATTTTTGCTTATTCATTTTGAAAAAGAACAGCAAGCCAAAGCACTCTCTCGAGCAGAGCTTGATGCCTTGCAAGCGCGTATCAGACCCCACTTTTTATATAATAGTTTGAATACGGCAGCAGAATTAACGCATCATGACGTTGAAGCTGCTGAGCATGCTATTTTGGCATTAGCAGCGCTTTCGCAAGCTGCAATGCGTTCAGGGCAAAGTGTATTACTCAGTGATGAAATAATATTAACTAAACAATATATTGCTCTCGAATCATGGCGTTTTGCAGAGCGTTTACAGGTTGAGTGGTTATTACCAGAAAATCTCCCTACACTCTATATTCCATATCTAACATTACAACCTTTGGTAGAGAACGCAGTCTGTCATGGTGTAGAGCCCAGCCAAAGTGGTGCTACCATTAGTATTGAGCTGCATGTTACAACACATTATTTAACCTTGATTGTAACTAACCCTGTGCCTACTGAAGCGGCTAATACTAGAGAACATAACGGTATGGCAATTGATAATATCCGTTCTCGTTTAAGTATTTATTATAAAGGTCGGGCGCAATTGACTATAACCAACAAAGAAAATAAATTTAGAGTTAAAGTGGTTATCCCAAAACAAACAGAGAACATGTTATGAATGTACTGATTGTAGATGATGAACCCTTAGCAAGAGCACGCTTAAAGCGTTTACTTGGTCAAAGCCATACATCCATTCATGTGCAAGGTGAGGCCGATAATGGCAATGACGCTTTAATGAAAATAGAAGAGCTTCAGCCTGATTTAGTGTTTTTAGATGTTGACATGCCAGGCTTAAATGGCATCGAAGTGGCTAATCAACTCAATGGCTTGGCGGTTCCCCCTGCGATTATTTTTATAACCGCTCACCCTGAGCATGCACTTGATGCACTGCAACTAAATGCAGCTGGGTATTTAGTAAAACCTATATCAGTAAAAAGTTTGCAACATGCATTACAACAGCTAGGACGTTTAAACAGAGTACACCTGCAACAGCAACATACAGAAAAAGTAACGTATCAACTGGCCGGCACTATCAGAAGTATTGAAATAGAGAGTATTTTTTATTTTAACGCAGAGGAAAAGTATACCAAGGTTGTGTTTGATCAAGGGGAAGCTTTAATTGAGGACAGTTTAAAGCATCTTGAAATGCAATACCCGCATCATTTATTAAGAATTCATCGACATACTTTGGTGAATAAAAACAAAATCATTGCCCTACATACGCTTAAAAACCATCAACATGTTATTGAGCTACAAGGCTGTAGCGCTTTTTTAGCTGTAAGTCGTCGAGCACTCAAAAGCGTAAAAAGCGAACTTTAATACACCTACCCATTAACCGCTTATCAACATAATTAACCGTTAGTCATGGTTCTAGTTGAATCTAATTTTTAATTGCATACACTTATTGTTAGATAATTATTATTTGGTTTAAGTATGTTCTCGACTGTATTTAAGTTTCAAAAGGGCTTTACTCTCATCGAAGTTCTGATTGCTTTCATTATTTTAAGCTTTGGCTTACTCGGTGCGGTGGCTTTACAAGCAAAAGCAAAGCAAGCAAGTTTTGATTCAATGCAACGTGCTGCTGCTGTTGCGCTTGGTAATGATATTATTCAACGTATTCGAGCAAACGATACTTCGCAACTCGCGACCCATTATGATGTAGAGTTTACCAGTGAAACCACTAAGAAACCGTCTAAAACATGTTTTACAAGCTCTTGTAGTAACGCACAAATAGCTAGTTTAGATATCGAGCAATGGAAACGTGCTATCCGAGCCCGAGAGAATACCGGATCACTTGATGGGGCAACTGTGTGTATTAACCCTGAAGTTGTAGGGGGGTCTGGGGGGAAAGCATATAACATAGAGGTTATTGTTTCTTGGCAGGGTCGCCAAGAATTTAAAGCGAGTGAGGCCACAGGTAAAATTAGCTGTGGTGTTGCAGATAAAAAACGTCGCTTAGTCGTGCTTAATAGCTATGTATACGTTAGGAGCTAAAATGAAGCAAACAGGATTTACACTCATTGAAATGATGATATCTCTATTTATAGGGGGATTAATTTTGGGTGGGGTAATGTTTACTTATATCGGTATGAAAGTAACCACCAAAGACACAATGACTATAGGTGAGTTACAAGAATCAGGTCGCTTAGCTATAAATATTATGCAACGTGATATTGAGCAGGTTGGTTTTTGGGGAACATTTTATGATGATTCTTTCACCGTTATAAACACATCATCATTGTCGAATCCTACAGGTGATTGTTTTGAAGGTCTCAATAACGGTAGCTTTCCTGATTTAACAAGTAGTAGTAACTTTAGATCTTTATACGCTAAAACTGCGGCAAGTTCGAATGAGCTCAACTGTGTAAAAAACCCAATTAAAGAGACTGATATTTTACAGGTTAAGTTTTTACAAGGTAATCAACTAGAAGTTGATGCCGCAGGTGTTAATGAAACACAAATCGATGAGAATTATTTTATTGCTGAGCAAGAAAATGCACGCTTTGAGCGAGGTATTGTTGACCCTACTAGCGTAAATATCAATGCGACGGTATGGCCGTATAGTCATCACAGCTATTATATTTCAGAGCAAACTTATACGGTAAATAATAAGAGCCTTACTGTACCTGCACTAATGCGAAAACGTTTGGTGGGAGGGTCTATAAACACTGAAACCATAATGGAAGGCGTGGAAAATATGCGTTTTGTTTTTGGTCTAGATACTACCAGCGACAGCCGTGTTGATACATACAAAAGCATCAATGATATGAATGTCAGTGACTGGGAAAATCGTAAAGGCATTTTAACAGTACAAGTTTTTTTATTGATCAGAGCATTGCAGCCTGATCCAGGTCTTAAAATTAAGAACCAAACGTACGTATTAGGGGAAGATGCTAATAGTCGCACTCTCACTTTTTCAGATAATTTCAGACGAACTGTTTTCACGACGACTATTCGTTTAAATAACGTGGGAGCAAATTTATGGCGTATTTAACGCAGATGAAAAATAAACAACAGGGCGTTGTACTTATTACAGCGCTTATTATGGTCATAGCAGTGACAGGAATTGCGGTTACTTTAATGAGCAGTAGTAGTATTGATATTAAAATTACCAACGCAGCCCAAGAGCGCGAGGTTGCAGAAAACCAACTAATTGGTGAAGTGCAGCGTATAATTGCTGACGAAGTCAGTAAAGGAGCTGCCAATCAGTTCTTTTTGACCCCTGAAGAAGTTTCAGACAAGGGTATTGTTATGGCTGAACGTGATGATATGAAAAGCAATATGATTAATTTAAACAATGGTGTACTCGATTTAGAATGCCCTCGTCGTTTTAGTTTTACTGCTGGTATCTCATGCAACATGGTACAAGTTTCAACAACCATAGAATATGGCTCTAAAAGTAAGCACCAGCTTACAATTGTGACCGGCGTAGCCCAAGAGATGGCTAGCATAAGTAAGGGGATTTAAAATGAAACTTACGTTAAAGAGAGTACTCATTTCTATATTTTGTGTATTAATTAGTTTATCAGCGAATGGTGAAGACATAGAGCTCTATGTTAACCACAATGTGGAAACTAATGAAAAGCCACGTGTTATTATGATTTTTGATACCTCGGGAAGTATGGCCTGGGATGTAAACGATGGCAATGCCTGCTATAAAAGAAGCGGTAATAGTTATTACGAGGTTGATTGCTTTGAAAGTAAAGATAGCTATAAACGAAATGAGCAATGTTACAAAAGAACTAGTTACTACAATTATGAAGCCACATGTAGTGATAGTCGTTTAAGAGTTGCACAAAATGCGATTACACAGTTAGTGAACGATAATGATGATATCGAATTTGGTTTAATGCGCTTTAATGGTAGTAATGGTGGGTATGTACTAGCCAGAGTTGGTGCTGCAAAATCAACGTTGCTAAATAAAGTTGATGAGCTACCTGCCAGCGGATCAACCCCATTAACTGAAACATTGTGGGAAGCGTATTTATATATAACAGGCCAAAACGTTTACTATGGAGGTAATACTAATAATCGAGATTTTACCGCAGAGTCATCAGGAGTTTATAAATCACCCTTTGCCCCTGTAGCGGGTGAGCCATTACGTTGTGATAATAGTATCAACATTATTTTAATGACGGACGGTGACCCTACAA
This sequence comes from Pseudoalteromonas sp. 2CM39R, assembly GCF_023161845.1. Lineage (NCBI taxonomy): Bacteria > Pseudomonadati > Pseudomonadota > Gammaproteobacteria > Alteromonadales > Pseudoalteromonadaceae > Pseudoalteromonas > Pseudoalteromonas sp. 2CM39R. The sequence goes on from NZ_JALNTM010000007.1 coordinate 251,749, forward strand.
ACGACTCTAACAGAAATAATGATATATATAATCTCCATAATGACTATTTTTCTGAAAATGCACCTGCTGTTAGTAATAGTTATTTAGCAGCACTGGCGAAAATTATCCATGGTACAGATGATGTAAAAGTTGATTTGTATAGCAAAACCAATAATGTGCTTGATATTGGACGTGTATTTCCTATTGGTTTTGGTACGGGTATGAGCAACTCAGGAAAGAACCTACTTACTGAGACAGCAAACTACGGCGGTGGACAGTATTTACATGCAAATACTGCAGCACAATTATCAGACGCACTCAAAAATACGATTTCTCGTATTCGTGAAGTAAACGATAGTTTTTCATCGCCATCAGTGGCTAGTAATAACGTAGATCAAACTCGAAGCCGTGATGCTATTTATTTTGCAATGTTTTATCCAGAAACAGGTGCGCGCTGGCGTGGCAACCTCAAAAAGTTAAAAGTCTCAGGTAGTCAGATTGTTGACGCAACTAACAAGCCTGCTCTTAATAGCGAAGGTTTAATTTCAAAAGATGCAAAAACATTTTGGCTTCCTGCAGGCCAACCCGCTGACGGTAATGCTGTTGCACAAGGTGGTGTGAATCATTATTTAAGCACGATAGATCCGCTTGCTCGTAATTTATTTACGGAGAATCAAGGCTCTGTTGTTAGTTTTAATACTTCGGTTGTTAGTGACATTCTTAGCGGGGTTACCAATAACCCGTTGTCCCTATCTAGTCAAGATGTGAATTGGGCAAGAGGGGTCGACGTTGATGATGAGGATAAAGATGGTTCATCACAAGATCAACGCTCTGATATTTTTGGCGACCCATTACATTCAAAACCTATTGCCATCGACTATGGCAATGATGATATACGAATTCTTATAGGAACAAATGCTGGATTTTTACATATGTTTAAAGATGCCGGTGAGACTGTAAGTGAAAGCTGGGCGTTTATACCTTCAGCATTATTTGACATTATTAAACCACTCAGAAATAAACAAGCGGATAGTAAAGTATATGGTATGGACGGCCCTATCAGTGTTTACTTTAGTAATAAGAGTTTAAATAGCGAAGGTTTAAATGACGGTATTATAGATGCTAGTAAAGGAGATGCTGTTTGGGCTTTTGCTGGTATGCGTCGTGGTGGCAAGAATTATTACGGCTTAGATATTACAAACCCGAACCAGCCAAAGCGCCTTTGGAGCAAACCAATTGAAGGCGGCAAAGGCGACTTTACGGAATTAGCACAAACATGGTCAAAACCGCAAATAGCTTATATTAAAGCTTTTGGTAATAAACCTTTACTCATATTTGGTGCTGGTTACGATATTAATAAAGACGCCGCAATTAGGTCTGAGGACACCAGCGGCCGGGGCATTTATATTGTTGAAGCAAAAACTGGCAGTTTAGTTTGGGCGTTAACCCCAGATAGCAATGGTTTTAAAGGTAAGCATAGCATTGCCGCTGATTTAACTACGCTTGATTCAGATTATGACGGCTATATTGACCGAATTTATGCTTCAGATACCGGTGGTAATATTTGGCGCATTGATATGCCAGGAGAAGATAGCAGCGAGTTCAGCCATTTCAAACTTGCAGAGCTTGGTAGCAATCAAAATACCCAAGATAGACGCTTCTTTTATAAACCTTTGATTGCGCGTACCTTGTTTAGTAAAGTAACGGAGACGACCATCAACGGTGATAAAGTTATTACCCGTTTAGATACTCCTTATGATGCAGTTGTTATTGGCAGTGGTAATCGTTCAAAACCAACGAATACAAATGAGCAAGATCAATTGTTTATGATCCGTGATGAAAATACGCTGACACGCTCATTTAAAATCAATGCGCCTGCTGCAATTAAACCATCCGACTTAATGATTATGAACGATGACCCGTTTGGTAATACTCTAGATGACATAGATGGTTTTAATCTTGTTGAAGCTGAGTTGGCAAAAAAGAAAGGGTGGCGCTATGAATTAGCCAAAGGTGAAAAGTCATTAGCTGCAGCTACTGTTGTTGGTGGGGTTGCTTATTTTACCTCTTTCACGCCAGCATCTGATGCCGTTGTAGAGAATCAATGTTCTTTAAGTGGGGGCGGTGGTGCGCTTTATGCGTTTCATTTGCATTATGGTACAAAAGTGTATGATCAGCTCAAATTTGCAACCAGTTATGACGTACCCGATACACCACAGCTTTATTTTGGTGCAACTAACTCTTGTACCGATTCGAACGGTGATGGAAAGTGTGATGATAATCCAGAAGAAGACGTTATCGAAGAAAGTCAGTTTTTTCTAATTGGCCCTGGAATAAAAGGTGAGCAAGCCGAAAACCCTCTTAAACCTGTAGAAATTACAGGACCTGGTTTAAAAGTGGTTGACGGTACAATCAAGCTGGTTAATGATAAAGAGCCCATTGGTTTTGGCTTTAAAACGCAGCAAACATATATTTATAAGCGTGAAGAAAACGACGAAATAAACAATTAAGGGCTGTATATGAACAAGACACAACAAGGATTCACATTAATTGAGTTAATGATCACAGTTGCGATTGTTGGCATTATTGCCGCAATTGCACTGCCGAATTACAGTGAGTATGTAAAAAGGGCATCACGCGCAGAAGCAGCATCTGCGCTGTTAGATGCGGCAAACAAGCAAGAGCAATACTTTGTAGATAACCGAGTTTATTCGACTTCGTTTAGCGACTTAGGTATTCAAAGTAAAACTGAAAACGGGCATTTTGAGTTGGCAATTAATGTGGTTGATAGCAATGAATTTACAATTACAGCTAAACCCATCGCTGGAGCGGTGAAAGGGGATGCTGATTGTACTGAGCTGTCTATTAATGACTTAGGCTTAAAAGGGGCTAAAGGGACCAAAGGTAAATCAGATATAAATTATTGTTGGGGTAGATAATGCAGGTAAACCTTACTCTGGATTATATACCCATCTCAAGTAGCTGCTTTTAGCGCTAATGGCGTTGAATTTACTTGCAATACCAGCTATTGACGCGAAAATCCACCTTGTTTTCACTGTGAGTCTCTGGCTAGAGGAAATAAACCTAGCTATCACTATTATCCAATATATTAGTAAATCTCTTAACCAGAGTTCAGGTTAGTTATTTTTGCATCTATTTGTGGACTTTATCCGTATGCGACCTGTTTGACTTATAGAAAGAGCAAGCCCCTCAAGGCTTGCTTTTTCGCTATTAGGGCAATAGATAAAAGTACCGTTTTGAAAGCCATTTAAAGAGCCGTCAGGTCTAAAAGTTATTGCAGTGCGAGGGTACTCTAAGCTATCAGAGGGATGGGTATGTTCAAAGGTACTAATAAGACGTTCGTCATTATCCAAAGATGTTGACTTGTCATTATCAGTAAATAGTGACACACCCGTGTGCCACTCACCATCTAAACATTGTTTATCTTTTAAAGCACAAAGAGTTACGTAGCTGCCATGCTCTATAGCATAAAGACGTGCTAAATTAATATTTCGGTGTAATAAATTCACCTGATTATCAGCGCGATTGAGCGCCAAGAAATCAGGAACAAACCATAAAGAGAGTTGGCTCAGTATTGCTATAACTGAAATGGTTATTAGTAATTCTACTAGCGTAACGCCATCGTTTTTGTGAACACTTATAATTAACTTCATCCCTGAAGCCTTAAATTGAACAGTCCATTATATTAGTTTAGTAAATAATCAAAAAACGACAAAGTATGAAATGGCTTTTAGCTGCAGGTTTGAGTTGTGTCACCTATATAAAAAGCAGTCCCTGATTGAGACAGTGTTAACCCTTTATTATTTTCATTAGTACCATTAGGGCAAAAAATAAAATTTCCAGGTTTAGTGGTGATACGACCGCTGGTGTTAAACCGTATTCGTCTATCTCCAGCTGTGAATGTTACCTTATCATTAAGGTTAATTTTTTCCATAACGCGAATTAAGCTGTCAGATGAAGAATTATATTGACCATCATTATCTGCATCAATAAAGGTAATAATAACTTTATTACGATCCCACCTTGCTCGGCATTGCATACTATCATCATTATTTTTAACCTCCGAATGCTGAGCTGCACAAATAACCACGATTTCATCAGTACTAGCTGCTTGTGATCGCGCAAAACTAATATTACGCTTTAGCTCCAATAAAAAGTTTTCGCCTCGGTTTTCTTCCAGCATATCGCTACTATTCCATATTGCAATACTCGCTATTATCGCAACAATAGCAACGGTAACCATTAACTCTAATAGAGTAAATCCTGTATGCTTGGTTTTCATATAAATCTCATTAACTCGGTGATGTTGAAAGGTCAACAGACCCTAGTATAGTTATTTTTATTAAAATAATCATACCATGATTATTTTTCACCTGTGCTATTCAATCACTTTGTTTGCTATGAACCTCATGATTGTCTAAAATCGAGGCAACTGAGGCTTTCAAAAGTAACTAATATGAAAAAAATAGAAGCAATCATTAAACCGTTTAAGCTCGATGATGTACGCGAAGCACTTTCTGATGTTGGTATTACGGGTATGACAGTAAGTGAAGTAAAAGGGTTTGGGCGTCAAAAAGGCCACACTGAGCTATACCGTGGTGCAGAGTATATGGTTGATTTTTTACCTAAGGTAAAGCTGGACATTGTGCTTGGTGATGAAGATGTAGAACGTGCTATTGATATGATTGTTAAAACCGCACAAACAGGTAAAATTGGTGATGGTAAAATATTTGTCACTGAGGTAGAGCGTGTTGTTCGTATTCGTACCGCAGAAGAAGATGAAGACGCAATATAATCGTTGTTTTGAGTATAAGAAAGGCGCTACTTTAATTTAAAAGTAGCGCCTTTTTTGTGTTATTTATTTCTACTGTTAAATTTGCGTGTTTGCGCTGCATTATCACTTAATTCAGTTAACCCAAGCTTATCGTAGCTTTTTTCCATCATGGCTAATGCTGCATCAAGGTAGCTACTTTGTGAGTAGTGCTCTACCACATACTTGCCGCGATTCGCAGCTGCTAAATAGGCTTCACGTTCATAATAGTAAGTCGCAACCTTCAGCTCATAACGAGCCATACGGTTTAATAACCAAACTAAACGACGTTTTGCCTCCGGCGCATAATCACTTTCTGGAAAACGTTTAACTAAGGTTGATAAGTCGGTATAAGCAACACGGGTGCGTTTAGCATCTCTGTCGGCTCTATCTACACCAAAGTATTCTTGGAAAGCATTTTTATCAGCTTTAATATTAACCAAACCACGCATGTAATACATGTAATCTAAATCTTTGTGGTTTGGGTTTAAGCGAATGAAGCGGTCAATTGTCGCCAGTGCTTGCTCTGTATTACCTGATTGGTAATGTGCATACACTAAATCCATTTGTACTTGCTTTGAAAACGGGCCAAACGGGTAGCGAGAATCAATTGCCGCTAACAGTTCAATTGCACGTGCGTATAAACCAGAATCAAGCGTTTGTTTTGCATCTTCGTATAGTGCTTGTGCTGATCTGTTTGGTACTCGTTGAATATCTTCTTGGTCAGGCGCAGACGAACAAGCTCCTAAACTAAGCACTGAAACTGAAAAAACAATGGCGAATGCACGTTTCCCTATTTTATTTATCATTTTATTTGTTACCTTCGATGTCTTCGGCTAGGCCAAGTGGGTAAAACCGAGTAAACTATGCGTATTATGTTATGCTTTTATTAAAAGCGATTCTAACCCAGTCAAGCAAAGCTTGCACTGGTAAATTGGGTAAAGTTACTAATGTCAGAGCAAATATCTCTCCAAGCCGAGGTCCCAACAGACTTAGGTGGTAAACGTCTAGACCAAGTATTAGCACAATTGTTCCCTGATTATTCACGATCACGGATAAAAACGTGGATTTTAGATGATAAAATCACCGTTGATGGCGAAATTTTCAACACACCGCGTGAAAAATTACTCGGTGGTGAAGTTGTGGCTGTTGAAACAACAATAGAAGCACCTCGTGAATACGAAGCACAAGATATCAAATTAAACATCGTTTATGAAGACGATGATATTTTAGTTATCAATAAACCAATGGGATTAGTGGTTCATCCGGGCGCAGGCAATCCTGACGGTACGGTGTTAAATGCGTTACTTCATCATTTTCCAGACATTATCAACGTGCCACGCGCGGGTATAGTGCATCGTCTAGATAAAGACACCACAGGTTTAATGGTTGTCGCGAAAACGATTCAGGCACAAACTCACCTGGTGAAAGCCTTACAAAAGCGCGAAAATTTCACACGTGAATATGAAGCGTTATGTAATGGTACTATGACTGCCGGTGGTATGGTTGAAAAAGCGATTGGCCGCCATCCAACTCAGCGTACGCATATGGCAGTTCATGAAATGGGTAAACCAGCGATTACGCATTACCGTGTGGCAGAAAAGTTCCGTGCTCATACTCGTTTGCGTTTACGCCTTGAAACCGGACGTACGCATCAAATTCGCGTGCATATGGCGTACTTAAACCACCCATTAATTGGCGATCAATCTTATGGCGGTCGTCCTCGTCCACCAAAAGGAGCAACGCCTGAGCTGTTTGAGTTACTGCGTAGCTTTAAGCGTCAAGCGCTCCATGCTGTTAAATTAAGCATTGCTCATCCAATTACCGGTGAAATGATGACCTGGCAAGCACCTATCCCTGATGATATGGTTCAGATGACTCAAGCACTGCGTGAAGATACAAAAGCAAATCCAGACATAGCTAGTTAATTATGTCTGGCTTATCAGCTACATGGCAATCTATTCAGGGTGTAGGCACATTGAGTACTACACGGGATGGAGGCGTATCAAAGCCTCCATTTGATAGCTTGAATTTAGGATTGCATGTAGGTGATAACAGCCAAGATGTATTAACCAATCGAGCGCATGTAAATAGTTACATACCTAATCCTGCTGTTTGGTTAAATCAGGTTCATAGCGCTGATGTAATTAGAGTGGATGAAGGGTTTGATTTTAACCAAACTCTGACGGGGGATGCGCTTTACACGCAATTATATAATCAACCTTTAGCTATAATGACCGCTGACTGTTTACCTATTTTACTTACCTCAAGCGATGGTCAGGAAGTGGCTGCAATTCACGCCGGTTGGCGAGGGTTAGCGCAAGGAATCATTAATAATACAGTTAGCTATTTTAAGCATGCACCAACGAACTTACATGCTTGGTTAGGTCCTGCAATAGGGGCTGACCAATTTGAAGTCGGCCAAGAGGTCGTTGCAACATTTACAGCCAATAATCCAGCTTTGCATGATGCGTTTAAACCTCAAAATAACGATAAATATTTAGCTGATATTTATCACATTGCGCGTATTTTGCTAAACCAACGGGGTGTTGTGAATATTAGTGGTGGTGAATACTGCACGTTCTCTCAAAAAAATCAGTTTTTTTCTTATCGACGTGACGGCCAAACCGGTCGTATGGCAAGTTTGATCTGGCGCAAGTAAATTACTATTAAGTGATTATTTTTCCCTCAACACCTTGAACAAATCCGCTAACATACCCATTTATAAAGTAATTCGTTTTTTTATAGGTAAACCCCCATGCGTTTAGATAGATTTACAAGTAAATTTCAGTCTGCGCTTTCAGATGCGCAATCATTAGCGCTAGGTCGCGATCATCAATTTATTGAACCTGTGCATCTAATGTACGCTTTGTTAAAACAAAGTGGCTCAAGTGTGCGTGCCTTGTTTGCGCAAATGGGCATTAGTATTGACGAGCTCAATACCAAACTATCTCAAGAGATAGAAAAGTTATTTAAAGTGGAAGGTGTTGGTGGCGATGTGCAATTGTCAAACAACATGGTTTCACTTATTAATCTGTGTGACAAGTATGCCCAAAAACGCAAAGATAAATATATCTCAAGCGAACTGTTTGTTTTAGTTGCATGTGAAGATAAAGGGCCGCTTGGCAGTGTATTTAAAGCACTTAATATCACTGCTAACAAAGTTGAAACTGCCATAGAAGCAATTCGCGGTGGTCAAAAAGTTGATGATCCTAATGCTGAAGAAACTCGTCAAGCACTTGAAAAGTACACTATTGATTTAACTGAGCGGGCGGAGCAAGGTAAGCTTGACCCTGTAATCGGCCGTGATGATGAAATTCGTCGCACCATCCAAGTATTACAACGCCGCACCAAAAACAATCCTGTGTTAATTGGTGAGCCAGGGGTGGGTAAAACCGCGATTGCCGAAGGGCTTGCGCAACGTATTATTAATGGGGAAGTGCCAGAGGGCTTAAAAAATAAGCGCGTACTCTCGCTTGATTTAGGCGCGTTGGTTGCTGGGGCCAAATACCGAGGTGAATTTGAAGAGCGTTTAAAATCAGTTTTAAATGAATTGGCCAAAGAAGAAGGCCAAGTGATTTTGTTTATTGATGAAATTCATACCATTGTTGGCGCTGGTAAAAGTGATGGCGCTATGGATGCGGGTAACATGTTAAAACCTGCATTAGCACGTGGGGAACTCCATTGTGTAGGTGCAACGACCTTAGATGAATATCGTAAATACATTGAAAAAGATGCTGCACTTGAGCGCCGTTTCCAAAAAGTATTAATTGAAGAGCCATCGGTTGAAGATACTATCGCTATATTACGTGGTCTAAAAGAGCGTTACGAATTACATCACTCAGTGGAAATCACCGATCCGGCAATTGTTGCTGCAGCGCAGTTATCACATCGCTATATTAGTGATCGCCAATTACCTGATAAAGCAATTGATTTAATTGACGAAGCAGGCTCTTCTATTCGACTGCAAATTGATTCAAAACCTGAAGCCTTAGATAAGTTAGAGCGTCGTATCATTCAATTAAAAATTGAAGATAACGCCCTGGCTAAAGAAAAAGACGAGGCGAGTCAAAAGCGCCGTGCAGAAATGGTTGAGCTGATCACTGAGCTTGAAGTGCAATACCGTGAGCTCGATGAAGTATGGAATGCCGAAAAAGCGTCTTTGCAAGGTACGCAAGTCATTAAAGCCGAACTTGAACAAGCACGACTTGATTTAGAAGTGGCACGCAGAGCAAGCGATTTACAGCGTATGTCAGAGCTGCAATATGGCCGTATACCCGAGCTTGAGCGTAAGCTTGATTTAGCATCGCAAGCCGAAATGCAAGAAATGAGCTTACTTAAAAACCAAGTGGGCGAAGACGAAATAGCCGAAATTTTATCACGTTGGACCGGCATTCCGGTGGCACGTATGCTTCAAGGTGAGCGTGAAAAACTATTGCAAATGGAAGAGCAGTTGCACAATAAAGTGATAGGGCAAGATGAAGCGGTGGTTGCTGTGGCTAATGCCATCCGTCGTTCGCGTGCAGGGCTTGCTGATCCGAATCGTCCTATTGGCTCATTTCTATTCTTAGGGCCAACAGGGGTGGGTAAAACAGAGCTAACAAAAGCGTTGGCTGGCTATATGTTTGACACTGAAAGTGCCATGGTACGCATCGATATGTCTGAGTTTATGGAAAAACACTCAGTTGCGCGTTTAGTCGGTGCGCCTCCCGGTTATGTAGGTTACGAAGAAGGTGGCTATTTAACCGAAGCTGTTCGTCGTAAACCCTATTCGGTTATTTTGCTTGATGAAATAGAAAAAGCGCATCCAGATGTGTTTAATATTTTATTACAAGTTCTTGATGACGGGCGTTTAACGGATGGCCAAGGGCGTACGGTTGATTTTAAAAATACGGTTATCATTATGACCTCTAACTTAGGTTCAGACATTATCCAAGAGCAATCGGGAAGTAATGACTATGACGAGCTTAAAGCAAAGGTAATGGGTGTACTGCATAATGAGTTCAGGCCTGAATTTATTAACCGTATTGATGAAACAGTAGTGTTCCACTCACTTGCACATAGTCATATTAAAGAAATCGCAGATATACAGTTAAGTAAATTGCGTGAACGATTAACTGAGATGGGCTATTTACTTGAATTGACGGATGCTGCGCTTGAGCGCATTGCTGCCAGTGGTTTTGATCCGGTTTATGGTGCTCGCCCACTTAAGCGTGCAATACAACAGACCATTGAAAATCCGTTAGCACAAAAGCTGCTTAATAATGATTTTCAACCAGGCTGCATCATTGTTATTGATGCAAGTGGTGAGGGCTTAGAGTTTACTAGCCGATAATCTGAAGCACAGCAAAAAGCCGCTGAAAATAGCGGCTTTTTTGTTTTTGATTCAAAGGAGTGGATTAAACTTTAAAGGTAAGCAGTAAATCATTTACTTTTCGTGACCCTTCGACCAATTCAGCAGCGCCATGTGCTACGCTATAACTAAGCTGTAAATTGTCATCCCCCAAGCCTTTAATTTTTTCAACATTGCAGCCAATATCTCGACTTACCACTTGTTGTTGCTCTGCGGCGGCTGAGATGTCGGTAGCAAGTTGTGAAATTTCACTAATTTGAATGAAAATACTATCTAGCTCTTGTTGTGTTTGCCCTGTGGTGTTAACACAGTCATCGGCTTGTTGTTTTGTGCTCTGCATGATTTTAGACCAGCTAAACAAAGTATCTTGAATCTCTTTAATTGAGCTGTGAATTTGAGCTGTGGCGTTTTGAGTACGTGAAGACAGTGCGCGTACTTCATCAGCCACCACCGCAAAACCTCGACCATGCTCACCAGCACGGGCAGCTTCAATCGCAGCGTTAAGTGCTAACAAATTTGTTTGCTCTGCAATGCCTTCTATTTCACTCATTACCTGACCAATTTTATCGGCCTCAGAGGCAAGTCCTGTGGCTGTGGTTGCCGCTTGCTCAACTTGCATGGCTAAGTCAGATACCATTTTGCTGTTATCGGCAATATGACTTTTTATATCAGAGCAGCTTTGATAAGTGATCCCCACTTTATCTGCGGTATTATTGGTATTATTAGAAATTTCACCAATGGTGGTGCTCATTTGTGACATTGCAGTAGCTATTTGCTCAAGCTGAGTTCCCTGAGAGGAAATTCCTTGTTCGGTCAGCGTAGATTGTTGATCTAAGCCTTGGGCAATGGTATTAAAACTCAAGGTTGAGTCTTTAACACGACCGAGTACCGTTTTTAACTTGGCGCAAAGCATTTGCTCTCGGTAATCACTAATACTGTGAGGGTGTGAACCACTAAATACATAACGAGACACCGAATCTGCCTGGCTTTTTTGCTCCTTTAGAGTTGCAGGTGTTGCTATTAGCTCATCATAATTTAAAGCTAAAATGATAATACACACCACCAAGTTAACCGCTGCAATCGTAATTGATCCCCATATAGCGACACTAGCTAACCAAATTAAAACACCGGCTATGCTCAAGCTCTGTCTGAGTGAGGTGTGCTCACGCCAGCTAAATAGTGACTTATTAGCGTTAATTTTGGTATACAGCTTCTGCGCTCTGCGTTTTGCATGTTGCGAGAGTTTTACACGCACAGACTGATAACCAATCAATTGGCCATGTTCAAAAATAGGTGTTACAAATGCATCAACCCAATAGTAACGGCCATCTTTACATAAGTTTTTTACAGCACCACGCCAAGAATGCCCTTGCTTTAAGGTGTCCCACATCTCTTTAAATGCCGCTTTAGGCATATCAGGATGGCGAACGATATTGTGGTTTTTATTAATGAGTTCATCCATTTCATAGCCAGCAATACTGCAAAATTCATGATTGGCATAGGTAATAACACCTCGAAGATCGGTCGTTGAAACTAACTCTTGATGTTCTTCAAAAGTGACCTCTTCATCTATTAAGCTTTGATTACGACGCATAGTAATCCTTTATCATTCTTTATTGGGGTGTCTATTGTAATTACTAAAACTAATGTACGTTAGTGATAAGTTTTAAATAGCAGTAGTAAGGCATTTTTTTTAATGTTTTTATGATCTTTATCAATTTTAAGAGTAATTGATTTTTTTAGTTATGCCAAACTTTTAGCAAGTGATTCACCCTTTCGTACGGGGAGAAATAATGCCTTGAGGTTGCGATGTATTGTGGCAAATAATATGCAAAAGAAATTGTATATTGCTGGTGGCAATGGCAAGATTATCTTTTATGGCGTGAAACAAAGCGTGTTTAAAATTCATTAAAAGCTATATCTAATAAATTCATATAGTTTTTTCTTCATTTAATCTTGAGTAAAGGTAATTAGACCCCATAACCTTATGATTAAGCCACTTGGCTCGAGGAAACTTTTTTTTGGCAACTTATAATTTAAAGAACACGCTCAACGCGCTATCTAATGCAGATAATCAGCATGCTATTAAAGGTATTATGCGCGGTATTGAGAGAGAATCATTAAGAATTAAACCCGATGGTTCTATTTCTAAACAAGCTCACCCAAAAGGGGTTGGCTGCGCGCTTACCAACGGACATATCACGACTGACTTTTCTGAGTCTTTACTTGAGTTTATTACGCCTGTTAGCGAGTCATCAACGCAAACGTTACAACAGCTGAAAGATTTACAAAAGTTCACCCTAGAACATATGGACGATGAACTACTGTGGCCAATTAGTATGCCGTGTTTTATAAATCATCAGGACGATATTGTATTAGCACAATTTGGCGATTCTAACGTTGGTAAAATGAAAACCTTATACCGCGAAGGTTTAAAGAACCGCTATGGTAGTATGATGCAAGCGATTGCTGGAGTGCACTTTAATATTTCTTTTCCAGAAACGTTATGGCAGTCACTACATTCACAAAGGCAAAGCAGCGCGAAGCTTGAAGACTTTATATCAGATGGGTACTTAGCATTAATTCGTAATTTTAAGCGCGAGTTGTGGTTAATTAGCTATATGTTTGGTGCGTCACCGGCATTGTGTAGTTCATTTTTGCAGGGGCGTAAAAGCGATTTACCGTTTAAAAAGCTGGGTAAAGGTACTTTATATTTAGAAGTGGGCACGGCGCTTCGATTAGGTAACTTAGGTTATACCAACAGTGCACAGTCATCATTACGCGTTATGTATAACTCATTAGATGAGTATGTAGCAGGGCTTAAAAAAGCCATAAATACGCCTTCAGATATTTATGGCAGTATTGACGACTATACCAGTGCAGAGCCAAAGCAATTAAATAAAAATATTCTACAAATAGAGAATGAGTTTTACTCGCCAATTCGCCCTAAGCGTAATGCTAAAAATGGTGAAACACCCACTGATGCATTACTAAGAGCGGGTATAGAATATATTGAAATTCGTGCATTGGATGTTAACCCATTTAGTGAAGTTGGCATTGATTTAGAGCAAATACACTTTTTAGATGTATTTTTAACCTATTGCTTATTAAAAGACTCAGCCCCTATGGACTGGGAAGAGCAAGCGCGAAGCACTGAAAATCTTGATACAGTAGTAAACCAAGGCCGAGAAAAAGGCCTAATGCTTAATTTTAATAATGAGCAGCGCAGTCTTGAATCATGGGGTGATGAAATATTTAATCAGCTCGTTGATGTTGCTAAGTGGATGGATAGCGCGTACGGGGTTGATTATTACTCAAACACTATTAAGCGCATGGCAACGTGGGTGCATAATCCTACATTAACCTATTCAGGGCGTTATGTTGAGCAATTAAAAGCATCAGGGCTAGATAATGGTCATTATGCACTCTCACTTGCTCAAAAGTATAAACAAAGCCATGATATAGCCAGTTATACTGAATTCTCAAAGTCGTGGTTAGAGCAACAAGCGACAGAGTCTTACCAAGCTCAAAAAGCAATTGAGCAAGCCGATAATCAATCATTTACTGCATTTTTAGATACATATTTCAGGGTCAGTTGACCTTTGCGGATTACAATTTGTTCAAACTAGGAGCGGTTTAATCGCGGCGCGAGGTTTGTAACCTAGTGGGCTCGATAACTGCTCCTGCGTTATTCTACTGGCTTACATCCATGTAAGAATAAGTAAAAACCGAGCAACAAAGAGCAAATCGCTCCTAGGCAGAACCCGAAGGGCAGCGCCTGTTTGGCATTGATGTTGCGTTATCGCCTATTTATGGGGAATAACCACACCACATAGGCTCTGCCTTGCCTAAATACCAAACAGACTGCTGCAAATTCAACCTTGAAAGGTCAACAGACCCAAGTAAGTCGTAGGCAAAAAAAAACGCAGCTCATAGTAGCTGCGTAAATATTCTTTAGGGATGAAACAATGCTGTACTGCTGCATTCATAGATTCAGACCCACGCTTTTTTAAAAAGTTCAGTGAGATCTTAAAAAATGAAAAAAAATATTATTACTTTATCTCTAGTGCTTACTTTAGTTGGTTGTGCCACTGCACCACCTAAGCAACCAGAAGATATTTGTAAAATCTTTGAAGAAAAGTCTGACTGGTATTTTGATGCAAAAGACGCGCAAGACAAGTGGGGCTCTCCCAAACACGTATTAATGAGCATGATGTATCAAGAAAGCTCTTTTCGTCATGATGCTGCACCGCCCATGGAATACTTTTTATGGATAATACCAACTGGACGCGCAAGTGATGCTTATGGTTATTCTCAAGCTAAAACGCCAACTTGGTCTGATTATATTCGTGAAACAGGTAATAGTGGTGCTGATAGAGATGAATTTGAAGATGCGATCGATTTTATGGCGTGGTTTGTTTATAAAACCCATAAAGTTAATGGTGTTTCTAAATGGGATGCCTACGCACAGTATTTAAATTATCACGAAGGGTGGGGCGGTTATAAGCGAGGCACTTATCGTAAGAAAAAATGGTTAATAAGCGTTGCCAATAAAGTAAAACACCGTGCGAGCCGTTATGGAGCGCAGCTAAGACGCTGTGAGGATGATTTAGACAAAGGTTGGTTAGAGCGTTTATTCTTTTAATTAATCTAAGCCCTGATTAATTAAAAAAGGAGCCATTTGGCTCCTTTTTTATTGGGTTATTTTTTACGTTTATTGGGCTGAATTTTAACTTGTTTAATCATGTTTTCTTTTATTTCAAGCACTTCAACTGGGTAACCCGCAATACGAATACTTAAGTTAGCATCAGGAATATCTTCCAAATATTCAACAATCAGGCCACTTAAAGTTTTAGGGCCATCTAATGGGAATTCCCAGCCCATCTCTTTATTTAAGTCGCGAACGTTAGCACCACCATCAACAATGTAAGAGCCATCGTTCTGTGTGGTTACTTCTTCACTTGGTGTGCGGGTTTGAGTAGTAGTGAAATCGCCCACAACCTCTTCAAGAATATCTTCTAGGGTAACTAAGCCTTGGATATCGCCATATTCATCAACAACAATACCAATTCGTTCTTTTGATAACTGAAACTTCAGTAGTTGAGTATTAAGCGACGTTCCCTCTGGAATAAAGTAAATTTCACGTACAGCGCGTAGTAGCGAAGGTTTATCGAATTGCTCTTTAGTAAGAAGACGTAATGCATCACGAGAGTGAATAAAGCCTACTGCATCATCTATATTGTCGCGGTATAAAAGCACGCGAGTATGTTGAGCATGAGTAAGCTGCTTACTAATTATTTTCCAGTCATCGTTGATATCAATCGCCACAATTTCATTGCGGGGTATCATAATATCTTCAACGGTAACCTGTTCTAAATCTAAAATTGAGGTCAGCATACTTTGGTGGCGCGCGGGGATCAGCGCTCCAGATTCGTTAAGCACGGTTTTTAATTCTTCTTTACTCATGCTGTGCTCATCTATTTGTGCAGCACTAATTCCAAATAAGCGTAATATGCCGTTGGTCATCCAGTTAACAACAACCACAAACGGGAAGAGTATTTTTAACAAGCCTTTGAGTATCACAGAGCTGGGAAAAGCGACTCGCTCAGGATAGAGGGCGGCCAGTGTTTTTGGCGTTACCTCAGCAAAAATTAGTACAACAAGTGTTAATGCACCTGTCGCTATGGCAATACCTAAATCGCCATACAAGCGAATACCAATAATGGTGGCTACCTGCGCTGCAGCAATATTAACAAGGTTATTACCAATTAGGATCAGACCTATCAACCTATCTGGTCGACTCAGTAATTTACTAACGCGTTTCGCAGCACGATGATTCTCTTTAGCGAGGTGTCGCAAACGAATACGGTTGATTGACATGATTCCGGTTTCTGACCCGGAGAAGTAAGCAGAAAAAAGCACCAATAAACCTAATATGATAAACAGGGTACTTGTCGATATGTCGTCCAACGATGGATCCTTTTTTTATAAACCAATGCGTATTAAGCTAGAGTGAGCTTTCAGAGTCAAGTTAAAACTTATTCAGGACCACTTCTTGTATAAAACGGCTACCAAAATAAGCGAGTGTGAGTGTAAAAGCGGCAATCATTATACTAACTACCACAACTTTTCCTCGCCAACCACGTTTGACATGGCCAACTGCAATTGTGGCAAAAATGGCCCAAGCAACTAGGGATAAGATTGTTTTGTGAATAAACTCTTTGGCAAACATGCCATCGAGAAATACAAAACCAGTGATCAGCGCCACACTTAATAATACGGTGCCTAAGTTTAATAACTGGTAAAGTTGACGCTCTACAACCATCAGAGGTGGTAAGTGACTGTGAACTATTGCTAGGTCTTTTCGCTTTAAGCGCTTATCAATAAAATAAAATTGCACACCATATAAAGTCGCAATAATTAAAATACAGTAAGCCAATAACGACAGTGATATATGCGCAACTAGTGCTAGTTCTACATTAATACTTTGTAATAAAACGTGATGAGGGATAAATAAGCTAGAAATGGTTAAAAGCGCAGCAAAGCCATAAACAACAGGTAGTAACAAGGTTGCGGGAAACTTCAAAGAAACAGTGGTGACACACAGCACGATAATCCAGCATGTCAGTAATGCCACATTAACAATACTTAAATCTTGCCCATCAGCCCTAAATACCGAATTTACTAAAAGCAGCATGTGCGCCAAAATAGCGACAGTACTGAGTATAATAGTAACTTTTTGGCTCGGCCCCTGACGGTGAAACAATCGCGAAAGCACGTGAGACGTTGCTAACACATAAAATAAACTGGCAATAATAGTTAAACTAATAATCAGCATTTTGCTTTGGCCACTTAATTGAAGTCAAATAATTCGTGTTCGTTATGTGGCCATTGTATTTTATAGCAAAGCAAATGCATAGACCCTGTAAAAAGAAACTCAATAAGCAGCATTTCAGCACTGTATTGTATGCCACCATTTACGGTATACTATTTCTAATTGAATTTTAATAACATCGACCTTATTAATAGAGTTGATTTCAACGTCTTTTCGGAACCGTTACATGTTTGAGAACCTCCAAGAACGATTAGGTAAAACCCTAAAAAATATTAGTGGCCGTGGCCGCCTAACTGAAGACAACATTAAAGATACACTTCGTGAAGTGCGAATGGCATTTTTAGAAGCCGATGTGGCGTTGCCTGTTGTTCGCGAGTTTGTAAAACAAGTTAAAGAACGCGCAGTTGGTATTGAAGTTACTAAAAGCTTAAGTCCTGGCCAAGTATTTATAAAAATTGTTCGTGAAGAACTTGAAAAGGCCATGGGTGAAGCTAATGAAGAGCTAAGCCTTAACGCGCAACCTCCGGCTGTTGTGATGATGGCGGGCCTTCAAGGTGCTGGTAAAACAACCAGTGTGGGTAAACTGGCTAAGTTTTTAAAAGAGCGCAAGAAAAAATCAGTGCTGGTAGTGAGTGCCGATGTTTACCGTCCTGCGGCAATTAAGCAGTTAGAAACATTAGCGACAGAAGTAGATGTAGAATTTTTCCCAAGTGACATTTCACAAAAGCCAGTTGATATAGCACAAGCTGCTATTTCTCACGCGAAAAAGAAATTTATTGATGTGGTATTAGTTGATACTGCAGGTCGCTTGCATGTTGATAATGACATGATGGATGAAATCAAAGCGCTTCATGGTGCAATTAATCCAATCGAGACTTTATTCGTTGTTGATGCAATGACAGGTCAAGATGCTGCAAACACCGCGAAGGCGTTTGACGAAGCATTGCCTTTAACCGGTGTGATTTTAACTAAAACAGACGGTGATGCCCGTGGTGGTGCTGCGTTATCTATTCGTCATATTACCGGGAAACCTATTAAGTTTATGGGTGTTGGTGAGCGTACTGACGCACTTGAACCTTTCCACCCTGATCGTATCGCCTCACGTATCTTAGGCATGGGTGATGTACTTTCATTAATCGAAGAAGTCGAGATGAAAGTAGATAAAGAGCAGGCAGAAAAAGTAGCGAAAAAAGTATTTAAAGGTGATGGTTTTACACTGGATGATTTTGCTGATCAATTAAAGCAAATGAAAAATATGGGCGGCATGATGTCAATGCTTGATAAACTGCCAGGTATGCAAAACATCCCAGATGCAGTAAAAGGCCAAATGGGCGATAAAACCTTTATTCAAATGGAAGCAATTATTAGCTCTATGACGAAAAAAGAACGTGCACGCCCAGAGATCATTAAAGGTTCGCGTAAAAAACGCATTGCAGCGGGGTCGGGTACTCAAGTACAAGAAATCAATAAGCTGCTTAAGCAGTTTACCCAAATGCAAAAAATGATGAAAAAAATGAAAGGCAAAGGTGGCATGCAAAAAATGATGCGTGGCATGAAAGGGATGTTACCACCGGGAATGATGGGCGGCGGTGGCCCGAAATTTTAATAATTTAACCTTTAATATCTCCGATACGATATAAAAAGCAATCAATAAAGAGGCAAATTGCCTCTTTATTGTTGAATAAACTATGCACAGAATAGCTTGTTCACATGCTTTTTCTTCTTGGATCACGGTTTAATCTACTAAACTGCCTTTTTGCATCACTTCTTACTTGCATTGTTGCTAAAAACTCGTACAATTCACCGGCTCCCCATACTGGGGAGTAAATCTTATTAATGAAAACAGTCAATCTATTTAGAGGACGGTATGGTAACTATTCGTTTGCAACGTGGTGGCGCTAAAAAACGCCCTTTCTATCAAATTGTGGTTGCGGATAGCCGTTTCTCGCGTGACGGTCGCTTCATCGAGAAAGTAGGTTTCTTTAACCCAATCGCTTCAGGTCAAGAAGAAAAACTTCGTTTAGATTTACCACGTGTTGAGCACTGGTTAGGTCAAGGCGCAGGTCTTTCAGATCGTGTAGCTAAATTAGTTAAAGACGCTCGTAAAGCGGCTTAATAGGCGTAAGTGTAACCATGAGTCAAGAGAACACCTCATCAATAATTGTCGTAGGAAAGCTCGGCGCCCCATATGGTATAAAGGGCTGGCTTAAGGTGCATTCATTTACTGATGATCCCCAAGGGATCTTCGATTTCAGCCCGTGGTTGATAGGGCAGCAAGGTAAATGGCAATCCTTAGAAGTGGTCGACTGGCGTCGCCACAACAAAGGCTTTATCGCTAAGTTTGCGCAAGTAAATGACAGAGACCAAGCAATGGCTTATACCAATGTTGAAATTTCTGTGGATTCAGCGCAGCTACCAGAATTACCGCAAGGTGAATTCTATTGGCGAGATCTCATTGGCATGTCGGTTGTAACTGATAAAGGTTATAACTTAGGCATTGTTGATGACCTTATGGAGACAGGCTCAAATGACGTACTGGTTGTGAAAGCAAACAGTAAAGATGCATTTGGCCAAGCAGAACGTTTAATTCCTTTTTTAACTGATTCAGTTATTCAAGAGGTTAAATATGATGCGAAAGAAATTACTGTAGATTGGGATCCAAGCTTTTAATGAGTCAAACAAGTTCGTTGTGGGTAGGGGTTATCAGCCTTTTCCCGGATATGTTTGATGCAATTACAACGCAAGGTGTAACCGGTCGCGCTGTTAAAAAGGGTTTAATCGACTTTAACTGCTGGAATCCACGAGACTATGCAACTGATAAGCATAGAACCGTAGATGATCGTCCTTACGGGGGCGGACCAGGCATGTTAATGATGGTTGAACCACTTAAACAAGCCATTCTTGAAGCCAAACAGGCTGCAGGTGATGGTGCAAAAGTAATTTATATGTCGCCACAAGGGCGCAAATTAGATCAGCAAGGGGCAAGCGAACTCGCAAACTCTGAAAAACTGATTTTAATTGCCGGTCGCTATGAAGGTATAGACGAGAGAATAATAGAATCGTACGTTGACGAAGAATGGTCAATTGGTGATTTTATTTTGAGTGGGGGTGAACTACCTGCCATGACATTAATTGACGCAGTAGCGCGATTAGTGCCAGGGGTTTTAGGACACAACCAGTCAGCAGAGCAAGATTCATTTTCGGATGGCTTGCTAGATTGTCCTCACTATACACGGCCAGAAACATTGGACGACAAACAGGTGCCTGCTGTATTGCTCAGCGGAAACCACCAAGAGATAGCAAAATGGCGGCTTATGCAGTCATTAGGTAGAACTTGGCTTCGCCGTCCTGACTTGTTGCATAACCTAGCTCTGACTGAGGAGCAAGCGGTATTACTCGCGAAATTTCAGCAAGAGTACCAAAAAGCTTGTGGCTAGAAGACAGTTACACCTAGGAAAGTGAGAAACATAATGGCAAAAGTAAACCAAAATATTATTAAAGCGCTTGAAGAAGAGCAGCTTAAAACAGACGTACCTGCATTCGGCGCTGGTGATACAGTAGTTGTACAGGTAAAAGTAAAAGAAGGTGCTAAAGAGCGTCTACAGGCCTTTGAAGGTGTTGTAATCGCTAAGCGTAATCGTGGTCTTCACTCAGCATTCACAGTTCGTAAAATCTCGAACGGTGAAGGTGTTGAGCGTGTATTCCAAACGCACAGCCCTCTTATTGATAGCGTAACAGTTAAGCGTCGCGGTGCGGTTCGTCGTGCTAAGCTTTACTATCTACGTGAGCGTTCTGGTAAATCTGCACGTATTAGAGAAAAACTTAACTAATACGCGCTGTTTATCAACGCAAAAAAACGGGTTGCAACCTTTGGGTTGCAACCCGTTTTGGTTTTAATGCTATTGCGGTTTTTATATCGCTACATTCAAAAACCAATACACACCTTAACCTGCATGCGTTAAAGTGTGGTTCACTTCAAATCACAATATCTTCTCACTTCTTGCAAAAATGATGTACAAAAATGAATGATAAAACGATAGTTACACACAACGGCAATTTTCACGCAGATGATGTTTTTAGTATCGCTGCACTTAAAATTATTTTCCCTTCTTTTACCCTGATCCGCACACGCGATAATGCGATTATTAATGACGCCGATGTGGTTATTGATGTTGGTGGTCAATATGACCCAGAAACTAACCGGTTTGATCATCATCAGCGTGGCGGTGCTGGCGCTCGTGAAAATGGTATTCCTTTTTCGTCATTTGGCTTGGTGTGGAAAAAATATGGCTTAGCAATATGTGATGATAACCAAGATGTGGCGAATGCGGTGGATGCAGGGCTTGTATCAACTATTGATGCCATTGATTGTGGTCATGTTGAAGGGGTTGCTACAGGCATTAGCTTAAGCCAAACAATTTCTATGTTTAACCCAACATGGGAAGAGGAAAGTGATTTTGATGCTGCTTTTGATCAAGCGGTTGAATTTGCACACACTTTACTGATTCGTTTTGTAGCTTCTGCCCGAGGTGGTTTAAATGCTAAAAAGATTGTTGCTCAAGCAATAAAACAAGCTGATGATCCTCGATTAATCGTATTAGAGCGCTATACTCCGTGGAAAAAAACCGTACATAGTTTATCTGATGAGGCATTATTTGTCGTTTACCCATCTCATTCTGGCAAGTGGATAGTGCAAACAGTGCCTGCAGAATTAGGCTCTTTTGAAGACAGAAAGTCATTACCTGCAACATGGGCAGGATTATCAGATGATGAATTTCAAGCGGTAACCGGTATCGATGATGCTATGTTTTGTCACAATGGCTTATTTATCGCTGGCGCAGAATCATTCGACAGTGTTATGTCGCTTGCGGCTATGGCATTAGAATACTAATAGTTCTCCTTAACCGCTCGCCGGTTACTTAATAAAAGTGGCCTTTGCCACTTTTTTAAGATCCTCTACTTAACCTGAACCTACGTAAATTCAATGAAGTTAGCGCTGAAATAGCTGCTTGAGATAGATTTATTATCTAGCGTTTAGGTTACTTACTACCGTTTCCACCTTGGTTTTAGTTGAACAACTGATAGTGATCTTTTCAATAATTTGCCTTTTAACCCCTAACGTATCCTGTTAGTATTTATCGTATTGATTAGTTTACTTTTTTGTAAGTTTTAATTTACGATTTTGCTTTTTTGGATGGAATGAGAACGTGGCAGAGATAAGTGATTTAGCGCAGCTAAGAACAAGTATAGATGAATGCGATGCGCAACTGGTTGCCTTACTTGCAAAACGCAATGGTATTACTCAACAAATAGGCGCAATAAAACAACAAACTGGCGCGCCATTACATGCACCCGATCGAGAAGCTGATTTATTAGCTGCACGACGTCAAGAGGCTATTAATCAAGGTGTAAATCCTGATTTAGTCGAAGACATTCTCAGACGCATGATGCGTGAAGCTTATCAAAATCAACAAGCCAAATTAGCCTGTGCCGACCCACAATTATCGCCAATTGTTATTGTTGGTGGTGAAGGGGCAATGGGTCAGTTATTTGCAAAACAATTTCAGCGTTCGGGTTACGAAGTCAAAATTTTAGATAAAGCGCAGCAATCACAGGCAGCGGATATTCTAAAAGGTGCAAAACTGGTGATGATCAGTGTACCAATAAATGCTCTTGAAACAGTTGTTAACGCGCTTCCAAAGCTTGATGATGATTGTTTGCTGGTTGATATTACATCAGTTAAACAAGCACCATTAGCTGTGCTTAAAAAAGTACATAGTGGGCCAGTTGTTGGTTTACATCCAATGTTTGGACCTGATATTTCCCATTGGGTGAAACAAACCGTGGTGGTGTGTGAAGGGCGTAGTCATGAGGTGGCACAAGGGTTATTAAAACAGCTACAAATATGGGGTTGTCAGTTAGTTGAACTTGAGGCCAAAAAGCATGACGAAGCAATGCAAATTATTCAGGTTATGCGCCATTTAACCACCTTTGTGTACGGTCAGTTTTTAGCAAAACAGGGGCATACACTTGCCGAGTTAAGAAGTTGCTCATCACCTATTTATCAATTAGAGCTAATGATGGTTGGCCGTTTATTTGCGCAATCGCCAGAGCTATACACCGATATTATGTTAGCGCAGTTTGACAATGTCGAAAGCTTATTGGCGCAGTATCAGTCTTTGTTTTCGCAAACGCTTGAAAAGCTAAAAGCAGGGGATAAGTCCGCATTAATTGATGCTTTTGCTGATGCAAAGTCTTATTTCTCAGATTCAACGGCGCACTTTTTAACCCAAAGCCGTAGTCTTTTAAATAAAGCGAATGATGCGAAAGTACTTGATTAAAAAGAATAGCTCCATGAAAAGAAAAGGGCCGCTAGGCCCTTTTTTAATATTTTGTTAGCTTTCTACGCTCACAGCTTGTAAAGACTCGCTTTGGTAACAACCAAGTACACGAACATATTGAGTGTGCTGTTTGAGCTCCTCCAATGCATGCTTCACTTGGTTATCGATTAAGTTAGCCTCCAAGTCCACATAAAATACTTCTTCCCATGGGTTACCAGGAGTAGGTCGAGATTCTAGTTTCACTAAATTAATATTATGCTGTTTA
The DNA here is from genome assembly GCF_023161845.1 of Pseudoalteromonas sp. 2CM39R. NCBI lineage: Bacteria > Pseudomonadati > Pseudomonadota > Gammaproteobacteria > Alteromonadales > Pseudoalteromonadaceae > Pseudoalteromonas > Pseudoalteromonas sp. 2CM39R. Next base: position 275,353 of record NZ_JALNTM010000007.1, read on the forward strand.
AAAATCATTAACGCATCGGCAAGCGAACCGGCCTGCTGCTTGGTTGACATAATTAAGCTAGTTTTAGTAGGGATTTGAGTTGATACTTGCAGTGGTTTTCGGGCAACCACAATGAAGCGGCTGTGATTTTCTTTTTGATTGGCAAGATTCGCCTTGATCACTTCAAGGCCTACATTTTTCCCTGCTTGCGCAGAGCCGATTGCTGCGCTGTTCGGTGTTTCAAGAGCTGATTTTAATGCACTTGAGGTTGAATCGCAGGTTTCATGCTGAAGTTCGCCAAGGCCCTGTAAAAAGCGGCTACACTGGGCAAAGGGTTGCGGATGTGCAAAGACTTTAGTTAATTGGTTCAGCTCAGTTCCTGGGGCTGCTAATAAGCAATGCTCAACGCTATGAGTAACTTCACCGACAATAGAGACTTGTGCATGCTGCAGCAAATCAAATACTTCATTAATACTACCTGAGCTAGTGTTTTCGATAGGCAGTAAGCCAAAGTCGGCTTGACCTTTTTCTACTTTACCAGTGATTTCTTCAAATGAGGTACAACCAATTTCAACTAATTTACCCGGGCGACGGCTAAAATATTTATGACATGCAAGCTGACTATAAGAGCCTTGACCGCCTAAATACGTTACGCGATGGGTTTCGCTCAGTGCATCGGGGTTTAAATTCTTTTGAAGCATGGCTTGTTGATGCAATACTGAGTCTTCTAATATCGTTTGAAACACGTTGTTAACGTAGTAAGCGTCAAGCCCTAACGATTTGCCATAGCCTATAAGTTTTTCGAGCAAAGCCAGTTCACGGGCCTCATCACGAATGGGTTTATTATTTGCAATTTTATATTCAACTACGCCATGACTAATGCGGCGTCGCTTTGCTAGTAAAACAAGTAAATCGGAGTCGATTTCATTTATATCGTGCCTGAGAGTATCAAGTACATCGTTGCTCATTTGGTTTTCCTCATTCCAAAAATATCACTGATTTTGCAGTGAAAATAAAAAAGCCTCCCAGTTGGGAGGCTTTACTATTCGATTGATTTTATCTCACAAACAGGGAAGCCTCTTCTATATAAAGAAGCTAAAAAAAGAAAAAAAGGCGTGTGAGTAATTTATATTCATACCCTTAATGTATGAAGTGTCACTCCCAATGTCAACAAGCACTTACCTGACGCGGCTTTTTTACCTAATATGTGTACAAAAGGTGTTGTTTTTTAAAAGTTTATAAATAATTTATAATTCTGATTTAAGTTCTGGTATATTTCTATTACTTGAAAAAATAATAATTATAAATAAGGTTGGCTTTTTGTGTATCGACGCCCTCCATCTCGATTTGGCATAAACTCACTTAGTGTAAAGTTATCATTGTTGATCTCTGGTATCTGTTTAGTGGCTGGCATTTGTGCGGCTGCATTAATGCTCAAGTCAGAAGAAAAACAGCTTGTTTTTGAAGAGCATGAGGTATTAAAGCAATCAAATGAATTATTAATAAACCAGTTTAATAACCTGATAGCGACCAAAGTTAAAATAGCAGAGCAAGCTAATATTGTTGTTAGCGAGCAGTTATTTGAGGGACAGCTGTCATTTAAAAATAATACTGCACCTACAATGCAGCTCACCAATGATGGCTCAGTGCGCAGTGCATCATCGGATGGGCTATCAGCCGCGTTTATCCCTCAAACTGCATATTCTCCTTTTTATAAACAGCTAATTGCTGATTCTGAATCCCTTTGGAAAGTTATTTCTCCTACGTTAATTCAAGATTTTTATAATTTTTATCTTATAACTGAAGATAACTTTATTCGTGTCGCACCGCCAAACTGGGCGCTTAATGTGCCTGGAAATTATACATTCAACCAAAGTGATAGCTTCAATTATGCGAAGTCTTTAACTAACCCACAACGAGAGCCTCAATGGTCAAAAGTTTACTATGATGAAGTTTGGAATAAATGGGTAGTCAGTTTAATTGTTCCCATTTATCAAGATGATGAGTTTTTAGGGGTTACCGGTAACGATATTTCACTAAACTCACTCATATCGCAATTACCCGTCGGTGGAAAGGAAAAACACTTAGTAGTGTTTGATAAACAAGGACAGCTATTAGCACATCCAAACTTAACCTCTGAAAATTATAAAGAGTACGGAGAGGCAGGCAAAAAGCTATTACCAGATGACTTTATTTCTCCAGAACTAAAGCGCGTTATTGATAACGCAGGGCAAATACAATTACCAGAATATGCCGATTCATTTTCATTAAATGATGAAGACTACATTATAAATATCCATAAAGTTGAAGGTGTAAACTGGTATGTGGGTGTATATAAAAAGCGCTCCTCAACGTTATCGGCATTGAAAGACTTAAAGCTTAAGTTTTTTGGCCTATTTATTCTGTATGCCATTTTAGTTGCTTTATTATTACACCAAGCACTTTACCAATTGGTATTAAGACGCTTACATTCATTGGTTTATGCAGTTACTAACTTTGGTAAAGGCCAGTTAGAGATTGAGTTTCCAAAAGAAAATAAAGATGAAATTGGTACGCTTAATGGTTCATTCAAAGATATGACCATTGAAATTCGCAAACTCATTGACGGCTTAAACCAGCGCATAATAGAAAAAGAAATCGCAGAGAAAGCTGCAAATCGCTTGTCTAAAGCGGTTGCGTTCTCTGGTACAGGGGTGGTGATCACCGATGAAAATTTTGTCATTGAATACGTTAATCCAAAAATGTTAGAGATGACTGATTTTGTCGAAAATGATTTTTTGCGTCAGCCATTACTGACAATTATTGCCAATGAAATGACCATGTTGGTAGAGGATATTGACATTGATTTGCGTAATCGTAATTACTGGCGAGGAGATACGCTTATTGAAGCGCAAAACAAGTCGCCAATATGGGTATCGCTTAGTGTGTCACCTATTCGAGAAGACGGTGGTAAAATAACCAGTTACGTGGCATCAGCGCAAGATATTTCGTTTGTGAAAGAAAGCCAACGAAAAATGGAACAGCTCGCTTACTTTGACACACTAACCGGGCTTGCTAACCGTACATTCTTTAGAATGCAGCTCAGGAAGTCGATGGCGCTTGCTGAGAGAGGGCGTTACTCGTTTGCTTTATTTTATTTTGATCTGGATGAATTTAAGCGTATTAACGATACTTTAGGTCATGATGCGGGTGATCAGCTGTTAGTTGAAGTGGCAACACGCTTAAAACAGCGCTTACGAGCAGAAGATACCATAGCCCGTTTAGGTGGGGATGAATTTGCTGTTTTACTCAGTGGTATTGAACATCAAAAAGAAGCATCTGAAGTCGCTGACACCATACAAAAAACCTTAAACCAGCCGATAAAACTTGGCAGCAATGAAGTAATTGTCAGTGCAAGTATTGGGATCACCTTAGCACCATTTGATAGCCTAGAAGAAGATCAGTTACTAAAGCATGCCGACTTAGCCATGTATGAGGCCAAAGCCAAAGGGCGTAACACTTTCCATTTTTATAGCCAAGATCTAAATGCGGCAGCTAATGAACGATTATTCCTAGAAAATGAATTGCGTCATGCGATTAAAGAAAAGCAACTCACGCTACATTACCAGCCACAAGTTGATTGTCGCGATAATAGCGTGGTGGGATATGAAGCATTACTTCGTTGGTTCCATCCTACGCAAGGGTTTATTCCTCCGACTAAGTTTATTCCGATAGCTGAGGCAACGGGTTTAATTGTAGAGCTCGGTAAATGGGTGCTACAACAAGCGTGTGAGTTTACGAAGCGACTAGAACAACAAGGTAGAGCAAGTAATATGTCGATAAATCTGTCAGCAAGACAGTTTAAAGACGCAAGCTTAGTGCCTATGCTGAAAAAAATAATTATAGAGACGCAGATTAATGCTAAAAGTCTGCATCTTGAATTAACCGAAAGCATGCTGATGGGGAATGTTGAAGCAGCTATTGATCAGTTACATCAACTTAAAAAGTTGGGTATCTCAATTTCTATTGATGACTTTGGTACGGGTTATTCTTCACTGAGTTACCTTAAGCGTTTCCCTGTCGATATTCTTAAAATTGACCGCTCGTTTGTCAAAGATATACCTGAGGATGATAACGACATGGAGATCACTGCGGCCATTATTGCTATGGCACAAAAGCTGAAGCTTGATGTAGTTGCCGAAGGGGTCGAAACAATCGAGCAAGTTGAGTTTTTACAAAATAATAATTGTTTTATTGTTCAAGGCTATTATTTTAGTAAGCCAGTGGCTGAGGATGATATTCCCGCATTATTTGATCAATTAGCAGCGCTAAAAATTATTAAATAAGCAAGAATTGCGGGTTAACCACCCGCAATTTTTACTTTAAATTTTAATCCCTCTAAAATCGCTTTTAATTTGTCGCGATCATCACCTTGTACTTCAATAACACCTTCTTTTACTGCGCCCCCTTGGCCCATCTTACTTTTTATTGTTTTTGCTAACTTTTTCAAATCATGCTGTTGTGGATCAAGACCAACAACCAGCATTACACCTTTACCTTTTCGGCCTTTGGTTTGACGTTCTATGCGAATTGACCCGTCTTTAAATAGTTTTACATCCAGTTCTTTTTCTGGCTTTGGCTGATCAATTCGCCCTGTTGCTGTTGAATACACTAAGTGACTATCACTCATAATTAACCTACTTAAGATTGAATATAATAATGCGGCAAATAATAACAAATTTGTGAAGCAAAGGCGTAATTTTTGCACCTAAGCTGAACACCTTTTAATGCCCCCAAAGATAAAGCAACCAGTTTAAATACCGCAATTATATCTATGAATAAAAGTGTTTAAAGATTTTAAAAAAGCGCTTTAAATTGGCTAGCACTATAAAAACATCCATGCTACTATTTCGGCATTATAGATGTATGGACGTCCAAATGGTTAATTCTTACTTAGAGTATGCTCAACTTAATGTTGAGCCACAGTTAATTCACGCTGAGCTAGAAAAGCTTGAGCAATACCTAAATAAAAATGCTGCACCAGCCGTGCGTTGGGAATACCAAATTCCTGAGCTAGGTGAAGGTGGGGCATGCAGTTTATTTGGTTACCTACAGGATGAGCCGTTTAAACTAAGCGATTATGTCAGCCAAAGTACGCAAACAACTGAAAAATTAGCGCAACTTCAATTGATTGTTGACTACGTCATTGAAAACACAAAGCTTGATTGGTACGGCATTTATCAGAATACCCACACCAATGAAGGGGAGCAGTTATTAAAGCTGGCTTATTTTGGTGCGCCGAGTCGTCCTTTATTTCCGCTTACTGCTGAATTTGCGACTGCCAGCAATAACGTTCAGGTAGCGTTTAGTGGTAAAGGACGCGTTATCAATAACGTTGAGCAATATTTGGCAGCAGGCGGTGAATATTACACCTGCGATCCGAAAGTAAAAGCAGAAGCCTGTTTACCGCTATTTAATGCACAACAGCAATGTATAGGTATTGTTGATGGTGAAGCTTTTAACACTGATTTTTTTGATAAAGCGACGCTCGCGTTATTAATAGCGTGCTGTATTAAAATTCCTCACTTTTTAGTGTAAATAACACTAGTCAATCAAGTGAGTTTTTATGTTAAGCTTAGCGCAACAGCTAACCCCTAAATAACGAAGAGATAGCCAATGTTCTCAGTATTAAAACCATTACCAACAGACCCTATTCTTGGCCTTATGGCGGCCTACAAGCAAGATACTAACCCAAATAAGATTGACTTAGGGGTTGGTGTATATAAAGACGAGCAGGGGAATACCCCGGTATTAAAGTCAGTAAAAAAAGCAGAAGCGTTTCGTTTAGAAAATGAAATGAGCAAATCTTACATTGGACTTGCTGGTAACTTAGATTACTGTCAACAAATGGAAAATCTTCTTCTTGGTGAGCACCCGGCATTATTAGCTAATCGCGTACGCACAGCACAAGCACCTGGTGGTACAGGCGCACTTCGTGTTGCAGCAGAATTTATTGTACGTTGTAATCCAGGCGCTACTGTATGGGTTACTAACCCAACGTGGGCTAACCACATTAGCTTATTTGAAGCTGCAGGCTTAACGGTAAAAGAATACCCATACTACGACTACGAAAACAAAGATTTATTGTTTGATGAAATGGTTGAAACACTAACACAGGTGCCTAAGGGCGATGTGGTGTTATTACATGCATGTTGTCACAACCCAAGTGGTATGGATTTAAACGAAACACAATGGAATACTATTGCTGAACTTGCAAAAGATGTGGGTTTTACGCCATTAATTGATATTGCATATCAAGGTTTTGGCTCTTCTTTAGAAGAAGATGCGAATGGTTTACGTATTTTAGCCAATGCGGTTGAAGAGTTGATCATTTGTTCATCATGTTCTAAAAACTTCGGCTTATACCGTGAGCGTATTGGTGCCTGTTCAATCATTGCAAAAGACAGTGCAACAGCTGATATTTCAAACTCGGTGTTATTAAGTGTGGTACGTAGCATTTATTCTATGCCGCCAGCGCACGGTGCAGACATTGTAAACACTATTTTAAGCAGCACAGAGTTAACGCAGCTATGGCACAGTGAACTTGATGAAATGCGTAACCGTATTAATGGGTTACGTAGTTTAATTAAAGACAGCCTGGCAGCGAAAGACATTGCTCAAGACTTCTCGTTTATTGACCGCCAACACGGTATGTTCTCTTTCTTAGGTATTAATAAAGAGCAGATCGAGCGCTTGCAAAAAGAATACGGTATTTACATTGTCGGTTCTAGCCGTGTTAACGTAGCAGGTATTAGCCAAGCAAATATCAACTACTTTGCTAACGCAGTTGCTGATGTTTGTAAGTAATCAGTAAGCAGCTTTGGCTTTTAAATAATAAAAAAACCGCACACTCGTTGCGGTTTTTTATTGTTTCTATAATGGCTTAAAGCCAGCGAATAGCACCTGAAATACGTTCATTATACATATCAACTGGTGAGCCAAGGCTTGCAATTAGCACGGTATCGGCCTGTTTGCCACGATTTATATGGCCAGCATAGCGAGAGTCATTAAAATCATCAGAGCCAATTTCAAAGATTTGATTATCGCTTGGCACAATAAACACGGTCATAGGCCCAAAGTCAGACTCAAACACTAAATGAATACCTTTCTCACCTTGAAAATCGCAAAAGTTAACATAAGTCACTTTGCCAGGTAAATCACTAATATGGCCGCCAAGTAAAGCCAGCTTTTCATTGACAGTTTGGATGCTAATTTGTTGAGTTTTATTTAACGCATAAATTTCATGGTAAACATGGGCTAGTGCATGCTCACCAGCCGTTTGATTAATACTTTGTTCTTCGCTAAACATAAACGCACTAACTGCAATCACAAACGAAGCTGCCAAAGCCAAATGCATTCGGTCGAACTTAAACCATGAGCGTGCACTAACCACGTTATCCTTTTGCTCAAGTTCATCTGTTCTGGCTTTTTCTTTTAACGAGGTGTTTAAAATAATTCGTTCAGCAAGATTGTCAGGTACAGTAATATCAAGCGCGTCGTCGAGTTGTTTATCGAATGCTTTGCTTTCATTTAAAAATTGTTGTCTGTCGGCACTGCTGTTTGCAAATTCCTGAAGCTCTTTGTCCAGCTCATTTGGCTGCGCAATCGTGCGGCGACGAAACTCAAGTTCATCCATTATTTTGATGCTCCTTTAAGTTGTTCATCATCACGGCTTAATGCCTCTTTAAGTTGATTTTTTGCTCGGAATAAACGTGTCATAACAGTATTTTTATTTAAGTTAAGAATGTCTGCAATTTCATCTCCGGTGCAGCCCATTACCACCTGTAGCAACAGCGGCTCCTTGTAGTCATCAGCCAATAAAGAAATTTGTCGCTGAATAACGGTTTGTTCCATTGCTGTATCTAAACTATGGCTGGTTTGATCCACCAATGTGTCGTTATCTACATCACTGTAATCAAATTGCTTGCGCTCAAAGCGTCTGGCATTCTCACGCCTTAAAATGGTCAGCAACCATGGCTTAGCTGCTTTTTGGTCGAGTAACGAATCAAGCGAGCGCCATGCACGCAAAAAGGTTTCTTGCACTAAGTCATCAGCAATAGTCGGATCGTTACATAACCAGTAAGCAAAGCGATAGAGTTCCTTATGATAAACATGAACCAAGGCTTCATAGCGTTGTTGTTTTTCAGCCATATTAATTAAGACCCGATCATTCGATTTTTTATTTCCAAACATAAGCACTTTTTAATTAAAATTATTATAGGCCAAAAAAGTAACTAAGATTCTTATTAAGAATATAGCTCTTTTAACGCAGATGATGACTTAGCTGTGTGCGATTGATGTTTTTTTAATAAACTAACAATCGCTTCTAAATCAGTGCTAGCCGATTGGTTACCGTACAACTGTGCTTGTAAATTATTTACCTGCGCAGTGAACTGCGAGTTGTTTATCATAGCGCATAAATGGGTGAGAGCTCCTACCTTTTTATCTGTTCGAGTTAGCGCGTATAGATTAAGTGCATCGTAAAATGCTTTATTATCATGGCTTTTAGCAAGTATTTGCAGTGTTTTTAAATCTGCTTGCTGATTGCCTCTGTGATTTGCTTGCGTCGTTTGTTGCACTTCTTTAGCTGAGCGTTTCATAAAGTAAAGAACCAGGGTCACAATCCATAATATGTAACCTAATACGGCTACAATAATAAGCCATAGAGGCGTACTAGTGTGGCGTTGCACGCTGAGCGCTTGCTGCGTTGGCTCTGCATCCGTGTTGTTTAAAGTACTTTCAACGGGTGTATTTAGTGAGTTTGCTGGCGCTGTGGTACTTGGTGTTACCGTAATTGTGCGCTCTGGTAAAGTTGCATAACTAATTCGGTTCATTTTGGTGTTATACCAAGGCAGGGTAATTTCAGGCAATGTATAAGTGCCTGGTGTTTGTGGTAGTAGCGCAAATGAGGCGCTTTGCTGTGATACCACTCGACCATCGCGTACTGCATTATTAGTCTCTTTTTCATCCGGGTAGCTGCGAATACCATTTATAGTAGGCATATCAATTTCGGGTAGTTGCTCCTTAGTAACCCCTAATGCGGTAAGCATAATAGTGCGTGTTATTGGCGTGCCGGCTTCAACGGTATTATCGTCTGGTTGCCATTGCTCGGTTAGACTTACTAATTCACTGGGTAACCAATCACCTTGATAATTCTCAGGGATGGGTTTGATTTCAATCTGTTGTTCATCGCCAAGTGCCGACACCTCTAGTTGGCGATAGTTTTGTTGAACACGCCCTTGAAAAACCGGTGCTTCAATGGTGTATGCACCACTTTTTTGCGGCTGAATTAAATAATTACGGGTGATCACTAAATAACGTTTACCGTTAACCAGTTCATAATCTTCACTCTGCTTACCTAGCTGGGTGAGTTGAGCATCTTCCATGCTTGGCGTGCTTAAGCTGCCATCAAGTAGCTCTTTAGCTAAGTAAAGTTTAATGGTGTAAACGCCAGCCTCTTGCACAAATAAGCTGTTATTTGTAAGCGAGCTTTTTAAAAATATATCATCATTTTTGCCCGCATCGCTGCTTCGCTCTTTAACCGACAAGTTTATCGGTTGAGAGCTGAGCCCTGCAACACTAAAAGAAGGAATTGTGTATTCGCCGGCTTTGCGAGTCATTAACTTAACAGACCACGATGTTTGTTTTTTAATGTTGCCGTTAATAATGTTGGTGCGGCTACTTAAACTCATAGGACCGACGACAAAATCTTTTAACAGCGCTGAAGTATCGGGTTGTTGCCCTTTGATTGAATCATCAATGCTAATATTGAGCATAAAAAACTCACCCGCCAGTACCGGGTTTTTATCAACGCTTGCCTCTAATGAAGTGGCGGCCATTAATGGCATGGCAGTTAATAGCAATAAACAGCAAAATAATCGCATTACCATGATTTTTCTACTCCTGTTGGACGGCGTTGATATTGTCTTTTTTGGGCTTCTAATTGCATTTTGTTTCTTAATAAAATAGCGGGATCGTCGGGCACTTTTCTTAGTAACTGATTTAGTTGCTGTGCTTTCTCTTTTTCTTCATTAGTAAGTTCAGCCGCCTGTGCCTGCATAGCTTGTTGTTGTGCTTGCTGCTTTTGCTCATCAGATGGCGGTTGCTCATTCATTTGATTGGGTTGACTCTGTTGCTCGTCTTGCTGAGGCTTACTATCGTCGTCTTTGTTCTCGTCTTGTTGGTTTTGTGATTGAGCTTGCATGTCAGGCTGATTTTGTTCATCTGACTGCTCACCAGATTGGCTTTGTTGATCTTTTGATTGCTCCGAGGGCTCACCCGATTGCTGCTCTTCACTGTTTTGACTGTTATCTTCGCTTTTATCTGCGTTATTTTTATCGCCATTTTTTTGCTGATCTTGTTTTGATTTATCTGCATCATCTTGACTTTGATCATCTTGATTTTGCGAATCATTACCTTGTTGGTTTTCTTGGTCTTGCTGTTGCTTAAGTAACTGCTCAACTAACGCTTGGTTATCGGCTGCTTGGGTAAAATCAGACTGCAGTGATTGCGCTTGTTTGTAAGCGTTTATAGCAGCCTCTAATTGTCCGGCTTTAGCCAGTGCATTACCGTAATTGTAATAACCAGTAGCTGATTTATCTTGACTAAATTCGTTCAGAGCGCCTTCAAACTGACCCTGCTGATAAAGTGCAGCGCCTTTGAGAGCGTTGGACTTCGCTTGCGCTGCTTGTTGGTACTCTTGGTTGTTGTAAGCTTCTAATGCACGCTGATCGGTATTTTTAAATAGCGTTGGTAACTCTACTGCATGGGCATTTTGCTGAGGTATAAAGCTTAGCAATAGCACCGCACCAATAAACGCAGAGCGCCTAAATAAGTATAGAGCTAAGGGCAGTAAAATAAGCAAGCCATAAATGCCAACATCGATTCGCCACAAGGCTAAATTTGGTTTTTCACTTTTTAGTATTTCACTGTTTGCTTGCGGTGAAAAAATGGCAATATCGCTATTACTTGGCTGATAATTAGCGTATTGGCCGCCACTATTCTTTGCTAGTCCTTTGAGTAAAGAACCATTGAGTGTAGGCACTACAATTTGGCCGTAATTATCTTTTAAAAATCCGCCTTCAGGTAACTTTATTGGTGCACCTTGCTCAGTGCCAATACCGTAAATATTAAGTCGATACTGGCTACTGTTAGTAAAGCCACTTATATCACTTTGCTGTTGTTGTTCAATACCATCGGTGATCAAAATAATATCACCATCTAGGTAGCCTGCTTGAGTGAGCAGCTCTTGCGCCATGTCTAAACCTGCCAGCACGTTGGAGCCTTTATCAGGCATAATTTCAGGGCTCAAACTAGGAATAAGATTAGCAAGGGTGGTTGCATCATTGGTCAGTGGAGAAATGGTATAGGCAGTGCCTGCGTAGGCTACTAATGCAGTATCACCTTCTTTAAATAACTCAATCATATCGAGGGCTTTAAAGCGAGATTGCATTAATCGATTAGGAGCAATGTCGGTGCTATACATAGAGTACGACATATCCATTACAATAACGCGGGCACTTTTGCTTTGAAATACAGGGACTTGTTTTTCCTCAAAACTTGGGCCTGCACTAAATATAATGGCTAAACTGCAAAATAACGCAACTAGCCACAGCGGCTGACGAGCCTGATTATTTGATTCACTCATAACAAATTGTGCTAAATGTGGCGCAATGAGTGGCGCCGATTGGGCTTTTTTCTTTTTAAGCATGGCAATAAAAAACAGCCCTAGCGCAGGGAGTAGCAGCCATAAAATAGCGGGGCGAATAAACTCAAAATCCATTAGCTTGGCTCCTTCAATGCACGTACTGTTTTTAAAAATGCCATTGCACTTATTAATAGAATGGCCAGTAATAACGGATAATAAAACAAGGCTGTTTGCGGGCGAAAGGTCTGCTCATCGGCACTAATTGGCTCGAGTTTATCAAGCTCTGCATAGATCTGTTGCAACCCAGCGACATCTTTGGCTCTAAAGTACAGACCCCCTGTTTGTTCGGCAATATTTTTCAGTAAACTCTCATCTAAATTGCTGCCCCCAGAGCTCATATTAAATAAACTAAAGCCACGAGGGTTATCTGAGCCGACTCCGATGGTGTACACTTTTATGCCTTCTTCACGAGCTAGTAATAGGGCATCTTCGGGGTCAAGGTTTCCTGCGGTGTTTTGTCCATCTGTTAGTAACACTACAATGCGATTACTTTCTTTTTTACTAGCAAAGCGTTTAACCGATAAACCTAAAGCGTCACCAATAGCCGTGGCACGTCCTACTAGGCCAATTTGTGCTTCAGTAAGCATTTTGCTGACGGTTTTTACATCACGGGTGAGAGGTGTTTGCAAAAACGCTGTATCACCAAACAATATTAGCCCAAGTCTGTCGCCTTGACGCTGCTCTATAAAATCGCTAAGCACTGCTTTAACCATAGTTAAACGGTCAACATATTGGCCATTATAAGCCATGTCTTGTTCTGTCATTGAGCCGGATAAATCCACAGCGAGCATAATGTCGCGACCTTCATTAGGCAGCGATATAGGCTCATCTAACCAAGTAGGGTTAGCCGATGCTGTTACTAATAATGCCCATAGCAACCATTCAAGAGTGTTTAACTTACGTGCACTGGGCTCTACATGTTGATTATTTAAATTATGCGATGCAAAACTAGGGATGCGTAAACGTGTCGTTGCATTACTTGCTGCGGGTTTTAATAGCAGTAACGTTAAAGGAAGCGGCAATAATAAAAACAGCCATGGCCAGCTAAATTCAAACATGCAGTGGCTCCTTTAGCTTAAATTGTTTAATAGCTTGGCGAAACTTATCACTGAGTGCCGGTGGTGTTTGTGCTGTGCTATATAGGCTTGAAATTTCATCTTCATTAAAACGAATTGCAGCAAGTTGACTTAGGGTTTTACACCAGTTAGCTGTGGATTGCGCTGCTAAGCGTGGATCGTAATAGGTGATCACTAAACGCTTTAAAATAATATGCAATTGCTGCGCTGATTGTTGTTGATTAGCTAATTTAATCGCATTACGTTTTGGTTTTTTAAATTGATAGTTTTTGTACATAATTATAATTAAGCCACACACTAAGCACAGTGCAATGCTAATAACTACCCACCAAGCAGGGGCTAACGGCCACCAGTCAACGTGAGAGGGAGCAATAATATCGTGAAGGCCATCAAGTGGAGAGGTTTGCATGATTTATCTTCTCACTAATTGCAGTTCCAGCGCAGTGGCTGCATCGAATGATAATAGGTTAAGCCCAGATTTTGTTAAACGATTAATACGCGCGCTAAATGCTTGCTCGGCATTTTTGGCAAATCGTTCTCTAAAACTGTTATCCATCAAAGGGAGGGCAAACTGCTGATTATTAGCACTTACCGTAACCGCTTGTTGGAAAGCAGGTAACTTATGCTCGAAGGGGTCGCTAATATGGCAGCCTATTAACTCACAGTGCCGCGCAAGTAATTCGAGTTGTTTAAAGCTGGCGTCATCTAAGGCGTTAAAATCGGATACGATATAAACCAAACTACCGGGTTTAGCTAAGTGATTTAAACGCTTAAGGTTGTCACTAAAGTTATTACTGGCAGGTTTATCAATATTTTCAAGTGCCTGCTGATGGGCGTCGCATAAATTATGACACAGCTTTAACACGGCCTTTTCACGGGCACTAGGTTTAAGCTCTAAATGCGAGTGCTGATTAAACACAACACCGCCAATTCTATCGCCACGTTGGCAAGCAGACCACGCAACCAAGGCACTAATATGTGCAGCTTGCACCGACTTTAATAATAATTGAGAGCCAAATAACATGGAGTTTGAAAAGTCAGTAAATACAAATACCGGGCGTTCTTTTTCTTCTTGAAAAAGTTTGGTGTGGGTTTCACCGGTACGAGCCGTGACCCGCCAATCAATAGAGCGTATGTCATCACCGTGTTGGTAATGGCGCACTTCGGCAAACTCCATGCCACGGCCTTTATGCGGCGCTAGATATTGCCCCGCTAAGGTGTTTTTTATTCTAACTTTAGGTGCCAGCTCAAGCAGTTGCGCTTTTGCTTTATAATACATCAGCTCTTTAAGCGATAAATTAACACCATGGCTATGACTTAATTTAAGCCATGCCTGAGAATCAAAGTGTGTTTGCATAACTTAAGGTACAGCTACTAGTTCAACAATACGGCTAATAACCTGATCTTTTGTAATACCATCGGCCTGTGCTTCGTAACTTAAAATAATACGATGGCGTAATACATTATGTACCACAGCTTGAATATCGTCAGGCGATACAAAATCACGACCACTTAACCACGCATGAGCGCGGGCACATTTATCCAAAGCAATGGTGGCACGTGGGCTGGCGCCGTACTCAATCCAGCGGCCAAGTTGCTCATCTAAGTTTGCGCCTTCTCGAGTAGCAATAATCAACTGAACTAAGTATTGCTCTAGTGGCTCTGCTAAATACAGACCCAAAATCGCTTTTCTAGCGGCAAACAGCTCTGCTTGCGAAATTTGCTCAAGCACTGGAACTTCATCATTAAGTGCTTCACCACGGGTTAGGCGTAAAATATCAAGTTCGTGCTCAGCCCCTGGATAATTAATACTTAAATGTAATAAAAAGCGGTCTAATTGCGCCTCAGGTAGTGGGTAGGTCCCTTCTTGCTCAAGCGGATTTTGTGTTGCCATCACTAAAAACAGGTCACTAAGTGGATACGTATTTTTGCCCACAGTAACTTGGCGCTCGGCCATTGCTTCTAATAAAGCTGACTGTACTTTTGCTGGTGCTCGGTTTATTTCATCCGCTAATATGAGGTTATGAAATAAAGGGCCTTTTTCAAACACAAACTCACTGGTTTGTTGACGATAAATATCAGTGCCGGTTACATCGGCAGGTAATAAGTCTGGGGTAAACTGAACACGCTGAAACGAGCCTTCAATACCTTTTGCTAAAGCATTAACCGCTCGCGTTTTTGCAAGCCCCGGAGGGCCTTCAACAAGTAAATGACCATCGGCTAATATAGCAATTAAGAGTGCTTGAGTGAGCGCTGGCTGGCCAATAATTTGGGTGTCTAAATACGTTTTTAAGTTTGAAAATGCGTTAGCTGCCATAATAAGTGGACTGTCCTCGTCAGCTTAAATAATACCTAAAGTGGTTAGGTAACAAATACTGAGCTAGTTATAAGGTTTATAAGTGGATAACTCAAGAGTTAGACTGATTTTTTGAAAATAGTTCGTTATTTTTTAACGCTTTTTAGCCTAACACAAAACTTTGTAAAACCTGCTAAAAAAGCCTATTGTATTACCCTTACACAATGTATGTAGTGATTTACAATGGCGCTTTATGATTAATTTACGTTTATCTATTGGCTTTATCACACGGGTTGTTTAGAATCGAGGAAAACATACAGGTCTGACCTGTCAGCGGGAGAGAATAATAAATGTCTGAGCAAAACATACTTAAAACACCAAAAGGCGACCGTATTGCCATTGTAAGCGGCCTACGTACTCCTTTTGCTAAGCAAGCAACTGCGTTTCACCATGTACCTGCATTGGATATGGGTAAGCTAGTAGTTAATGAAATGCTTGAGCGATTAAATTTCGACAAGTCAGAAATCGATCAACTGGTTTTTGGTCAAGTAGTACAAATGCCAGAAGCGCCAAATATTGCACGTGAAATTGTATTAGGTACAGGTATGCCAGTTGGCGTTGATGCATATTCAGTGTCACGTGCGTGTGCAACTAGCTTTCAAGCAATTGCAAATGTTGCCGAATCTATTATGGCAGGCTCTGTAAACGTGGGTATTGCTGGTGGTGCCGATTCATCGTCTGTATTGCCAATTGGTGTAAGTAAAAAATTAGCCGGCAGTTTAGTCGATTTAAACAAAGCCCGTACGCTTGGTCAGCGTTTAAAAATATTCTCAAAACTACGTTTAAAAGATTTATTACCAGTACCGCCAGCGGTTGCTGAGTACTCAACGGGTTTATCAATGGGACAAACAGCTGAGCAAATGGCTAAAACCCATAATATTAGCCGTGAAGATCAAGATGCTTTAGCACATCGTTCTCACTCATTAGCAACTCAAGCTTGGGCCGATGGCAAGTTAAAAGATGAAGTAATGACGGCGCACTTACCGCCTTATAAAAGCTTTATTGAAGAAGATAACAATATTCGTAAAAACTCAACGGTTGAAGGCTACGCTAAGCTTAAACCCGTATTTGACCGTCAGCACGGCTCTGTGACTGCCGCTAATGCAACCCCATTAACCGATGGCGCAGCTGCAGTGTTAATGATGAGCGAAAGCAAAGCAAAAGCATTGGGTTACGAAATATTAGGCTACGTACGCAGTTTTGCGTTTTCAGCTATAGGCGTAGAAAAAGACATGCTAATGGGGCCTGCCCACTCAACGCCTATTGCGCTTGATAGAGCAGGTATTACGTTAGCTGATTTAGACCTTATAGAAATGCATGAAGCGTTTGCATCGCAAACCTTAGCGAATATGAAAATGTTTGCTTCAGATAAATTTGCACAAGAGCACTTAGGGCGTAATAAAGCCATAGGTGAAATTAACATGGATAAGTTTAACGTTAACGGCGGTTCACTCGCTTATGGTCACCCATTTGCGGCAACCGGCGCGCGTTTAATTACACAAAGCTTATACGAGCTTAAGCGTCGTGGCGGTGGTTTAGCGTTAACGACTGCCTGTGCTGCGGGTGGTTTAGGTGCAGCCTTTGTATTGGAGAGTGCGTAATGACAGATTCAGTATTTAATTTAACGGTTGATGATAACAAAATAGCCGTGGTAACCATTGATGTGCCGGGTGAAAAAATGAATACCCTGCGTGACAGCTTTGCTGATGATTTAAAAGCATTATTAGCACAAGCTAAAGAGCATGCAGTGAAAGGTATGGTATTTATTAGTGGCAAAAGTGATAACTTCATTGCCGGTGCTGATGTGAAAATGCTAGACAGCGTTGAAAAACGCGAAGATGCATTAGCTATCAGCGAATTATGCCATCAAGCATTTTTTGATATGAAAAAACTACCGTATACCACGGTTAGTGCTATTCACGGCGCTGCTTTAGGCGGTGGTTTAGAGTTTGCTTTAGCATGTGATTATCGCGTTGGTACAGATAGCGATTTAACTAAAATTGGTTTACCAGAAGTACAACTAGGTTTATTGCCTGGCGGTGGTGGTACACAACGCTTAACTAAAATCGTGGGTATTCAAAAAGCCCTTGAGTGGATGCTAACTGGTAAGCAAATTCGTCCAAAACAAGCAAAAAAAGCCGGTGTATTGGATGATTGTGTACCACAAAGCGTACTGCTAAAAGTGGCCAAAGAGTTTGCGGCGAAGAAAAAGCCACAAGCTAAAGAGCCTAAACTTGATAAGATCAGTAAGCTATTAGAATCAAACCCGTTTGGTCGTAACTTTATCTTTAAAAAAGCTAAAGAAAACGTACTTAAAAAAACCGGTGGTCACTACCCAGCGCCGCTTGCGATTATTAAAGCGGTTCGTGCAAGCGTAGAGCTTGATGAAATGAAAGCGTATAAAACCGAAGCCGAAGGCTTTGCTACGTTAGTAATGAGTGATGAGTCTAAAGCACTTCGCGGTATTTTCTTTGCAACCACTGAAATGAAAAAAGAATGGCGCAACGATGACGCTCCTGCGATTAGTAAAACTGCTGTGTTAGGTGGCGGATTAATGGGCGCAGGTATTGCCCATGTAAGTGCGGTTAAGGCTAAATTGCCGGTACGTATTAAAGATGTGGCAGAGCAGGGCATAAGTAATGCCATGAACTACACATACAAAATCTTAGATAAACGCCTTAAGCGCCGTATTATGTCAAAAGCCGATATGCAGTTAACCATGAACCGCATTACTGGCACCACTGATTACAGCGGTTTTAAGCACATAGATTTAGTGATAGAAGCGGTATTTGAAGATTTAGAGCTTAAGCAAGGTATGGTTGCTGATGTTGAGCAGCAATGCCAAGCGAATACTATTTTCGCAAGTAATACTTCGTCATTACCTATTTCTCAAATTGCAGCAAAAGCAGAACGTCCTGAAAATGTAATTGGTTTACATTATTTCTCGCCAGTAGAGAAAATGCCACTGGTAGAGATCATTCCTCACGAAGGCACGTCACAAGAAACCATTGCTCGTGTAGTTAACTTTGCACGTAAGCAAGGTAAAACGCCAATTGTGGTAAAAGATATGGCTGGTTTTTATGTAAACCGTATTTTAGCGCCATACCTTAATGAAGCGGCTAACTTAATGCTTGCTGGTGAGCCGATTGAAAAAATAGATGCGGCTTTAGTCGAGTTTGGTTTTCCTGTTGGACCGTTGGCATTGCTGGACGAAGTAGGTATTGATATTGGATCTAAAATTGCGCCAATTCTTGAAAAAGAATTGGGTGAGCGTTTTAAAGGACCCGATGCTTTCTCACGCATGATTGATTCAAAACGTCTTGGTCGTAAAACAGGTCGTGGCTTTTATGAATACGACAAGAAAGGTAAGAAGGTTGATGAGTCAGTCTATGAGCTACTAGGTGTAACCCCAGCCCCACGTTTAAATAAAAACGAGATTGCTAAGCGCTGTGTTTCACAAATGCTTAATGAAGCGGCTCGTTGTTTAGATGATGGTATTATCGCAAGCCCGCGTGATGGTGATATTGGTGCTATTTTTGGTATTGGTTTCCCACCGTTCTTAGGTGGCCCGTTTAGCTACATGGACAGATTAGGTGCGAGTAAAATAAGCTCTGATATGTCTACACTGGCTAACAGCAATGCGATTTTTGCACCCTGTGAATCACTGGTTGCAATGGCTGATAAGGGCGATAAGTTTTACACTACAGCCACTAAAACAGCTGAAGTTGAGTCAGAGCAGGTAGATAATAAATCGACTGATACTCAAAATGAGATGACTGAACACAAAGATTAATGTCTTAAGTTAACGTAAAAAAGCCGCAAATTATGCGGCTTTTTTTTATGTTTGATTATCAGTAAATATAGAGATATAGACGCTTATTTACAGTAAGGCTTCAATAGCCTGTTTGTCTTTATCTGGCATATTGTCGACCACCAAATTAAATGAATTATCAATCATACGCTCAATTTCACCTTGTGGTACTGAGCCGTCTAAAATCACTGTATTCCAAAGGCGTTTATTCATATGATAACCTGGAATCACCGAAGGAAAAATATCACGTAATGACTGTGCTTCATCAGGGTCGCACTTTAAGTTTAGCCACCAAATAGGTTCGCCGTTTTCATCGGTTTCACCCTCATTGCTCAGTGCAAGGGTGGCGAACATCTTATGGTTTACTTTATATACATCAACATCTTTAGCAAAAGGTTGCGTTAGTTTAACTAACGGTTTGTTCATTAAATAAGTATGTACAGTTTGTTGGTTCATGAGCCATTCCTTGAGGTCATAATCGATAACTTAACCATAGCAGCTTTTTGCCACTAGATAACACGTGTTTCAGTCTAAATTACAGATTTATAAGTCAATACGAAGTAAGAAGCTAATCATATCACTTTATTGTTGAACAAAATCAGTTTCGTGGTATGTTTCTCGCAATCAAAAAAACAATAGGAATTCACCCATGCCAAAGGCGAGTGATGTTAAAAAAGGGACGGCTATTGACTTTAATGGCCGTGTATTAGTAGTAAAAGATATCGTACGCTCAGTACCACAAGGTCGTGCTGGTGGTAGTTTATACCGTATGCGTTTATACGATGTAGTAACGGGTAGTAAAGTTGACGAAACATTTAAAGACAGCGATATGCTTAATCTTGCTGATTTAACCCGTCGTGAAGCCATGCTGTCGTATATTGATGGGGATGAGTATGTCTTCATGGATAATGAAGATTACACGCCTTACAATTTAAATAAAGACGCCATAGCGGAAGAAATTCAATTTGTTAATGAAGAAACCCAAGGTGTGCACGTTATTGTAATTGACGGTACTGCTGTAGGTCTTGATCTTCCTTCAAGTGTTGAACTTGTTGTTGAAGAAACCGACCCTTCAATTAAGGGAGCTTCAGCCAGCGCTCGCTCAAAGCCTGCACGCTTATCAACGGGCTTAACGATCCAAGTACCAGAGCATATTTCAACGGGTGATCGCATCCGCATTAATACTGCCGAGCATAAGTTTATGGGTCGTGCTGACAAATAAGCTGTGATGAATTGATAATTGAGAGCCGAGCTTTTAAGTTGCTCGGCTTTTTTGTGTCTGATTTAAAGGACTACAATTAAATAATACGTTGCTTTAATTTTAGCCAGTTAAACGCTATTATACGCGCCTCAATTTTTAAGCAGTTTGATGACCATGGTATTATTTATTTTACTGAGCGGTGTGTTTATCGCACTTATGTATATTGAAACCATCAAAAAAGGTATGCCTGTGAAGCGCTGGTTATTTTTAGGCGGATTGTTGGGACCTGCAGCGTGGTGTTTATTTAATCTACATTACCGACGTGCATTAATACGCAATACCGGCATAAAAACGTGCCTATGGCGTGCCTAACTTGTTGCTCTAATTAAACTGAGTTTTGATTGGCTTTGTTGTTGTTTTAAAAACGCAGTAAATTCATCTTTTGAGAGTGGTTTAGAGTAGTAATAACCCTGAAGTGTTTCACAGTTAAGCTCTTCCAGTATGCTTATTTGTGAGGCTTGCTCTACACCTTCAGCAACTACATGTAAATCAAGGTTATGTGCAATAGTGACAATAGAGTCCACCATATTGCGGCCACGCTCTGTCTTCATATCATCAATAAAGGCTTTATCTATCTTAAGCGTATTTAGTGGAAACTGTTTCAAATACGCCAGCGACGAATACCCAGTACCAAAATCATCCATAGCTAAATGAATGCCGCGGGCACTTAAAGAGCGCATAATCGCAATGGCTTCTTGTGGGTCGTCCATTACGGTGCCTTCGGTGATCTCAAGTTCTAAAAAGTAAGAGGGCAGTTCATTTTTTTGTAAAATCACATCAATGCGCGAAGTTAAATCGGGTAGGCTAAATTGTTTTGCTGATAAATTTACCGCAACACGAGCGTTAAATAATCCAGCGTCTAACCATTGTTTTACGTCACGACAAGCTTTGTTTAAAACCACTTCACCAATTTCAATAATTTGCCCTGTTTCTTCGGCGATTGGAATAAATACCCCCGGGCTAATAACCCCCTTTTTCGGCGTAATAAAACGCACTAACGCTTCCATTCCAGCAAGCTTACCAGTACGAATATTCATTTTAGGCTGATAATATACCTCAAAGTGATCTTCTTTTAAGCCAAAGCGCATTAGGTTTTCTATTTGTAGTCGCTTTACTGCTTGGCGGTTCATGGTGTCATTAAAGAACAAGTAGCTGTTACCTTTCTTTTTCGCATGATACATAGCGGTATCGGCGTTCTTTAATAGTATTTCGGGGGTGTTACCATCTTCAGGGAACAGTACTATACCCACGCTTGAGGTGATAGCAAGTTCATGACCTGCCATTTTAAACGGTGTAGCTATTGCCGCTAAAAACTGTTTAGCCATACGGGTGATAGTGAGAATATCGTTGGTGTTTGACATAACCAGCGCAAATTCATCGCCGCCAAGGCGATAAAATACATCATTTTCACGGGTAAGCTTATTTAAGCGCATAGCAAGCTTTGCCAGCAAGCTGTCACCTAACTGATGACCCAATGAGTCATTTATCTTTTTAAAGTTATCTAAATCAAATACTAACAATGCATGGTGTGAATGCTGCTTTGCTAGTTTTTTTAAATCAGAAAAAAATAAATTACGGTTAGGTAAGCTGGTGGTGCGATCTCGATTGGATAAATTATTGAGCTCTGACTCCGTTTTTTTACGCTCGGTTAAATCAGAGTACACCACCACGTAATTAGTTATTTGATTTTGCGCGTTTTTAATTTCATCTATCGAAATTTCAAATGGCAGTAGGGCATGGTCGCTATTGCGCAGCTTTACTTCTTCTTGAATATGCTCGTGCTTTCGAACGGTGTCTTTTATGGTTTCTATGTAGCTTTTGTCGTAACCGGCTAAATGAAATTCTTTTTTAAGGTATTGCTCACGCACACCGCCAAACAAAGTTAAAAAGCTTGGATTAATATCAACAAGCTTAAAATCTTTATCATAAATAGCCAGTGCATCCGTGAGTGACTCAACGCATTTTGCAAATAGATTTAGTCGTTCTTCGGTTGATTTGAGCTGAGAAATATCTCTCACCGTGCCAGTCATTCTCAGTGGGCTAAGGTTTGCGTCTTTTTCAATTATTTTTCCACGGTCGAGTACCCAATGCCATTTACCAAAGCTATCTTTAATTCTATAAGTAGCTTCAAAAAAAGTACTCTCTTCAGCAAAGTGTTTTTTTAGTAGGTAATCTACATGAGTTAAATCACGAGGGTGTATAAGGCTTTTATTAGGTGGGAATTCTACTAGATTGTTGTTATTCAACACGTACTTGTCGTTAATACGAATAACTTTGCCGGTTTTTATATTCCAGTCCCAAAGCGTGTCACCACTACCTTCTACGGTACTTTTTAAGCGTTTTTCAGATTGCTGTAATTGGGAATGTGAGCGCTTGAGTGAGTGAAAAACTGTTAAAAAGTAAATTAACAGTAATGACATTATTGCACACACGCTAACGACTAGCGCATTTAAGTTCAAGCTAAATGATGACTCGAATGCACTAGCAGAGTAGGCGGTGACCAAAGTGGCCAACAACAGAATGTATTTTATTATTTTTATTTTGTTCATTGTCTTACTTCTTATTTACAAAAGACAATCTAAATCAAGCGCGAGCAAGAGTCAAAGAGAATGCGAATAAAGTGGTAGATTCTCCGATTGATTCACAGATTTAGCGCTTAAAAGCTCATATCTTGGGCGATCAGCATCAAAAATTTCAGCTGCATAGTTTTTTAAATCTTCAAGCGTTAATGCGTTTAAAGAATCTAGCAGGCGTTGCTGCATATTAAATTGATGATCGCCATTGCCAATTGCAAGCCATAAACGTTGTGAACGTAAACGCAAATTTTTGTCTTTTTCGGCAATATGCGTCACTAGCCCATGTTTTTGTTGCAGCCAGGTTTGCTCTGTCAGTTCATCAATGGTTGATAAATATTGACTAATAAACACATTATGCCTGTGCAGTAATGTGCTTGGTTCAAATTTAGGTGACTGAATATAAAAAGCAATTCCGGCACGGGTGTTAAAGGGCGCATAACCGGCACCAACTAAATAACCTAGTTGTTGTGTGGTCCGTAGCTCATTGAAATAATCTTGGTTAATTAAATGATTAAGCGCCATCATTTTTACTTTTTCATCAACATCATCGCTTAATGCTTGATAATAAATCACCATGGCATTATCGCTACAAGCGAGCTCTAATTCGTAACGAGTCACTTTGGTAATTTCAAAGAGTGGGCGCTTTAAATCTTCTATAACGGCTGACTTTTTAAGGTGCAGTGCCACCTTTTTCTGAAACTCAAGCGCTTCATTTTGTTGCCAATTGCCATGTAAAAAAGACTCAACATGAAGTGCATTAAAAAACGCCTGTCTAAACTCATTAAACTGATGAAAACAGGTATCTTTAAGTGCATTTGCTAACTCGTCAGGCTGTGGATTCCATGGCATTATTTTAGCGCCTAAAATACTAAAGAGCTCACTAACGGGTTTGTTTTGGTTGCTATTACGCCAGTGCCTTACCAGTTGTTTTTTATATTCAGCAAAGCGTTTAGCACAAATTTTTACGTTAAATAGTGCATCAATTAGCTGATCAACCAGCTCTAGTTGGCTTGAAGATAGCCCTGCAGTATGCAGGGTTAAGCCGCCTTGGTGAGAGGTTAAGTGATAACTTAAGCCCGCGAGTTCAGCTGGATAAAATTGTTCGCCAACACTATCCATAAACAAATCAGAAAACAATCGAGTCAATGCCATATGCTTTACATCTTTAACTGCAAAGTCAGAGTCCATGGCTAAATAAAAATGCCCTTTAGCCACTCTGAAGGTGGCATCTTGTTTAAACCAAAAATCAAAGCCAGCTTCTTTCACCAGTAACGTTGGATGAGCTTGCTGCGACTCTATTGGATATAGAACAACATCTTTAGCTAAATAAGGGTTTGCGGTAGGTAATAACATTTCACCTTGTGGCTGACTAATTTGTGCCAGCGCTTCGAGCCAATGCAGTGACAATTTTTCAATTTTATACGGTGTGTTATACCAAGCGGCTGTGTGTTCAGGCTCTACACCCGGATGAATCAGCACTAAACGCATATTATGAGGGGTTAACCATTGCATCGCCATTTCATGAGTGGTGGCTTTAAAGCCTTCCATTAAATAGTCGCCTTGTAAGTAATTAACTTCATCGTAATGTTGCATGTTAATACTTAAATTGCTGACCCAGTCAATCAGCCGAGATTTTTCTTGGTTATCAAATGCGATTTGCAGCAGCTTTTGCTTATCTTGATAAAGGCGAGGGAGTTTGCCGATGTTGTTATTTATTAAGCAAATGTATTCAAATACCATTTCAATAATATCTTCGTAGTATTCAATGCCTTCATCGGTCAGCGCCATACTAATATTAAAATCTTTAAAGTTACTACCGTTGATGCCACCTCCGGCAGAAAGAGCATTGATCCAGCCTTGTTCTTTTAGTACTGAATACAACGAGCCTTGTCCTTCATACCCTAGTAAGTGGGCAATAAAACTAACAGTTTTATGACGGTAAAAATCGTCAATGTTTGGCATAGCAAAGCTAATAATCAGCTTTTGTACATGCTTGTGTGGCTCAATATGGAGCAACTTACCCAAGTCTTGGCTGCGATAAAGCGGTGCCTCTATAGGTGGTTTTAATTTACCTTGTTTGCCTTTAATTTGGCAAAAATGCTGAGTTGCCCATGCTTCTAGTGTATCTAATGATTCACTGGCACAAATCACTAGAGTCATCCATTGAGCTTGGTAATGCTGATTAAAAAAGTCGCGTAACTCATCACTAATACAGCGTTTTCTATCAGCTAATGTTTGTAGGTTGCCTACAGAGAACTTAGCAAACGGATGTGCAGGGTTAACCGTTTCTTTATGCACTTGATAGATGCGCCGGCCATCATCTTTAATCTTTAATTTAAACTCAGCCTCAATCGCATTACGTTCTTTTTCGGTTTCTGCGGGATTTAAGGCGGGCGCTATAAAAAAACGGCTAAATTGTGCTAACGCCGATTCAATATGATTGTTATTAATATCAAAAAAGTAGCAGGTATGTTCCGTACCAGTCCAGGCATTGGTGTTACCACCAGATTGAGAGACAAAATTATTAAAGCTACCGGATTCAGGATACAGATCCGTACCTAAAAACAACATATGCTCTAAAAAGTGCGCTAAGCCTTGCCTATCAAGAGGATCGTCAAAGTGACCAGCGTTAACTGCCATAGAGGCTGCCGCTTTTGCTGAGTCCTGATCGCGCACTAAAAGCACTTTTAGACCATTGTCCAGTGTTAGTGTGCGGTAAGCTCTGTTATCATTGGTGCTGATTTTCAAATGATGCTCCTGAAACTAAACGTAAATTGTTAACAACAGATGATAACTTCAGGAATGCGACGCTATTTACCTGAACATCATGAAAGAACTATTTTAAGAAAATAAATAGGTTTGAGTTATTAATATAGCGGAAATTCGAGCAAATTGGCTACTGTTTTATATTCTTTAATTGGTTGATTTTTTATGAAAACAATCTTGATAATGCGTCATGGTGAAGCAACACCGATGCACTCTGATGATGTCAGTAGAAATTTGACTTCTGTGGGTCAGCAGCAAGCTGAAAAAATGGGGCTATGGTTGCAAAAAATGCACGCTCCCAGTGGCCTGTTAGTTAGCCCCTATGTAAGAGCGCAGCAAACGGCTGAGGCTGTTAAAAAAAATAATACCTTTTTATTTGAAGAAACTTGTCACGATGTTATTCCTGAGGGCAATCCTCAAGTTGCTGCAGATTATTTAGAAACGTTAATTGCGCTTCACCCAGAATGCGATACCTGGCTTGTTGTTGCCCACATGCCTATGGTGAGCTATTTGGTTGATCAGCTATGCGCTGGTAATATGCCAATTTTTAATACTGGTGCTGTTGCCCAAATTAGTTATGATGAAGCGAGCCATAAAAGTGATTACATCACCATAAATGCGCCAGCTAATGTAACCGTATAAACTACGAACCTCCCCAGCTTAAAGCCTGACAATAAAACGTGGTTAGGCATATATCTAAAGTAAAATGGTTAACCACACACTAAAACTCAACACACTTAATACTGTAGATAAAACTACCGCACTGGCTAGGGTATCTTGGTGTTGTTTTATTTGGCATGCAATTAAATAGGCATTAACGCCTAATGGTGATGCACTTAATAGCACCAGTACTTTTAACAGTGACTCATTAAGTGTAAATACGTGTGTGCCTAGCAATAATACCAAGGCAGGTAATATGACTAATTTTAATAGACTGGCAATGGCCGCTGCTTGCCAGTTATCGCTAATTTTATAAAAAGCTAAGTTAGCGCCCAATACAAATAACGCACAAGCAATAGCTGGTTCGGCTAAAAGCGCTAAGCCCTTAGTTAAGTCAGCAAATAAAGTAATCCCTGCCAAATTAACCAATAAACCAGTGCTAATACTTAACACCACTGGATTGAGTAGCATATTTTTGGAAAATGCTGACCAGGAAAACACATGACTAGCGCTGTTTGCACTAATTAAAAAAGTAAGGGTGAACAATAATGCGCTATGAAAGGTAATGATCATAAAAATAATGCCCATCATTTGCTCGCCTAATGCTGCAATAATAATAGGTAACCCCACCAATACAGTATTGGAATAGCTACTGCCAAGAGCAAACACGCTATGGCGTTCGTATTGAAGTTTTTTAGAGAGAATGTAGCGGTCAATAATTAGGGCAAAAAGGTAAATTAAAATAACCGGAATGTAAAAACTTAAAAAGCCATTTAAGCTGACACTGGTTTGTAAGTCTGCTTTGGCCATATTTAAAAATAAAAAGCTCGGCACACTAATATAAAAAGTAAACTTACTTAATCCCGCTATATGGATACGCTCTAAAAAGCCACTGCGGCTAGCAATGTAGCCACATAGCACAATAAATATAAGCGGGAATATAATCGAAAATATATGCACTAAAAGGCTCTTGTTGATTAGCGTCTAAACTCATCACTTTGCGGTAAATTAATTAATATCAGTACCGCACCTTTACCGCCATATTCGAGCGGTGCTTGATGCATAGCAATAACATCGGGGTGTTGCACTAAGTATTGCGGCACTTTATGCCTGAGGATATGGCCGCCAATTCCGTGTACAACACAGGCGCAGTAATAATGCTTTTTTTTACACTCATGAATAAGCCCTGCGAGTTCATCTTTGGCTACTTCTTTATTTAAGCCATGCAGGTCTAGAGTTAAATCAGGTATAAAATCCCCTCGACGAAGTTGTTTCGCTAAAAAACGATCCTGACCCTGTTGCACATAATTAACAGTACCGTTAGTGTCTATATCTGGCACATATTCATCAGAAAAGAAAAATTCTGATTGTTGTTGCTTTTTTTGCTGGGCAAATTGCTTCGCTTGTGACACTTTAGGTTTATTACTAAAACGGTGAGTGTCTTGTTTGAACACGCGCGCACCGCTGATACTTTGACGAAACAAGTCAATGTCATCAGGACTAATTAGGCTGTTTGAGTGGGGATCTTTTTTCATAGCGGCAGTCTAAACAAAAAAGTGGTAAAAATCGAGTAAAAAGGTGTGATACCCAAGTAGCTTTGAGGTGCATAGTGCAGCGCCAATAAGGTTAATTTAAAAGCGATTTATACTGCGTTATTGATTTGAACAACAGAGTGACTATTACACTTGCAATCAATGCCTTGTTTAAATTACCTTTAATTCTAACTGTCACTCGCACCTAGAGGTGGCTTGGGTATACAATAGGGCAATCATGGGGCCCATAGTTGTGCCTCGATTGAGTTTATTTTTTGAAAGTAGCAGGCAGATAATACTGATGAGTGAATTACTAATAGAAGAAGCAACCCTGGATGAAGCTGTTGCAGAACTTTCAACCTTACATGATTGGCTTCGTTGGACGACAAGTCAATTTGCAAGTAGCGGTATTTTCTTTGGTCATGGCACCGATAACGCATGGGATGAAGCGGTAAGTTTGTTATTACCAGCACTTAGCTTGCCAATTGATGCACCCAAAGAGCTGATGCATGCCCGTTTAACTAGCACTGAAAAAAACCGTTTAGCAGGCTTAATTGCCGAGCGCATTAACGATTTTACCCCAGTTCCATACCTGACCAACATTGCATGGTTTGCCAATATGCCATTTTATGTGGATGAACGTGTATTAATTCCTCGCTCGCCTTTTGCTGAGCTTATTAATAATCGTTTTACACCTTGGCTAGAGCAGCCAGAGTCAGTAGGGCGTATTTTAGATTTATGTACGGGATCGGGTTGTATTGCGATTGCATTGGCACAAGCATTCGAAAATGCGCAAGTTGATGCGGTTGATATATCCTATGAAGCGCTTGAAGTGGCTGATATCAATATCACCGATTACCAACTAAGTGAGCGCGTATTACCGATCCAGTCTGACGTATTCAGTGGTGTGCCTGGGCAAAAATACGACTTAATCGTAGCAAACCCACCGTACGTTGATGCTGAAGATATGGCTGATTTACCACGTGAATTCCATCACGAGCCAGAGCTTGGGTTAGCATCGGGTCACGATGGCCTTGATGTAACACGTACTATTTTAGATCAAGCTAGTGAGCATCTAACAGATAACGGTTTGTTATTTGTCGAAGTAGGTAACTCTATGGTACATATGGATGCACTGTATCCAGGCGCACCATTTGAATGGATTGAGTTTGAACAAGGCGGATTAGGGGTGTTTGTTATTAGCAAGCAACAACTAGATGCCTACTTTGCACAGTAATTATTAATACTAGCCATTCATCCCAAATGGCTGGGTAACACTATAGCCGAGATAATTCTCGGCTATAAGTCATTAGGAATGAGGAAAGTTAATGGCAGGTAATAGCATAGGGCAGTTATTTAAAGTGTCCACCTTTGGCGAAAGCCACGGCGTTGCATTAGGCGGCGTTGTGGATGGCACGCCAGCAGGCCTTGAGATAACAGAGGCCGACATACAACACGATTTAGATAGACGAAAACCAGGGCAAAGCCGCTATACCACGCAGCGCCGTGAGAGCGACCAAATTAAAATTTTAGCGGGTGTTTTTGAAGGTAAAACCACCGGTACCAGCATTGGTTTATTAATTGAAAATACCGATCAACGTTCACAAGATTATGGCAAAATTAAAGACGTGTTTCGTCCAGGTCACGGTGACTATACCTACTGGCATAAGTACGGCCTGCGCGATTACCGTGGTGGTGGCCGCTCATCTGCGCGTGAAACCGCTATTCGAGTTGCCGCAGGCGCCATTGCTAAAAAGTATTTAAAACAGTTTCATGGTATTGAAGTTAAAGCATGCTTGAGCCAATTAGGGCCAATAAAAGCCGAAAACTACGATTGGGACGAAGTGGAAAATAACTTGTTTTTCTTCCCAGACGTTAGCAAGCTTGAAGCGCTTGACGAATATATGCGTGACCTTAAAAAACAAGGTGACTCGGTTGGCGCTAAAGTAAAAGTAGTAGCTAAAAATGTGCCTGTTGGCTTAGGTGAGCCAGTATTTGATAGGCTAGATGCCGAACTTGCACATTCATTAATGAGTATTAATGCTGTTAAAGGCGTTGAAATTGGTGATGGCTTTGATGTAGTCGAGCAAAAAGGCTCAGAACATCGTGATGAGTTAACCCCTGATGGGTTTACCTCAAATCATGCCGGCGGCGTGCTTGCAGGTATTTCAACGGGGCAAGATATAATCGCATCAATTGCGCTTAAACCGACATCGAGCATTACTATTCCCGGTAATAGTATTAACACCGAAAATGAAGCGGTTGAAATGATCACCAAAGGTCGTCACGATCCTTGTGTAGGCATTCGTGCTATTCCGATTGCTGAGGCAATGATGGCTATTACTTTAATGGATCATTTACTTCGTCAACGCGGTCAAAACCCACATGTACACCACGAACATGGGCCAATTAAAGGCGCTATTTAAGCGCCTTTAATTATAATAAATGCGGCTGATATTTGATGCCGCACTTACATAACTGACTATACTTAAATACGGTCAATGGCTTGTTTCGCAACCATATAGAGTTTTTTAATCATTAAACCTAACACCCAACGGATAAATTGAGTTGTGAGCTCTACTACCTCGTATGACGCTTTACCTACAAAAGCAAGCATATGGCCAATTAAACCCTTTAACTCTTCTGTAAGCTCTACAAACTTAACCACAGATTCATGTAAGCATCGCGCTAAAATATCATAAAAAGTTAACCCAACGCTAAGACCTGCTTGTGCAGAAATAAAGGCGTATTGGCCAGTTTTCTTTAAAAAGGTAATTAAGCCATCGGTAATAATTCGCTGCCATCTAAGTGAGAATGTCACGTTATAGCGCAGAGCATATTTTAAAACTGTATGATTATAGTGAAGAGTTTTTAGTGAGCTTTCCATGCTTCCATAATCTTTGTGTGCAGCTACAGTATTAACATAACCGGGTGTGTTTTCTTCCATAGAGTGTGCACCAATATTAAAAAACGATCCTTCATTCATCGCCGTTTGGTATTCGCTTGAGGTATGACTAAATGGCCAAGCTGGTACGCAGGGTACAGGATCTGCACCGTGCGTTACACGGTACTGACCAACATTGTGTGCAGCTGAATGCACCGAATGATTTAGCACTACCCTTGGCGCACCAAACGTATATAAATTGGTGGGAATACCTTGATCACTTGCCCATATTGCTGATAGTTGGGCAATCGCACCACCTAAACTATGGCCAACAAGGTGCAAACATTTAGGCTTATGCTGTTTGACATAACTTGCAAACATCGGCTTCATGCTGGTAAAGGCTTTTTCAAAGCCAGAGTGCACTTCTAAGTTTTTAGGGCCATGGGTAATTGCTACGTTTAAGTTTGTTAGCCAATCAGCGCAGGAAGTAAAAACGGTACCACGAATGCCAATAATATGGTGGCCTTCAAATTGTTGTGATGCACCTTCTGCAGTTAAAGCGAAACCTGTAGTGCGGTTTAGAAGTTGATTGATTAAGCCACCACTAACACCTTTAATTTGGTTGTTGGTGATTTTAAAATCTCTATCAAAACTTTGTCCTAATTCTTTTGTAAATGACGTAGATGTTCTTATATCATAAACTCTAGCCGCTATAGTGGCAGCTATATTTGGGGGTAATATTGCTTGGACTTTTTCCATGTCAATCTTCCTTCTATCTTTCAGTTAAATCTGTTAAGTCGTAGTTATTTATCTGGTACTCTTTACCACCTTTTAAAAGTTTATAAGGTAAAAAGTCTTCTTCCCATCGGCAAATACTTTGTGCTACATAGTTACGGTGTATATTCTTTTGATTTCTAAATTCAAATACAACGTGAGGATTAGTTATTTCACAATTTAAAAGTGATAGTTTTTTACTATACTCAGGGACTTCATCAATACCTGACTGAGTTGCAATCCAAAGGGGGATTAAGGTGTCATTATTTTCAATAAATATTTCTTGCGAAACACGGTTTTCAACTATTAGCTTATTTGGTATTGAGGAAAGGATCGTTTTTTTGGGAAAGTGAAAACGTCCATTTTGATCTGTGCTTGCAGTATCTCGGTGGACTTTTTCATCTATGTAGATTAATGATCGTATTATTTCTAAGTTGGCAATTGGTGTGCCATTCTCTGTAACAACCCCATTGACTTCAGGGCTTAAAAATACTTCTTTCTTCTTTTTGAACCAGCTAAACATATCTTCTCCTTGACTAATGGCTGGAAAAATAATCACACAAACAAGAATTAATAAGATAATGAATCGAGGGCTATAGCTAGATTTATTCATAGGCAATCCTTGCATATTTTTATTGAACTCTAATTGAGAATAAAACACATGTAAAGTGAAATGCCCTCTTTTTAACCTCTCAGAGAGCCTGTAATTTGAGTAACCAGATTTAGCAGTTGCTTGATTAAACCGCCACTAACGTCTTTTATTTGTTTGTTGGTGACTTTAAAGTTTTCAATAAAATCTATTTCAAACTCTCTTTTATAACTGTTACTTTTTCTTATATTAAATACTCTTGCCGCAACGCTCGCAGCTGTGCTAGGTGCCAACTTATTATTCATAACTCAACCTCCTTCTCTGTAAAAAGCTCTGTAATCTTATTGAAATCTCCATCATGTATTTTGTACTTTATCTCTCCGTTCTCTATTATATGTGTTGGTATATAGTCATCTTCCCATCTACAAATACTGGAGGCTATCCTATTTAAATGCTCATTATTGTAATTTTTGAATTCAAACCTGACTAATTTATTTGTTATTTCGCAATTTATGAATGCTAATCTGTTGGTATATTCAGGTATTTCTTTAATTCCAGACTGATTAGCACTCCAGAGCTCAATTTTATTATCATCATTTAGGATAAATATTTCTTGGGAAATACGGTTTTCAACGATAAGTTTATTCGGAATCGAGGGAAAATTGTTTTTTTGGGAAAATGAAAGCGCTCATTTTGATCTGTGTTAGCAGTATCTCGGTGGACTTTTTCATCTATGTAGATTAATGAGCGAATGATTTCTAAGTTGGCAACCGGTGTACCATTGTCTGTAACAACACCATTGACTTCAGGGCTTAGAAATACTTCTTTTTTCTTTTTGAACCAGCTAAACATATCTCCTCCTTGACTAATGACTGGGAAAATAATCAAATATGCAATAATAAACAAAATAGTGAATTGAGAGCTGTAACTAGATTTATTTATAGGCAATCCTTGCATATTATTGGACTTTAAAGATGAGAGTACACTATTTAAAATGAATCTACAGTAAGCTTTTATATAGCCTCGAACTTTGATACTTTTAGTGTAAAGTATTGCGTTTAGTATATACAGGCTATACATCTTTATTGCCGCTCAATAATTTAAATGTGCTCAGCGCACCTAAAAATAAGAGAGCTGTTAGTATGCAAAAAAACAATCAAGCTTCCATCTCACAAACTGAATATAAAGCCACCATAAAACGACTCGAAGAGTTTAGCCGCTTTACCGATAGCAGCATTGGTATTCCGTTTACTAAATTTAAATTTGGTGTAGAGTCGCTGATTGGGCTTTTACCTGTGATAGGTGATTTAGCAGGGCTTATTTTATCTGGCTATGTACTAATTGAAGCGCAGCGCTTAGGTGTTAGCAAGCGAGTAAAAAGCCGTATTATTATAAATATGTTGATTGATTTTGTTGGCGGGCTCATTCCATTTTTTGGAGATATTTTTGATGCCATGTTTAAAGCAAATACGCGTAACACCCGCATACTTAAAAAACATTTAACAGATAAGCTAACTACAAACCCATAAACCATTTAAGTTAATAAGTGTGTAATTAGCCCTGTTATTAACTATTTATTTGGCATCAAAAAAGTACTTAGCGAGTATTTCTTTTTGTTGACCAAATTGATCAGACACTCCAATTCCAATCCCAATTATTTCCCCTTGTGCCTGCGGCGGCTCAGCGTGCAGCGCTTTTTGTACTAACGCTAATGCAGGATTTTTCTCATTTGCAAGTAGGGTTAAATGCGGCTGAAAATTTTGAAATACATTAGGGCTGCCATAACGTTCAAAAGCCACAAGTTTATTAGGGTAATGCTTTACCCAACTTGGCACTGGTGCTTGATGATCGCGAAGCGGCTCAAGCTTGAGAGTAACCTCATCTGCCAATCGTTGTAATTGATATGATTTTTCTAAGTTTATAAATGCCCAATTACTTGGTGATACACTAAATCCATTGGCTTTTATCTCAAACGACTGATGTTCTTTTACAATGCGCTCAACCATTTGCTTAATTTCGTTTTGTGCTTCAAGTGGGTAATCCGTTAAATACAAGGTGGCATGCACGGGTAACCCTTGTTGGTAAAACGTAGTAATTTGGTGCGTAGCCAATTCATCGCTGGTGTTAGCGACTAGCTCAACAATAGGCTTAGAAGGAATAGCAAATACGTTAATACTTATGCTTTTTGCATAACTGCTGGCAGAAGTAGCCAAGAGTGTTAAAAAAGTAAAAGAGATAAATAGCCACGATAAAGAGCTGTGTTGTTTAACCATAAGAGTGAGTCAATTCAGGTTTTTGGTTGGCATATGGTAAGCGCAATTAAGTGATCAGTAAATAAGTGCATAAAGTTTTATATTTTTGATTTTGTGACTAATATTACTTTAGCTCCATACGGATTATGGATATTGTTTCTAGCAGTATTCAACTCTCTGTATTTATTGCTCTTAAAAGTGCTTCAAGGAAAGTTCAATGATATTTAAAGCGTTAAATAAGTTAAAAAGAACAGTGCGCTTTTCTATTCGTTTAACGGTTGTGGCGGTATTTGTATTGGCAACGTCCATTACCGCCATTATAGCCACTAGCTTACAGTATTACTTCAGCGAAAAAATGGCACTAGAGTCTAACTTGTTGCATTTCAATATGACCACGCAATCTGTTGCTGATTACCTATCACGCATCAATGAAAAATCTGAAAATACTTTAAATATGATGGTTAAAAATACTTCACTAGTAGGTAATAACTTTTCAGATAAAACAGAGCTGCGTAATGTATTGAGCGAAATAATGGAATTAAACCCTGTGTTTTACGCATTTTCTATGGGCTATAGCAATGGAGACTTTTATGAAATTATCAATCTTGGGAGTGGTAAAATAGTCAGAGAGCGTTTAAATACGGTTGATAATGACCGGTGGGTTGTGATTCATATTAAAGCCGAAAAAGGGCAAAGGGTAGAACACAGGTACTACTTTGATGCTGATTTTAACTTAAGAGAACAAACCAATAAACCGACGTTTTTTGATCCTCGAGAGCAAACGTGGTTTAAACAAGCAAATTCAGAGCAGGTGAATAAAACTAAACCTTACTTACTCTCGCATTTACAAACTTCAGGTCAAACCTACTCGATTAAAACCAAAGGCGAAGACCATGTGTTAGCTCTTGGAGTTATGGTCGATAATATTTCTAATTACTTAATAACACAACAGCAGCAGTTAGGTATGCATAACTCTGCGCAGTTATTTATATATAATCGCGAAGGAGAGATTGTTGCTTCAAATCAGAAAGATAAGGTTGATAAAAACAAAAGCTTGAAACAATTAACGCTAAGCGAGCAACAGCAAAAAGTAATTGCACAATACCCGACTATTACAGTATCAAACGAAACAAATTGGGCCCCTATGGACTTTAGTGTTAGTGGTACGCCCAATGGCTACAGTATTGAATATATCAATGCGATTGCGCAGCTACTGGGTATTAAGATAAATTATGTTAATGGACTTAGTTGGCAAGAGTTACTTAATTTATTTAAAAATAATCAGATAGATGTACTTCATCCTGTAGTTAATACCACAACGAATAATACCTTAGGTATGCTTAGTACACCCATGGTAAATTTGCCTTTGAGTATTGTTAACCATCAGAGCAACCCACCAATCACCCACATACAGCAACTTGCTGGTAAGTCAGTTGCAGTGGGTGAGGGCTGGTCAATTGTAAAAACATTGCAAGCGCAATTTCCAGAAATTAACTTAGTAGAGGTTCCCAATACAAAAGCGTTGTTAACGCATGTAGCCAATGGTGATACCTATGCGGGAATAGACAGCAAGGCGGTATTACAATATATCCAACAACAATTTTTTATTGATGGGGTTCAGTATAATCAACTAGATGAAGAAAGTGCCGCGCTTTTTTCAAATGACTATCACTTATTATTTCATAACCAAGACGCTCAATTAAAAGCCTTGTTTGACTATGCAGCCACGCAACTGCCTATGCAATTTAAACAACAACTTAGTGATAAATGGCTTAATACTAATCCAGAGAAAAAATCAAAAGTTGTGGGCACTGTCCCCTATGAGCAATTAATTACTTTATTAGACGATGATAGTAATTTCTCTAATTTAAAGTTAGTGCATATTAATGGCAAAGAACAGTATGTATTTATTAAGCCTTTATCTGACTATTTATCGCTAGCCAGTACAGGTTACTTAGCCATTATGGTTTCTAAAGAAGATGTATTGAGTTCTACACGGAAAAAAATAAAGCTTTCTCTTATCATTACTGCTGTTTGCCTTATTTTGATATTACCTGTGTCGTGGTTTTTTGCATCCCCCATTGTTGCCCCAATTAAAACGCTGGTGGGTGAAAATAATAAAATTAAAAATCGTCAGTTTAAGCAAGTCTCAACCTTAAAAAGTCATATTAAAGAAATTAATACTTTAGCCAGCTCTATGGTCGAAATGAGCAAGTCGATACAACAACATGAAGAAAGCCAAAAAGCACTCATGGCTTCGTTTGTTGAGCTTATAGCTCAAGCAATTGATGATAAGTCTCCCTACACTGCGGGACACTGCGAACGTGTCCCAGAGCTAGGTATTGAGCTTGCTAAAGCCGCTTCAGAATCAGAGTTACCTGCCTTTCAAACGTTTAAATTTAAAAGTGATGAGGAGATTGAAGAGTTTAGCTTAGCTGCTTGGTTACATGATTGCGGTAAAATAACTACTCCAGAGCACATTGTCGATAAAGGCACTAAGTTGGAAGTGATTTATAATCGTATTCATGAAGTAAGAACACGGTTTGAAGTCCTTTGGCGAGATGCCGAGCTTGATTACTACAAGTCATTGCAACAAACCCCAAAAAATCAGAGTGAGCTAGCTAAGCAGTTGGCAGCTAAACATCAACAATTACTGGACGATTTTGCCTTTATTGCACAGTGTAATATTGGCGGCGAAAAAATCACAGCAGCCTCGCTTGAGCGTTTAACCTTGCTAAGCAATGTTACTTGGGTGCGGCACTTTGACGATAAGCTAGGGCTTTCACCTGTCGAAATGTATCGCTATGCACAAACGAGTGACACGCTGCCTGCTACTGAAAAGCTACTCAGCGATAAGCCTTGGCATTTAATTCCTCATGATAAACCGATTGAATATGACGAGCGTTTAGGAATAAAAATTGCTCCGTGTAAATATAAATATAATTTAGGGGAGCTTTATAATTTACAAACTTCTAGAGGCACCCTTACCGCAGAAGATAGGTTTAAAATTAATGAGCATATTATAAGTACCATACGTATGCTCGATACATTACCATTTCCTAAAGAGTTGGAGCGTGTCCCGCGTTTTGCCTCTACTCACCATGAAACATTAAAAGGAACTGGCTATCCTCGTAAACTAAGTGCCGATGATTTATCGATACCTGAACGGGTGCTGGTACTTGCTGACATTTTTGAAGCATTAACTGCAGCCGACAGGCCCTATAAAAAGGCAAAAACACTCAGTGAGTCCATTGGTATATTAGCTAAAATGGTGGCCGATCATCATGTTGATAAAGCCGTATTTGAATTATTTTTAAGTTCAGGTATTTATCTTGATTATGCTAAGCGCTATCTCAATGCTGAACAAATAGATGAAGTAGATGTTTCTAAATATATAACCTAGGGCCAAAGCGTTAAAATTAAACCGCTTAGCGCTAACAATGTTTTTAATCACTTGTTTTTTACTTTGTAGATAAAAGTACGTACAATTCGCTTCGTTTTTAGTGTGCTTTATACTAATTTCATCTGTCTTTAAAGCATCGGGTTCAAACGAGTATACGAAGTATTTATGCACCAAGTAGCTGATCTGATTTCTATTTTCGAACACACTTTTTACCAAAGCTATAACACGCGTTTGGTAAAAGGTGAGCATGAGCCTATTTACATTCCCGCAAATGATACAACCCCGCATCATCAAATTGTGTTTGCCCATGGTTTTTATGCTAGTGCATTGCATGAAATAGCTCATTGGTTAGTGGCAGGTTCTCAGCGCCGTTTAAGTGAAGACTATGGTTATTGGTATTGCCCTGATGGGCGCGATGCTACACAGCAAGCGGAATTTGAATCAGTAGAGGTAAAACCTCAAGCAATAGAGTGGGCATTGAGTGTGGCTGCCGGGTTTGATTTTAACGTATCGGTAGATAATTTAAATGGTGAGCAAACTTGTCGATTTGCGTTTCAGTCTCGCGTTCATGCAAAGTTATTAGAGTTATTGCAAAACGGGTTTAACCCAAGAACAACCTTACTATTAAAAGCACTATGTAAATTTTATAACACCACGTGGCCATTACATGCTGCGCAGTTTACATGGCGTTCTCCCGAGGAGTTAAAAGATGCAGTTTAAGTTAGGATTGATTGTAAATCCGGTCGCAGGGCTCGGTGGTACTGTGGCGCTTAAGGGCAGTGACGGTGAAGATACCGCAGCTAAAGCCATTGCATTAGGTGCAGAGCCTAAGTCAAATAGCCGCACTAAAGCTGCACTTGAAGTGCTTGTACCTCATCAATCAAACATTACTATTTATACTGTTAATGATGAAATGGGGGAGCAAACAGCAAAAGCGCTGGGCTTTAATACGCAAGTGGTTTATCAAAGTAACTCACCCACAACCAGTGACGATACCGAAGCTGCAGCTCGTTTATTACAGCAACAAGGTGTTGATTTAATCTTATTTGCTGGTGGCGACGGAACGGCGCGCAACATTTGCCATGCTGTAGAAGACTCGGTACCCGTGTTGGGCATTCCAGCAGGGTGTAAAATTCACTCAGGAGTATATGCCATTACGCCAAAAGCCGCAGGCCGTGTAGTTGAAATGCTGGTAAAAGGTGAGCTGGTAACATTAAGCGATGCTGATGTGATGGACATTGATGAAGTGGCCTTTCGCCAAGGAACAGTAAAAGCAAAACGTTATGGTGAAATGCAAGTGCCAAGTGAAGTGCGCTATGTACAAGCGGTTAAAAATGGCGGTAAAGAAACCGACGAGCTGGTGCTAGCAGATATAGCTGCTTATGTCGTTAGTGAAATGGATGCCGATATCCTCTATGTCATGGGTAGTGGCTCTACCGTTGGCGCAGTGATGGAAGAGATGGGGCTTGAAAACACCTTACTCGGTGTTGATCTCGTTGAAGATCAAGCCTTAGTAGGCCAAGACCTAACAGCCCAGCAACTTCTTGAACTTACCAAAGAACGTGAAACAAAGTTAGTGATCACCCTAATTGGCGGCCAAGGGCATATTTTTGGTCGAGGCAATCAACAACTCAGCCCTGCGTTAATTAAAGCGATAGGCCGCGATAATATTATTGTGGTGGCTACTAAAACAAAATTACAGGCTTTAAATGGCCGACCGCTGATTTGCGATACCGGTGATAGCAAATTAGATGATGAATTAAGCGGTTATATACGTGTAACCAGTGGGTTTAACGACCATATTATGTATGCAGTAGGTCATCAAGATGGGCTGCACCCAGAGGAGAAGTAACACATGAGTTTAGTAAATTACATAGATGCTGCGCAGCAATATTTTGATGATTTAGTGATAAAAGCAACCGATGACGAGTTATTTGCCGGCGGTTATTTACGCGGCCACTTTGATTTAGCCGTAGGTTATGCACAAGTTGAAGAATTAAATCTAGAAATTGCAGAACTAAACGACACGGTTGAAAAAAGCTTAGTAAAAGCTTATCGCAATGGCGAACTTAATGAAGATGATAAAGCACTCGTAGTAAGAATATGGGATGAAGTAAAAGCACTCGCATAAGCTTTTTTTATTCATTAAAAATAGCGCGGCTACTGAGCCGCGTTTTTTTGTGCCTAAAAAAGAACTTGTTTATTCAGTTAAAATTTACCTCATTCCTTAGATACGCTAAAGTAGCACAGTCTAAATTCTAGGGAACAAGTGAAATGAATAACAATAATGATGCGACAATGCCAACTGGCATAGTTGCGCGATTTTTAAATTTTGTTGAGCGGGTAGGTAATAAGCTTCCTGATCCAGCAATTATCTTTTTGTTTGCCATGTTATTAATCTGGTTTTTGTCTTGGTGGTTTTCAAGCGTCACATTTGATGCAATAGACCCTCGTACTGGCGAAGCCATTATCATTAATAACATGCTTGCCAGCGATTCGTTGGCCACTTTTTTATCTTCTATGGTAAAAACTTTCACCGGTTTTGCGCCACTGGGTGTAGTACTGGTTGCTATGCTAGGTGTAGGCGTTGCAGAGCATTCGGGCTTTATTAATACCGGCCTTAAATTAATGCTCAAAGTAACGCCTAGAAAATTACTAACACCCTCAATTATTTTGGTAGCTATTGTGAGCCATACGGCTACCGATGCAGGGTATGTGCTGGTTATTCCACTTGCTGGGGTAATATTTTTTGCAGCAGGTCGTCATCCGCTTGCCGGTATTGCAGCGGCATTTGCAGGGGTAAGTGGTGGTTTTGGTGCTAACTTTATTCCATCTGGAATTGACCCATTACTGCAAAGCTTTACGCAAAGTGCAGCACAAATTATTAATCCAACAATGAGCATTAACCCGCTTAATAACTGGGGCTTTGCTTCAGCATCAAGCTTATTTATTGTGATGTTAGGTTGGTATATCACCGATAAAATTATTGAACCACGTTTAAAAAATTCACCAGTTGATGGCGAAACTCAAGACCTACCAGCATTTGAAGATGCCCGTAGTGACGAAAAGCGCGCCTTTCTTATTGCCAGTAGCGTAATGATTGCAGGTATTGCATTATTAGCTTATGTATCTGCACCCGCTGATTCAGCTATGCGCAGCAGCGATGGCTCGTTAACAAACTTTAGTTCACCATTAATGCAATCAATAGTGCCGCTAATCTTCTTATTATTTTGGATCCCAGGCGCAGTATATGGTTTTACCGTAGGCACCTTTAAAAGCTCTAAAGACATGATAGACGCGATGAGCAAAGCCATGAATGGTATGGCGTATTACATTGTTATGGCATTCTTTTGTTCATTATTTATTGCTGCATTTAGTAAATCAAACCTAGGTGCTTTACTGGCAATTGAAGGGGCTCAGGTATTAAAAGCAATGGAGTTACCGAGCTCTGTAACGGTAGTAGGGATTATTTTCCTAACTGGTTTTGTAAACTTGTTTGTTGGTTCAAGCTCGGCTAAGTGGGCACTATTAGGTCCGGTATTTGTACCTATGCTAATGCAGCTCGGTATTTCGCCAGACTTAACGCAAGCAGCGTACCGTGTGGGAGATTCTAGCTCTAATATTATCACCCCGCTAATGCCATACTTCCCGCTGGTGGTGGTGTACTGTCAAAAATACGTTAAAGGCACAGGCATAGGTACGCTTATCGCGATGATGCTACCGTATTCAATCGCCTTTATGATCGGTTGGAGTATCTTCTTGCTAGGCTACTGGGCACTCGGTATCCCATTAGGACTTGATGCCAGCTACGTGTATCCCGCAGTGGCGCCTTAACTTATATCTTGATTCATAAACCTCACTCACTCGAGTGAGGTTTATATAAAAGTGCTGTAATATTCAAAGCAAGTCTAAGTTACCTTTCTAAATCTCTCACTATATAGCCAAACAAACTAGCCTCACCAAAAATATAAACATAATCGTTTTTGTTATTCATTATTGTAGGCTTATCGTCGTACCACCTAAAATCATGAGTTTCGTTTGTTTTAGGATCTTTAAAATATAAACGAGTACAATTATCTTCATAATCAGAACCACACTTTTGCACATCAGTTAGGATATATTCCTTATACCAATAGTCGCCTTGCGTGTAGTAAGCCCATAATTTAATGGGGCCAGAGAATAAAAAATAGAGACTTGCATAGATTAACAAAGGGATTAATGGGTACGCGAATATTAATGATAATTTCGTTTTTGTATCTGAAAAACTATATTTAAGGTGCTCTCTGTATTTACTG
Source organism: Pseudoalteromonas sp. 2CM39R (assembly GCF_023161845.1). Classification (NCBI taxonomy): domain Bacteria; kingdom Pseudomonadati; phylum Pseudomonadota; class Gammaproteobacteria; order Alteromonadales; family Pseudoalteromonadaceae; genus Pseudoalteromonas; species Pseudoalteromonas sp. 2CM39R. Next base: position 317,313 of record NZ_JALNTM010000007.1, read on the forward strand.
CAGCGTCTATATTTATTGAATACAAGTATATTTAAATAGATGAATGATGCGCCACAAATAATAGGGAATGCTATAAAGAAAATAACGTCGTATATTTCATTTGTGATAAATGGTGGATCTGTAAAGTCCATTAAAATAGGAATAATGATGCATAATAAAATAGGTAACATTATTACTACAAAGAGTAAGTTGTCGTAATTTCTTTTCAATTTTTAATTCGTCCGTGAATTATAGCCTTTGCTTAGTTTACATAAATTTTATTGTTTTAAAAATCAAAGAAAACATGTTTATACACATTAAGTAATCTGAGTTTTGGATAATAAAGCTATCTCAAGCGGCTTTTTCAACGCTAATTGCGTTGAATTTACTTACAATAAGCTAGCTATTGACGCGTAATTTCGCCTTGTTTTCACTGCAATCTCTGGTTAGAGAAAACAAACAGAATATTTTTAATTCAATATTTTAATTAAGTATCTAATACTGGCTTGCGGCTTCAAGTTACGGAATTTAAGCTGACCTGATACCTGAATTCCAGACACAAAAAAACCTTGGCACTTTCATGCCAAGGTTTTTTTACTAAAGAGTCGTTGCTTACTTAGCGGTGAAGCTAACTGGGCGACGTTCTTTACGAGGGCCACTACGCTTATCAGGGCGTTGACCATCTTTATTAAAGCTACGCTTCTTGTCACCAGCAGGGCGTTCAGAACGCTCGCCGCGTGGCTCAGAAGGGCCTTGATCTTGTGTTAATGTCATACCCATTGGGCGTTTACAAATAAACACTTTTTGGAAGTGATCAAGTACATCTTTAGGCATGTTTTGCGGTAATTGTACCGTACTGTGACTGTCGTGAAGACGAATGTCACCAATAAACTTGCTTGAAATGTCTGCTTCGTTAGCAATTGCACCAACAATGTTCTTAACCTGAACACCATGCTCACGACCTACTTCGATACGGTACGTATCCATAGGACCTGCATCACGGCTATTACGCTCGCGAGGTTTACGCTCAGCGCGCTCACCGCCACGTTCGTTACGACGACCACGATCACCACGATCATTACGGTCGTTGCGAGGGTTGCGTTCGTTACGCTCACGCGGTTGAATCTTAACTTCTTCAACTTTAATTGGTGATTGTTGCTGTGCTAAACACAGTAATGCACCCGCTAAGTCTTCAGGAGCAAGCTCAAGTTTTTGTGCCATGTTGGCAGCCACTTCGTTGAAGAAAGTAATATCTTTGTTTTCAAGTGCAAGCGTAAGCTTTTCTTGAAGCGCATTGATACGTTTCTCTTCAACAACTTTAGCTGTTGGTAATTCAACTTGTGCGATTTCAGATTTAGTATGACGAATGATATTTTTAAGTAAATAACGCTCGTTATGCTTAACGAAAAGAATCGCTTTACCAGTACGACCAGCACGACCTGTACGGCCGATACGGTGAACGTAGGCTTCAGAATCTTGTGGAATGTCGTAGTTGATAACTAAGCTTAAACGGTCTACATCAAGACCACGTGCCGCTACGTCTGTTGCAATAACAACGTTTAGCATGCCGCTTTTTAAACGATCAACTGTGCGCTCACGCGCTTGCTGGTTCATGTCACCGTTAAGTGGAGCAGCAGAGAAACCTTCGCGCTCTAATAACTCAGCTAGTTGAACTGTATCGTTACGTGTACGTACGAAAACAATAGCACCTTCATATTGTTCTGCTTCTAAGAAACGAACAATGGCTTTGTTTTTATGTACGTGTGCATTCCAAAACACTTGCTCTACTGACGATACAGTTGAGTTGCGTGCAGAAATATGAACCTGTTCAGGATTGTTCATATATTTGCTGCTGATGTTTTGAATTTGCTTAGGCATAGTCGCAGAGAAAAGACATGTTTGCTTTTCACGCGGCGTTTTTTCCATGATGTTTTCAACATCATCGATAAAGCCCATACGTAGCATTTCATCGGCTTCATCAAGTACAAGTGCTTGTAAAGCATCAAACTTGATAGTGCCACGGTTTATGTGATCGATTAAACGACCCGGTGTAGCAACAATAATCTGTGCGCCACGACGAAGTGCGCTCAACTGGATGCTGTAGCTCTGGCCACCATATAGTGCCAGTACTTCAACACCACGAGTGTGTTTTGCATATTGTTCAAATGCCTCAGCTACTTGGATCGCAAGCTCACGGGTTGGTGTGAGTACAAGGATCTGTGGCTGTTTCACAGACGGGTCAATATTATTTAGTAATGGCAGTGCAAATGCTGCTGTTTTACCTGTACCCGTTTGTGCTAGTCCCAGTACGTCCTTTCTTTCTAGCAATAACGGTATACATTGAGCTTGGATTTCAGATGGTGTCTTGTAACCCAACTCTTCAACTGCCTTTAAAATTGCAGGAGAAAGATTTAGAGATTCAAACGTGACTGGTTCTGACATTAATACGCCTCAACGAATTTAAAGAGGCGCGCATTGTATAGGAAATACGAGGCAAATGCTTGTATAAATTACAACTAATTTATATGTGGTTGATGTTGGTCGAAATTTAACCAGCTCAAGTTGTGCGTTAATTAAGCTGGTTAACAATATACCTACAAATTTACTGGTAAAGGCCTAGGTTTTCTTTGGCATAGGCTTCAAATTCTGTAAAACCACCAATGTGTGTTTGGTCTACAAAAATTTGTGGCACAGTCGGGCATGGTTTGCCTGCAGATTTCTCTAAATCTTCTTTACTGATACCTTCTTTGATGATGTCGATGTAGCGGTATTTAAAATCATCGCGGTCATTAGCAAGTTGCTCTGCAACATCTTTAGCGCGAACACAAAAAGGGCAGCCTTCACGGCCAAAAATTACTGTTAACATAACGCTCTCCTCAAATTAATTGATCCTAGTGTAACTAATTTCATTATTTATTACAGTGCAAAAAAACGATTATTGTGTTCGCTTTTTTTAGGGTCTGTAAAAAAAATAAAAAATATTTTATAAAAAAATCTTGAAATAAAATTGTCCGCCCATAAATAGTTATTTGAGGACGCCTGATGGGTCTTCATTTAAACAGAACTATTTGAAAATTATATTATTAATTAATTTTTGCCGTTACTTGTTCAAACGAAAAGTGGCAGCAATATATCGCTTAAATATGAGGATATTATTATGCGTACAGTAGATTTATCACCCCTATACCGTTCATTCATTGGTTTCGATCACTTAGCATCATTAATGGATGCCGCTGCACGAACTGACAAGCAGCCAAGTTTTCCTCCATACAACATCGAAGCACTTGATAAAGACAAATACCGTATCACTATGGCAGTTGCTGGATTTAGTGAAGACGAGTTAAGCCTGCAATCTGAAAACAACACGTTAGTTGTATCAGGCACTAAAGCAGGTAAAGATCAAAACGATGAACGTAAATTCATTCATCAAGGCATTGCCGAGCGCAACTTTGAGCGTAAGTTCCAGTTAGGTGACCACGTTAAAGTACTTGGCGCAGACCTAGCTAACGGCTTACTAAGCATCGACCTTGAACGTGAGATCCCAGAAGCGCTGAAGCCACGTAAAATTGAAATTGGCTCAGGCAATATGCTAGAAAGTAAATAGCTTAGATAGCACACGTATTTTCCCTGTGAAAAGCCGCCATTTGGCGGCTTTTTGCGTTGTTAGTCTTTTAAATCTATTTGCATTTGTTTTAAAGCGTTAATTTTATCTATTGCAACTTGTAGTTGTTCTTGTGAAAGCTTTTTTTGTCGGCCTTTAGCAAGTAAGTCTTCAAGTTTTAATATTTTGGCTTTTGCAGCAACAACAAAACGTTGTTCGAGCTGTCTTTGCTGTTCAAGGTGGAAATCTTGATATGCCTGGTGATTATTTAGATCACCATTGTACTGAGCCACTGGCTGAGTATTTTTTACTATGTTGGGTAAATAGGCCACAGAGGTTATTGTTGGTAAGGGCTGAGAGCTAGTATTACTAGTTGCAACCGTTTTCAATTGCGTGCTTTCCAACTCTTGAGTCATGTCAGCAGCAGTAAGTTCAAGGGACGTTATTTGCTTGACACTTTTAGCTTGGTTAAGACCATCAATATTCTCTATTGTTGGTTTGCTAGTATAATGAGTGAAAAGTGTGTAAATACCAACACAAGCTAAAGCAATGACAGAAACGAAATTTTTTTTACTCATAAAATTACTCTCGTCTTATTTTGCCACTTGAGCCAGTTATTTTCATACTGTTGTGCCGCTTTTTGTTTTGCGATGGCCTTTGTTGCTTGGTATCGAACGGTTTCATCTTCTGGCGAAAAGTAATCAAACTGATGCTCATAACTGTGTATCACCACCCATTCACCTCTAGGTGTACGTATAACAGCAGAAATGGTGTTTTCTTTAGTTGTGAACGCAAGTTGTACAACCCAACTACTTTTGTTTTTGCGATTTAATTCACTATTGTATTGAGCATATATATCTTGTTTTCCTGATATTACTAATGCTTGTTTAAGTGATTTGTTATCCGCCAACGTGCGAAAGTCTACAGCATTGGTTCGACTAGCAAATTGGGCTCCGTGGGCTTTCACTTGGCTTAAAAATTTAAACTGCGATTTATTTGCTTGATAAAACGCTTTAATTTCGCTTTTGTTTACTTGTTTCTCTAGCTTTTCAAGAACGGGGCTCTGCATGTGCATCATTGTATTTATGCCTAGCCAGCTTTGAATGGAGGGTCGCAAAATATCTCCTTTAGCTATTTCATACAGATGTTCAATATCAATATTCTGCTTTGCCAAAATCGGTTTGGCTTTTAAAAGCGCTATATTGAATTGCCGTTTTTTTATTAATTCACTTTTGAATAGTTCACTATCTCCTCTATGGAGTTTAAAACGTACCTGCATTGATAGTGTATCGATAAATTCATATAAATTAATAGAGTTATACAAAATAGGGGTTAAATCGATCTGCTGCATTTTTTTAATCAAGCTTTGCACATATTGACCATTTTTAGGGTACGGCCCTAATGTGTGTTTAAGCCATTGGCTATCATAAGTGTCAAGCTTTACCTGACTTGACTGTGCCTTTATAGCTAATTGCGAATCGAACAGATTTTTTAAGTAACGTTCAACATGGTATTGAGTGCTAAAACCAACGGCAGATTGTCGTTTTATTATTGCAGGTGTTTTTAGCGCTGCTTGTTGTAACAAAAACTGATTCTCATACAGACGAGTTCTAACTTCATTGATTGTAATTTCAGGTTTGTGCTTTAAATAAGCACGATGCATAAAGTTAACTTCATCACTACTGTATTGTGTAAATGAGGCCATTACTAGGGAGTGGTAAAAAGCCCCTAGTAATGTAATCACTAAAATAGCCATTTTTTTCATTAGCGAGCAACCATGGCGTGGTTTAATAAGTGCACCACCATTGCTATTGCATGGGGCACTACTTGCTTAGCTATATTAAGGCGATCAAAATGATCTTCTGAGTTGAGTACAATCCCACCTTGTGCATAAGAAAATGAACCGCCTTGAGTTAATAATGGGCGAACATCTTGGCTATTTTTATCTAAAGGCGAGAACGTTTGCATTGCTTGAGTAACGAGTGATAAATCGTTGAGCTGCTCTTGATCATAGTAATCTTTTACCCAACTTTCCCAGCTAGAGTGGTTAAGGTCTGATGTGGTCCATGTGTGGTGAGGTTGTAATAAATCAGTAGTATGAAATACAAACCCTAACACTTGAGGATTTCCGCTTTGTAAGTAACTTTGATACCAATATTGGCCTAAATTATCGATAGGTTGAAATGGCATTTCTTCAAAGTCATCGTACATAGAATAGGTTGAGTTGCTATCGATTCTGTAGTGAGATTCTGTTACACCATAACTGTTATATTTTGAAGAGTCGGCATTGAACCAACCTGTTTCCCCCCCTTTACCATCATCAAGATAGTCACCTTTAAGCCAAGCAGATGCAAGATTATCAATAGTGCCCCAAACGGTGAGCTTCTCATAATTATAACCACCAAAATCGTTTCCATGTTGGTCTGCACCTTGGGTATGATTTTGAAAATGCCAATAGCTTGTATATTTAACTATACTTTGCGCTGCTCCCCATACTGGCGCTTGAACACATGAACCTGTAATAGCACCACAGAAAAAGGTGTCTTCAAAGTCATCTACGTCATAAGCAGCTTGTCCCAGCAGCTCGGCTAATTCAGAGATTGTCAGATTGTTTTGTGCAGCGTACTGACGTAGGGCAGCATATTCGGTGCTGGCTGGGTGTTGCTGCATATAATTTACGGCATCTAGAACAATACGTTTGTGAGTTTCTTGACTAAAAGCTTGAGCTTGGCTTGTACCGAGTAATAAAAGTGTCGCTGCAATTAATTGTTTTTTCATTTTATTCTCATCATAGTTTGGAGTAAGAGGTGCTATTAAAAAATAAGCTCATTACACTGACATGACAAATAAATTAAACATTTAATTAACAATATTACCTGATTTTGGTACTTTAATATTAACTATCAAGGATACCGCCGCCAATTGACGGCATTTATATTTATAGCTTTTCAATATTATTTAAATAGTTGTTAGCTTGCTCTAAGGTTTCTTGGCGTAATGATTCATCTTGTTTATCCCAATTACGATAAACCATGCCTATTCGTGGGTTTTTCTCAAGTCGCTCTCGGTGTTTTTGCATAAACTGCCAGTAAAGGCTGTTTAGCGGACACGCGTCTTTACCCACTTTTTCTTTCACTTTGTATTGGCAGCTTTTGCAGTAGTCACTCATTTTATTTATATAGTTGCCGCTGGCCGCATAAGGTTTAGTGGCAATGATGCCATCGTCAGCAAATTGGCTCATCCCTCGTGCGTTAGGCATTTCTACCCATTCAATAGCATCGATATACACGCCTAAATACCATTCATCCACTTCATCAGGATTTATGGCGGTTAATAAGCAAAAATTACCTATTACCATTAAGCGCTGAATATGATGGGCATACGCGCTGTCTAAGCTTTGTGTTAATGAGTGGCTTAAACAATTCATTTTTGTTTTACCATTCCAAAAATAACTCGGTAGTGCTCGAGTTGCATTAAGCTGGTTTTTGTTGGCGTAATCGGGCATGTTTTTCCAATACACGCCACGCACATATTCGCGCCAACCCAGTACTTGGCGAATAAAGCCTTCAACCTGAGAAATCGATATTTCATCTTGGCGTTGGTGGAACTCTTTAACAACACGGTCGATAACATAGCGAGGGTGTAAAATTTTGGCATTTAACGCAAACGATAACCGGCTGTGATAAAAGGTATCTTTATCAGGACATTGATCTGTCATCGCATCTTGAAATTGACCAAAACGAGGCAGTAAATGTGCACAAAAGTGATCAAGTGTACTGATAGCTTGTTTACGGGTTGTTGGCCAGCTTAACTGAGTTTCTATTTGTCCAAAGTAATTTATTTTATGTTTATCTAAACGTTCAATAATGGCGCTAACATCATTTTTAAATAATTTTGGTTTTGGGATATCGGCTAAGTCGTTTTTTGAGAACTTATTACGGTTATTTGCATCAAAGTTCCATTGACCGCCGTGAGGTTTTTCATCCTCCATTAAAATATCGAACTGCTTACGCATTGCCCGATAAAAATGCTCCATAGTGACGTGTTTATCTTTTTTAAAGCGTTTGTCTATGTCGTTAAATGCCAATAAAAAGTGCTCGCTGTCGCAGGCATTCACCGTTAACTCGCTATTAGTCGCGAATTCGTGAAGTTGTGTTTTTAAACGGTACTCATCTGGGTATTGATATTCTATAGAGGTACATTCATGCTGTTTGGCTAAACGCGTTAAAAGAGCGGGTAAGTCATCATCGTCTTTGGTGTCATCTAGCGTGAGATGTAATACATTGAAGCCAGCATCTTCTAGCGCATTAGCGAAGTTTTCCATGCCTTTAAAAAAGGCTGATATTTTTTGCACATGGTGTTTTACATAGTGTGCTTCTTGCATAAGCTCAGCAATTACAAATACGGTGTCGTCTGATTTGTCTTTAAACCACGAATGAGCAGGGTTGAGCTGATCACCTAAAATCAATTTTAGAGTGTTGTATTTTTTCATAATTAGCCAAAATTTATTTTTATACGCTGTATTTAAAAAAGCGATCGATTTCTACATGTCGTTTTAATCATAGAGCAAAGCAATAAACAGCATTGCTTTTTTTATCAACTTATTAGTTATTATGGTTGCTAATTTAGTGGCACATCCTTATAATAGCGGCCATTGTTTAGTAGGTTATAAAATTTACTAACAGCGATATTAAGTTATTAACTTTTTATCTATTGGCGCGGGATGGAGCAGTCTGGTAGCTCGTCGGGCTCATAACCCGAAGGTCGTTGGTTCAAATCCGGCTCCCGCAACCAATCTTAATAGTAGGTTTAAACTTACTACTTTATATCGCGCATTCTAAGTAATGCGCGTTTTGCGTTTAAGCTAATGAAGTTTAATTTGGTCAGGGTACTGACTCGCAACCAAGCTTGGCCCTAGGCCACACAGTTTTTGCGTTTTTTGGTGTGACGCCCCGCTTGGTTCGGGGCGTTGTTGTATCTGCACCGTTTGATTTAATGTTTATCGATTAAATCAAAATTTAAACTCAGTATTTTAGGGCTATAAGCCCTTTTTTTGTTTGTATGGAGGATTTTCGTGACAAAACTTGAACAAGATTTAGTAACCATGTTAACGCCTGCGGTAGAAATGCTAGGCTTTGAATTACATGGTCTTGAGTTTGTACAAGCGGGTCGCCATTCTACCTTAAGAGTATACATTGCTCATGAGGATGGAATTTCAGTTGACAACTGCGCAGATGCAAGTCGTCAAATTAGTGCGATTTTAGACGTCGAAGACCCGATTACAAACGAATATGATTTGGAAGTGTCGTCTCCTGGTGTTGATCGTCCATTATTCAAACAAGATCACTACGAGCAGGCGCAAGGAGAGGAAGTACGCGTGCGTACTAAGCTTCCACAAGACGGTCGCCGTAATTTTAAAGGCGACTTAATAGCAGTTAGCAGCGATATGATCACACTATCTAGCGATGGTGCAGAGCATTTAATCATGCTTAGTAACATTGAACGTGCGAACATAATCGCAAAGTTTTAATTCGAGTGCGAAGGAATAGGGCAAGCGAGGCATTACCCATGGCAAAAGAGATATTATTGGTTGCTGAAGCCGTTTCCAATGAGAAAGCGGTTCCAAAAGAAAAGATTTTTGAAGCTCTAGAGTTCGCATTAGCGACAGCGACAAAGAAAAAGCATGATGGTGAAATTGATGTACGTGTTGCAATTGACCGTAAAACTGGCGATTACGATACATTCCGTCGCTGGCAAATAGCTGAAGTATTAGAAGATGGTTCTTTAGAGAATCCATACAGCGAAATCACGTTAGAAGCTGCTCAAGTTGAAGAACCAGACTTGAAAATGGGCGACTACGTAGAAGAGCAGATTGAATCAATTAAATTTGACCGCATAACAACACAAATGGCTAAGCAAGTAATCGTACAAAAAGTACGTGAAGCAGAGCGTGCCTTAGTGGTTGAAGCGTACAAAGATCAGCAAGGCGAGCTAGTAACGGGTGTTGTTAAAAAAGCAACGCGTGATGCAATCGTACTTGATTTAGGTAATAACGCAGAAGCGGTTATTTACCGTGACGACATGCTGCCACGTGAAAACTTCCGCCCAGGCGATCGTATTCGTGGTCTTCTATATGAAGTTAAACCAGAAGCACGTGGTGCACAGTTATTTGTAACCCGTTCTAAACCAGAAATGCTGATGGAATTATTCCGCATTGAGGTGCCAGAAATTGGCGAAGAGATGATTGAATTACGTGCCGCAGCTCGTGATCCAGGTTCACGCGCTAAAATCGCAGTTAAGTCTAATGATAAGCGTATAGACCCTGTAGGTGCGTGTGTTGGTATGCGTGGCGCACGTGTTCAAGCGGTATCGTCAGAACTTGGCGGTGAGCGTGTTGATATCGTACTTTACGATGACAACCCAGCACAGTTTGTTATTAACGCAATGGCACCAGCAGAAGTGGCTTCAATCGTAATGGATGAAGACACTCACTCAATGGATATTGCTGTTGAAGCTGATAACTTAGCACAAGCTATTGGTCGTAATGGTCAAAACGTACGTTTAGCAAGCCAGTTAACTGGCTGGGAATTAAACGTAATGACCGTTGATGAAATGCGCGCTAAGAACGAAGCTGAGTCAGATAAGTTAATTAACTTATTTACTGAAAACTTAGATATTGATGACGAGTTTGCGTCATTACTTATCAACGAAGGTTTCTCAACACTTGAAGAAGTTGCGTATGTACCTGCTTCTGAGTTTTTAGAAATCGACGGCTTAGATGAAGAAACAGTGGACGTATTACGTTCACGTGCAAAAGATGCATTAACAACGAAAGCCCTTAAAACGGAAGAAAGCTTAGAAGGCGCTGAGCCTGCTGAAGACTTACTTGCGCTTGAAGGCTTAGAGCGTCATTTAGCATTTGTTATGGCAAGCAAGGGTGTAATAACACTTGAAGACTTAGCTGAGCAAGGCATTGATGAGCTTGTAGATATTACAGAGCTATCTGCAGAGAAAGCGGGCGAGCTAATTATGGCTGCACGTAATATTTGTTGGTTTGCAGACGAGTAATTTATTAACGGAGGTATTAGAGACTATGGCAGAAGTAAATGTTGAAAAACTAGCCGGTGATATAGGTACAACTGTTGATAAATTGCTACAGCAGTTTTCACAAGCCGGTATTACTAAACAAGCAGGCGATAATGTAACAGAAGCTGAAAAAGCAACGTTACTTGATCACCTAAGCAAGCAACATGGCGGTACTGGATCTGAAGGTCCAGCGCGTATGACATTGCAACGTAAGAGCAAAAGCACATTAAGTGTGACTGGCTCTACGGGTAAAGCAAAGGCTGTGCAAGTTGAAGTTCGCAAAACCCGCACTTACGTGAAAAAAAGTGCTGTTGAGCAAGAGCAAGAACAGCAACGTCTAGCCGCTGAAGAAAAAGCGCGTCTTGAAGAGCAGCAAAAAGCTGAACAAGAAGCCGCAGAATTGAAAGCGAAACAAGAGGCAGAACGTAAAGCGAAAGAAGACGCTGATCGTAAAGCCAAAGAAGAAGCTAAACGCAAAGCAGATGCTGAGCGTAAAGCGAAACAACAGCAGATGACCCCTGAGCAAAGTGCTAAGTCTGAGAAAGATCGCATCGAAGCTGAGCGTCTGCAAAAAGAAGCAGAAGAGGCCGCATTGAAGAAAGCTGAAGAAGAAGCGAAACGTCAAGCAGAAGAGGCAAGAAAGCTAGCTGAAGAGAATTCAGCACGCTGGAAGAAAGAAGAAGAAGAACGTAAGAAACGCGAAGAAACCGCGGATCACCACCTTACGACTTCAACTTACGCACGTGAAGCAGAAGATGTAGCAGATGCTCGCGAAGAGCAAGGCTCCCGCCGTGCGAAGAAAAAGAAAAAAGCGCCAGCAAAAGATAAATTTGCAGCGTCTAAAGGTAAAAAAGGTAAGCTAAAAGCGCCAGCGTCATTACAGCACGGTTTCCAAAAACCAACGGCTGATGTTAAAAACGAAGTGCGTATTAGTGAAACAATTACAGTTGCTGAGCTTGCGTCACGCATGGCTGTTAAAGGCGCTGAAGTTGTAAAAACAATGATGAAAATGGGTGACATGGTTACGATTAACCAAGTTATTGACCAAGAAACTGCGCAACTTGTTGCAGAAGAAATGGGCCATAAGGTTATCATCGTTAAAGAAAACGAATTAGAGCAAACAGTACTTAACGACCGCCATGAAGATGGTAAGTCTGAGCCTCGCGCTCCAGTAGTAACTGTTATGGGTCACGTTGACCACGGTAAAACGTCAACGCTTGATTACATTCGTTCAGCTAAAGTTGCTTCAGGCGAAGCCGGTGGTATTACGCAGCACATTGGTGCATACCACGTTGAAACTAACGGCAACATGATCACTTTCCTAGATACTCCGGGTCACGCCGCATTTACATCTATGCGTGCTCGTGGTGCAAAAGCGACTGATATCGTAATCCTAGTAGTTGCAGCCGATGATGGTGTAATGCCACAAACTAAAGAAGCGGTACAGCATGCTCGCGCAGCTGGCGTTCCTTTAATCATTGCTGTTAACAAAATGGATAAAGAAGGCGCAGATCCAGACCGTGTTAAAAACGAGCTAGCTCAGCTAGACGTTATCCCAGAAGATTGGGGCGGTGATACGCAATACGTTCACATCTCAGCTAAAACAGGTCTTGGTATTGATGACCTTTTAGAAGCAGTATTAATGCAATCTGAGCTGTTAGAACTAAATGCACCTAGCGAAGGTATGGCTGCAGGTGTTGTTATTGAATCACGTCTTGATAAAGGCCGTGGTCCAGTAGCGTCTATTCTTGTTCAATCAGGTACGCTTAACCAAGGTGACATTGTATTATGTGGTCTTGAGTATGGCCGTGTTCGTGCAATGCGCGATGAAAACGGTAAAGACATTAAATCTGCGGGTCCTTCTATCCCTGTTGAGATTTTAGGTCTTTCTGGTATTCCAGCTGCAGGTGATGAAGCGACAGTAGTTAAAGACGAGCGTAAAGCACGTGAAGTTGCACTTTACCGTCAAGGTAAATTCCGCGATGTTAAATTAGCGCGTCAGCAAAAAGCGAAGCTTGAAAACATGTTTACTAACATGACTGAAGGCGACGTGTCTGAAGTTAACGTAGTACTTAAAGCAGACGTTCAAGGTTCAATTGAAGCAATTTCAGACTCACTAACTAAACTTTCTACTGATGAAGTAAAAGTGAAGATTGTTGGTTCTGGTGTTGGTGGTATCACTGAAACAGATGCAACTCTTGCTGCAGCGTCTAACGCAATCGTAGTTGGCTTTAACGTTCGTGCCGATGCATCAGCGCGTAAAGTGATTGACTCTGAAAACTTAGACCTTCGTTACTACAGCGTAATTTACGCACTTATCGAAGAAGTTAAGCAAGCCATGTCTGGTATGCTTGCTCCTGAGTTTAAACAAGAGATCATTGGTCTTGCTGAAGTACGTGATGTATTTAAGTCTCCAAAAATTGGCGCAATTGCTGGTTGTATGGTTACTGAAGGTACTATCAAACGTAGCGCACCAATTCGTGTACTTCGTGATAACGTGGTTATTTACGAAGGTGAACTTGAGTCATTACGTCGCTTTAAAGATGACGTACAAGACGTTCGTAACGGCATGGAATGTGGTATCGGCGTTAAGAACTACAATGACGTTCGCGTTGGTGACCAAATCGAAGTATTTGAAACAGTTGAAGTACAACGTAGTCTTTAATTGTTGTTAGGTGGTGTTGGACATTCAAGGTCGTACCTCGATAGCCCAACATACCCTATGCTAAGATTTTAAATGGGGGCTCAGCCCCCATTTGTGTATCCATTATTTAGTTAACTTATTATTGTTTTTCAATAAGTTATAATTTTAGGAAAGTGAAATGAGAGAATTTTCTCGCACTGATCGTGTTGCTCAGCAAATTCAAAAAGAAATTGCTGTGATTCTACAACGCGAAATTAAAGATCCGCGCTTAGGCATGGTGACAGTGTCTGCGGTAGAAGTATCACGCGATTTATCTTATGCCAAAGTTTTTATCACGGTGTTTAACACTGAAGACGAAAATGCAGCAAAACAGAGTGCAAAAGTACTGAACGAAGCAACGGGCTATATCCGTTCGTTACTAGGTAAACGTATTCGCGCACGTATTATGCCAGAGCTTAAATTTGTGGTTGATAACTCATTAATGGAAGGGATGCGCATCTCTAACTTAGTGGACTCTATCATTCGTGAAGATAATGCTAAGCATGTTGATGATGAAACAGATAGCGAAGAAGGCACTAAAGACTAATGGCAAGACGCAGTAAAGGCCGTCCAGTTGATGGTATTTTGTTGTTAAACAAACCAGAAGGCATTTCATCAAACAAGGCATTACAGCAGGCTAAAGGTATTTATTTTGCGCAAAAAGCGGGGCACACAGGTGCGCTTGATCCGCTTGCGACCGGCATGCTGCCAATTTGTTTTGGTGAAGCGACTAAGTTTACCCAGTTTTTACTCGATACAGATAAAACCTATGTTGTTCGAGCTAAGCTAGGTGAACGTACTACCACATCAGACTCTGATGGCGAAGTGGTCGAAACTCGCGATGTGAATGTTACTTCCCAATTGCTAAGCGAAGAGATTGCTAAGTTTTTAGGTGAGTCAGACCAATATCCATCAATGTATTCAGCGCTTAAATATGAAGGTAAACCTTTATATAAATATGCGCGTGAAGGCATAGAAGTTCCTCGCAAATGTCGAAAAATTAACGTATTTAGCTTAACGCTTGATGAGTTTGATGAGCAAGCTAACGAAATACAAATGACTGCACATGTATCTAAAGGTACGTATATTCGTACTATCGTTGATGACTTAGGTGAAAACTTAGGCTGCGGCGCGCATGTGATTATGCTGCATCGTAGTGCTGTAGGGCATTACCCTGCAGATAAAATGGTCACACTTGAGCAGTTAGAAGCGTTATTAAATCAAGCGAAAGAACAAGACGTTGCGCCTTCCACTTACCTTGACGAATTATTATTGCCAATGGATACTGCGTTAGTTGATTTACCCGTTGTGGAAATTACTAAAGAGCAGGGAATGGCATTTAGCCATGGTCAAGCTGTGGTGTTGGGTAAAGCCCTGCCTGAAGGTGCAATAAAGGTACTGGCTGACGGAATATTTATTGGTACGGGCGAACGTAATCCTGATGGCCATTTAAAATCAAAGCGTGGCTTGTCTAATCAACAACCAGAGTAAAGTTTAACTTGTAGTTATGCTGATAATTGGTAGAATACGCCCGCTTAATCGTTTTGGCTGAATTAGTGATCGGCTAAAGCACCTATTAAATTTAACTTTTGGAGTTATTATGTCACTAAGCAATCAAGAAAAAATCGATATCATTGCTAAATTCGCACGCGCTGAAGGCGACACTGGTTCACCTGAAGTACAAGTAGCATTACTTACTTTTGATATCAACAAGCTTCAAGGTCACTTTGCTGATCACAAGCATGACTTCCACTCACGTCGTGGTCTGCTTCGTAAAGTAAGCACTCGCCGTAAACTGCTTGATTACCTTAAAGGTAAAGATATCTCGCGTTACACTGCGTTAATCAAAGAGCTTGGCTTACGTCGCTAAGAACTTGATTATCAAAAGGGGAGCTTTTTAGCTCCTTTTTTTGTGTCTAAACTTCCCCATACCCACTATCCACATCGATTAATCCCCTTGAAATATCAGCTAAAAGCCACATTGTAAGTAACAGCAAAGTACATAATTTAGCAACGCGTTTATCTCTGGACTAAGCTCGCAATTTTACCTGACTTTGTTATATACTATGGCGCGTAGATAAAAAGGTTTATTTACGGTTATTTACATCATTGCCAATTGTAGTACTTAATTGATTTCCAACTGAATACAATTATGTACTGTAATTGGTACTTTGATGAAAACTTAATTAATACTAAAAATACATTTAAGGAATATTTTAAGTGCAAGCAATTATAAAAGAATTTCAACTAGGTCAACACACAGTGACGCTAGAAACAGGTGCTATCGCTCGTCAAGCTGACGGCGCAGTACTAGCAAGCATTGGCGATACGTCAGTACTAGTAACGGTTGTTGGTAAGCGTGAAGCTCAACCAGGTCAAGACTTCTTCCCACTAACAGTTAACTACCAAGAGCGTATGTACGCTGCTGGTCGTATCCCAGGTGGTTTCCTTAAGCGTGAAGGTCGTCCTAACGATGGCGAAACACTTATTGCACGTCTTATTGACCGTCCAATTCGTCCACTTTTCCCAAATGGTTTCGTAAACGAAGTACAAGTTATCGCGACTGTTGTTTCTGTAAACCCTGAAATCCAACCTGATATGGTTGCGATGATTGGTACATCAGCAGCACTTGCTATCTCTGGTATCCCGTTCAGCGGTCCAATTGGTGCATCACGTGTTGGTTACATTAACGGTGAATACGTACTTAACCCGACACTAAAAGAGCTTGAAGAGAGCCAACTTGACTTAGTTGTTGCTGGTACTGATAACGCAGTACTTATGGTTGAATCAGAAGCAGACGTACTTGCTGAAGACGTAATGCTAGGCGCGGTTGTATACGGCCATGAGCAATCACAGTCTATCATCAATGCAATTAACGAATTTAAAGCAGAAGCAGGCAAGCCTACTTGGGATTGGACTGCACCTGAGAAAAACGTTGCATTAGAAGAGAAAGTAGCAACTCTTGCTGCTGATAAAGTAGGCGAAGCTTACCGTATTACTGATAAAGTAGCGCGTAAAGAAGCATTAACTACTGCAAAAGATGCGGTTGTTGAAGCACTAACAAGCGAACTTGCTGAAGGCGAAACGCTTGATAAGCAAGAAGTAGGTAAAGTATTCGGTTCACTTGAGAAGAAAATCGTTCGTGGCCGTATCGCTGCTGGCGAAAAACGTATCGATGGTCGTGAACCAGATATGATCCGTGCTCTAGATGTAATGACGGGCGTACTTCCACGTACTCACGGCTCTGCAATCTTCACACGTGGTGAAACGCAAGCATTAGTAACAGCAACACTTGGTACAGAACGTGATTCACAGTTAATCGACGATTTAACTGGCACGCACAAAAACCACTTTATGCTTAACTATAACTTCCCTCCGTTCTGTGTAGGTGAAACTGGTTTTGTTGGTTCTCCTAAGCGTCGTGAAATCGGCCACGGTAACCTAGCTAAGCGTGGTATCCAAGCTGTAATGCCAACGTTGACTGACTTCCCATATTCAATCCGTGTTGTATCTGAAATTACTGAATCAAATGGTTCATCTTCAATGGCATCGGTTTGTGGTACGTCTTTAGCGCTTATGAACGCAGGTGTTCCAATTAAAGCCTCAGTTGCGGGTATCGCAATGGGCTTAGTTAAAGAAGAAGAAAACTTTGTTGTTCTTTCAGATATCTTAGGTGATGAAGATCACTTAGGTGATATGGACTTTAAAGTAGCGGGTACAACTAACGGTATCACTGCACTGCAAATGGATATCAAAATTGAAGGTATTACTCAAGAAATCATGCAAATCGCGCTTAAACAAGCGAAAGCTGCACGTTTACACATTCTAAATGTAATGGACGAAGCGATTTCTGCACCTTCTGAAGAGTTATCTATGTTTGCTCCGCGTATTTACACGATGCAAATCCCACAGAAGAAAATCGCAGAAGTTATCGGTAAAGGTGGCGCAACTATCCGTCAGCTTACTGAAGAAACGGGTACTACGATTGAAATCGGTGATGATGGCACAATCAAGATTGCTGCTACAGACGGTGAAAGTGCAGCAAATGCAATTAGCCGTATTGAGCAATTAACTGCTGAGCTTGAAGTAGGTACTATCTACGAAGGTAAAGTGGTACGTATCGTTGATTTCGGTGCGTTTGTAAACATTCTTCCTGGTAAAGATGGCCTAGTGCATATCTCACAAATCAGCACTGAGCGTGTTAACAACGTTGCTGATCACCTTAGCGAAGGTCAAGAAGTTAAAGTTAAAGTACTAGAAGTAGACCGTCAAGGCCGTGTACGTCTAAGTATTAAAGAAGCAATGGAATCAGCAGCACCTGCAGCTGACGAGTCTAAAGACGCGTAATTGCTAAACTTTCATCCAGATAATTACTGGATAGTATAAAAAGGGGCTGTTTAGCCCCTTTTTTTATGCTTTAATGTTAGCAATTAATTGTGTTCATCATACTTATACCAACCTGCTTGGATATGGGACTTATTTTAACGATAAGAAAATTGCTCTATAACTAGGCAAAATTTTTGATATCTAGTTGTTCTAAATAAAAGAATTTTAACAACGTTATAGGGGTATTTAATTCGTTAAATTGTTCAAATATTTATGCCGGTTGATATTAATAACACATAACAGGAATGAACCTTACAAGACAGCTTATGTCTTATCTATTTGCTACTTACCTCGGTATTAAGGATTTTAATGAGACTTAAACATTTAGCCTTGGCATCTTTTGCTATTTTGTCTTTAAGCGCTTGTCAGGCTACTACTAAACCCGCTGCTATTATTAATGTGCCATTTACTGCACCGCTTGCATCAGATTTTAGAAATGAAATTGCCATTGCACGTTTTTCAGAGCTATTAAACAGAGCGGACTTGAGTACAGAACAACAAGCAAAGCTCTATTATGACCGTGGAGTACTGTTTGATAGCTTAGGCATGACGACTTTATCGCGAATTGATTTTAACCGAGCGGTTAAACTTAAGCCTGATTTGGCTGAAGTCTATAACTTTTTGGGTATTCAGCATACCTTGATGCAGCAATACGAAAAAGCATACGAGTATTTTGATTCAGCCATAGAGTTAGACCAAGAACATGAATATGCGTATTTAAATCGTGGTATTGCTTTGTACTATGGTGATAGAGCCACGCTTGCAAAGGATGACTTTAAAACATTCTTGGAGCGCTCTCCTAACGATCCTTACCGTGTATTGTGGCTTTATTTAGCTCAAGCAGCACAAGATAAAACCGCGGCACTTGCTGCGTTAAAAGCCAATGCAGCGGCTCTTGATGAGAATGAATGGGCGTACCAACTTATTGCTTTATATGTGGGTGATATGAGCGAACAAGCCTTTTTTTCAGGCATAGCCGATGGTGTAAGTTCACAACAAGAATACGCTCAGCGTTTATGTGAAGCTTATTTTTACTTAGCTAAACAGCACCAAGCCGTAGGTGAGCTCTCAATTGCCACAGATTACTTTAAATTGGCGCTAGCAACGAACGTACATGAATTTATAGAATATAAGTATGCGCGTTTAGAGCTTGAGTTGATGGCCAGTGAAAGCGCTGGCTAATTATTTAAAACTAAGTGCTTTATTACTGTGCGCTAGCGTTATTAGTGGCTCGAGTAATAAACAAAATAGCATTGGCTTTTGGCAAGTATTACATGCCAAGGCCAATGTGATTGACAGTTATTGGCAATTCCCTCGTTACTTTACAAACCACATATTACAATTACCCACCACAGCCTTAGCAACCTTAGCTCGCAATAAAATAGCGGATGCTCAATATGGCTATGGGTTGTCATTATTAAGCAATAATCAAACTGAAACGGCTAAACTATTTTGGCAAGCAAGTTTGGATAAAATTACACGAGCACAGCAAAAAAAACTCGCCGACTCGTTATTTTCGCAACAGCGTTGGCAGGATTTAGCGCTATTAAAAAATCAAAATAAGCTTCCTAAAGGCGATACCTTTTATCACCTGCATTTACAGCAACAAGCACCCATAGAAACGTTAAGTAAATCATTTATGAATAAGTTAGGGTTTTTACTTGCAAGCGAGCAAGTTGAGATACAAAAGCAGTGTACATTTAATGTGTTAATGCTGAGCGATCACCGTGATGGATTATACAGGCTTAACCGATTTCGTAACGCGTACTTACAAAACCCAGAGCCTAGCCCCAATACCTTTTGTTTTTCAAAACCAGTTTATGTGGGTAATGCAATTAGCTGTAATAGTACTGAATCCAAACGTGCGAAGTGCGATTGGCAGCAATCATCGCTTAAAAAGCGGCTTCCCACTGGGTTCGATTTTGCTGTTATGATGCCTAAGCAAGGTACTGCCAGTGTAAAAAATGGTTTAATGCATATTAATTCACAGGCTAGCTACGCGGTTTTTTTGCATGAATTAATGCACTTTAATGGCTTTGAAGATGAGTACGCTTTACCAGCAAAAAAGCAAGCGTGGTTATGTCAGCTTAATGGGTTTGTTGCTCCTAACTTATTTATTGCAAAAAAATCAGTTGCTCCCAAAGGGTGGCACAAAAGCCAAAGTTGCCAACAAGGTGGCACTGCTTATAAGCCCAGTGCACAGTGGTCAATTATGCAATATCAACAGTTAGGGCTATCAGCGCAATACCGTGTTTTGTGGCAGACCCATATAGCACTCAATGCTGATTTATTTGTACGATTTTAGTGGTTATAGACTCTGCCGTAAACTGTTTAAAAGCTAAGCTTGTTTTACTTCAGTTCATGAATTTATAGGCATTTTTGTTTGATTATTATCCCGCTAGCGGCGCTTTCTATAGACAAAAACTGCGTTTATCAGTATAACTGTACGTATTAATGTTGTTAAAAAACAGACATAAAACGTATACCCAAGTCACTTTGGTATTTAATAATAACAAGTAGCGAATTGATAAACTTTATGATTCAAAAAGGCCCTTCATTATGACTTTGCTCTGGATACCCCTGTTATCCTTATTAGGCAGTGTTATTTCTGCATGCACCGGCAAACTTTCTCGAAATCAGGCAACGAGCCTAACGGCTATTGCGCCATTAGCCGCGCTTGCAATTACACTTTATCATGCGCCTGCGGTTCTCGCGGGAGAAACCATTCGTTTTAGCGCACAGTGGATACCTGCTTTAGGGCTGGATATTTCCTTACGCTTAGATGGCTTGAGTTTACTGTTTTTATTTATGATTTTAGGAATAGGGCTGCTGGTTATTTTGTATGCCCGTTATTACCTAAGTCAAAATGATTCGCTGCCAAAGCTATTTAGCTACTTAATGTTATTTATGACCGCCATGCTGGGCATTGTTATGTCAAACAATGTGATTCA
The DNA here is from genome assembly GCF_023161845.1 of Pseudoalteromonas sp. 2CM39R. Taxonomy (NCBI): domain Bacteria; kingdom Pseudomonadati; phylum Pseudomonadota; class Gammaproteobacteria; order Alteromonadales; family Pseudoalteromonadaceae; genus Pseudoalteromonas; species Pseudoalteromonas sp. 2CM39R. Next base: position 337,999 of record NZ_JALNTM010000007.1, read on the forward strand.
GTTATGGGTATTTTGGGAGCTAACCAGTATTAGCTCGTTCTTGTTGATCAGTTACTGGTGGCACAAATCAGAGGCGCGCAAGGGGGCGCGCATGGCATTAGCAGTAACCGGCGCAGGTGGTTTAGCCTTGCTGGGTGGTTTAATGTTGTTAGGCGATATTGTTGGAAGCTACGACTTAGACACCATTTTAGCTAGCAAAGCGATTATTCAATCTCACAACTTATATGAATTAGCACTGGTATTAGTTTTACTGGGTGCTTTTACTAAATCTGCACAATTTCCGTTTCATTTTTGGTTACCTCACGCTATGGCTGCACCTACGCCGGTAAGTGCGTATTTACACTCTGCCACCATGGTAAAAGCAGGTATCTTTTTACTTGCGCGTTTTTATCCCGCATTAGCGGGTACCGATACTTGGTTTTTATTAGTCGGTTTGACCGGTTTAACCACGTTATTATTTGGCGCTTATATCGCGTTATTCAAACATGATTTAAAAGGTTTGTTAGCCTATTCAACGATTAGTCATTTGGGTTTAATTACATTATTACTTGGTCTGGATACACAGCTTGCAACCGTTGCCGCTATTTTTCATATTATTAACCACGCGACGTTTAAAGCGTCGCTATTTATGGCAACCGGCATTATTGATCATGAAACCGGGACTCGTGATATGCGCAAACTCAATGGCATGTGGCGCTACTTACCTTATACTGCTACCTTGGCGATGGTGGCTGCTGCCGCTATGGCTGGTGTACCGTTGTTAAATGGTTTCTTATCAAAAGAGATGTTCTTTGCTGAGACACTGCATCAGCAAGTGCTTGGCTCTATGTCGTGGCTAATTCCGGTGCTGGCAACTGTAGCGGGTGCGTTGTCGGTGGCGTACTCATCACGCTTTATTCATGACGTGTTCTTTAATGGTGAGCCAATTGATTTACCACGTACCCCTCATGAAGCGCCGCGTTATATGCGTGTGCCTATAGAAATCTTAGTGGTACTGTGTATTTTAGTGGGTATTTTTCCACACTTTGTCGTTGACGGTATTTTATCAGCCGCGTCACTGGCTGTACTTGGTCAAGCTATGCCCGAGTACAAGTTGACTATTTGGCATGGTTTTAATTTACCTCTACTTATGAGTGGTATGGCGGTAATTGGTGGTTTATTTATTTACGTTAATCGAAAGTACTTGTTCCAGTTCCAAGCGTCGTTACCTCCTTTTAACGCTAAAAAAATCTTCGAGCGTTTTTTAGCGGTAGTGGTCAATTGGTGTCAAAACAAAATCCAATCAACAGAAAATGGCTCATTACAACGTTATGTATTTATAATGTTAGGCGTTGTATTACTTGCCTCTGGTTGGCCATTATTTGAAATGAAGCAGCTAGCTGGTAGCGTGCCTAATACCCCGGTTGATATTCAAAACGCAATTGGTGCAGGACTACTCATAATAGGTGCAATTGCTACCGTTATTTGGCATCGAATTCGAATGGTGTCGTTATTAATGCTGTCGATTGTGGGACTAATGGTGTCGGTGGCGTTTACCCGTTTTTCAGCGCCTGACTTGGCCTTAACGCAACTTACTGTAGAAGTAGCCACTATTATACTATTAATGTTGGCACTGTTTTTCTTACCTCAAAGCACGCCAAGAGAGTCAAGCTCATTGCGTATTTTACGTGATGTGGTTATCTCCTCTACCGTGGGGATCATTATTGCCAGTATTTGTTACGCCTTACTGACTCGTCCGCTTGATTCAATTTCTGAGTTCTTTATTGCTAACGCCAAAACAGGCGGTGGTGGTACTAATGTAGTTAACGTTATTTTGGTTGATTTTAGGGGCTTTGATACTTTAGGTGAAATTACCGTACTAGGTATTGCCGCACTGGGCATATTTAAACTGTTATCAAGAATTCCACTTTATATGCCAGCGAGCGATAGTGAAGGGCGTCCATGGTCTAAAGATCGCCATCCTATTTTATTGGCTTGTATTTCTCAAAGCTTACTGCCATTAGCGCTATTAGTGTCTGCTTATATTTTCCTACGCGGTCATAACTTACCTGGAGGAGGCTTTATAGCAGGCCTCGTAACTTCTATTGCCTTTATTTTACAATATATGGCGCATGGTACTGCGTGGATAAATGAACGCTTTGATGTTAACTATCGAAAAATTATTGCATCAGGTATTGCTATTGCCATGTTTACAGGTGTGGGAAGTTGGTTCTTTGACAAGCCATTTTTAACTACCTGGTTTGATTACTTTGATATTCCGTTTGTTGGTAAAACAGAGTTTGCCAGCGCCATTGTATTTGACTTGGGCGTGTACTTAACTGTTGTTGGCGCTACGCTGATGATCCTTGCGAGCTTAGGTAATATGACCGCGAACGCAGAGAAAGAAGAGGTAAATATTTAATGGAACTGTTATACGCATCTTGCGTTGGCGTGTTAGTCACCTGTGGCGTGTTTTTATTGCTAAGAGCGCGTACATTCCCAGTGGTACTGGGGCTGACAATGATTTCTTACGCGGTTAATTTGTTTTTATTCTCATCAGGGCGCTTAACAATTAATAAAGCCGTGGTACTAGGGACTGGCGCTGATTACGCTGACCCGCTACCACAAGCCTTAGTGTTAACAGCCATTGTAATTGGCTTTGCGATGACTGCGTTTGTGGTTATTTTATCTATTCGAGGCCGAGCAGATTTAGGCAACGACCATGTTGATGGCACCCTAACTAAAAATAAACGCAAGGAGAGAAAATGATTCAGCATTTAGCATCTTTGCCTATTTTACTGCCAATGTTAGCGGCAATTATTTTGTTGCTTCCACCGTGTGGCAAAAGCTTATTTGCACGCCGATTTATGTCTAGTTTAATGGCTATTCTAACCTTTGCAGTCACAGTATTACTGCTAATTCAGGTTAAAGATAACGGTATTATTGTTTATGCAATAGGTAACTGGTCTGCGCCGTTTGGTATTGTACTGGTTGCAGATATGCTCTCGACCTTGTTAGTCACTTTAACCGCCTTTTTGGGGGTTGGCGTGGCTTTATATGGCTGTGCTGGTGATGATGAACAAGGTAGCTTTTTTCACCCTTTAATCCATTTTTTAATACTAGGGGTAAATGGTGCATTTTTAACTGGGGATTTATTTAACGTCTTCGTATTTTTTGAAGTGTTATTAATTGCCTCTTATGCGCTGTTAATGCACGGTGGCGGTAAACCCAAAACGCGCGCTGCTCTGCATTACGTTATTTTAAATTTAGTTGGTTCAAGCGTATTTTTAATTGGTTTAGGTATTTTATACGGAGTATTAGGCACCTTAAATATTGCTGATATGGCCAATAAAGTACCGCAACTAACTGGTGATGATGTTTATTTAGCGAAGGCAGGTGGTTTACTGCTATTGGTGGTGTTTGCACTTAAAAGTGCGTTATTACCATTGCATTTATGGTTACCAAACGCCTACTCAAGTGCCACACCTGTGGTTGCTGCATTATTTGCGATTATGACTAAAGTTGGTGTTTATGCGACCTTACGTGTTTACACGGTTATTTTTGGTGAACAAGCTGGCGAACTTGAGCATATGGCGCAGTCTTGGTTATGGGCGCTGGCTATTGCCACCATAGTGATTGGCGCAATAGGGGTGTTAGCCGCACAAGATTTACGTAAGCTTACCGCTAATTTAGTACTGGTTTCTGTAGGGACGTTGGTGGCATTAGTCGCACTCCAAAACATAAATGCCACCGCTGCATTGCTTTACTATTTAGTGCATTCAACGTTAGTGACTGCGGCGCTATTTTTACTTGCTGATTTAATTGCAACACAACGAGGTAAAGCTGGTGATCGATTAGTTGGAGGTCGTGCAGTAAAACAACCATTTTTATTAGGTGCGTGTTTTATTATTGCCGGTTTAACCGTTATTGGTATGCCACCTTTCTCGGGCTTTGTTGGCAAAATTTGGATTTTAAAAACGACCTTAAATAGCGAACAAGCACTGGTATTTTGGCCTGTTTACTTAATTATGAGCTTAGCGTTAATTGTGGCTATATCACGTGCGGGTACTAGTTTGTTTTGGGAACGTAAAGACAAAACAGGTGATGCTAGCGATGCTGCCAATGCCCACCCGCTACAAGTGACCGTGTTAGTTGGTTTATTGGCAAGTTCAATACTACTGGTTATTTTTGGTGACGTGGCAACACAGTACGCCCTCGAGGCGGCAACACAGCTTCACGACATTAGTGGTGGTATTAATGCGGTACTTAAGGGAGGTATGTAATGCGCTTACAAGCTCGTTTTGGTTGGTTACCTACGCCGTTTCGTAGTCTATTTTTATTTATAGTATGGCTCTTGTTAAATAACAGTGTGTCGGTAGGGCATATTATATTAGGGGCGCTACTCGCGTTGCTAATACCGTTATTTAGTATGTCGTTTAGAGACCCGCAACCGCTGATATTAAAGCCGGGGCTAGCACTTAAGCAATTACTAATCGTACTTTACGATATTATAGTGGCTAACTTGCAAGTGGCATTATTAATTCTGGGCCCTTCAAAAAATCTGCGTCCAGGCTTTGTTAAAGTGCCTATAGATTTAATGCATGAAATGCCAATTACTATTTTAGCAAGCTGCGTGTCTTTAACGCCGGGTACGGTAAGTGCCGAGGTTTACCCGCTGATTAAATCGCTTAATGAAGACGATGAACCGGTACAGCGTTATTTATTAATTCACGTGTTAGATTTAGATGATGAGCAAGCGCTTATTAAACAAATAAAAGCACGTTACGAAGCTCCCCTAAAGGAGATATTTCAATGTTAGATACAGTATTACTGATTGTTTTTTCAATGGTTGGATTGTCGTTATTACTTAATCTATGGCGACTTATTATTGGCCCATCAGTACCGGATCGTATTTTAGCGCTCGATACTATGTACATTAACGTGATTGCCTTGATTATTTTATATAGCATTAGTATGGGCACGGGGCTGTACTTTGAAGCAGCCTTACTTATTGCCATGCTTGGGTTTATAAGTACGGTAGCTGTATGTAAGTATTTACTTCGTGGCGACATAATTGAGTAAGGTATTAAAATGATAAGTGAATGGATCGTATCAATATTGCTGCTGTTAGGCGGGTTATTTATTTTAATTGGCTCAATTGGTTTAATTAAATTACCTGATTTTTTTATGCGTTTACATGGGCCAACAAAAGCCACCACTTTAGGTATGGCGAGTATACTTACCGCTGCTATGGTATTTTTTGCTAATTCAGTCAGTGGCTTAAGTGTAAAAGAAATATTAATCACTATATTTCTATTAATCACTGCACCTATTAGTGGCTATATGCTGATTAAAACCGCTATTCATCATAAGCTTAAAGCTAAAGAGGGAACGAAAGGGCTCGATAATATCGAAAAAGATTAGTTCTGGGAATAAACGATTAAAAGCCGAATAAACACCTGTTATTCGGCTTTTTCGTTTTTTGGTTGTCCCCATTTACAACACTTGTTGAACATGTGATTATGACGCTAATTCAAATACAAAAAGGATATTAATATGGGTAAGGTAATACTGCTTTCACTTTTAATTTTTTCAACTAACCTTGCAGCGCAAACTGCCAAACAGCAAAAAATTGATGAGCTGGTAGAGGTGATGAACATGGATGCCATGGTTGACTCTATGTATGCGCAAGTTGAGGGCATGATGCAAAATATGTCAGTGCAAATGGGCGTAAAGCCAGATGAGAAAGCAATTTTCGACAAATATTATGCTGATATGACCGAGGTATTAAAAACAAAAATGAGCTGGCAAAAAATGCAGCCGATGATGATTAACCTCTACGATAAACAATTTACTGAACAAGAAATTAGCGACATGTTAGCTTTTTATAAGACAGAGTCAGGGCAGGCTATTTTGAAGAAAATGCCACAAGTAATGCAAGAATCAATGCAAATGTCACAAGCCTTAGTACAAGACGCTATGCCTGAAATTCAAGCAATTGCGGGTGAGCTTGGTGAAGCACTTAAGCAATCTCGAAGCAAAGCAAACTAAGGACTACAGTAACTCTCAAATTTAGCAGTCACTTATGGTGGCTGCTCTTATCTTAACTTTCTTCCACACTCCCAGCCATATGCTTAATTAATTGTTGACCTATGTGTTACACATAGGTTTATTATGTTGTCATTACATAGCCAGCCAGAGGTTTAATGATGTACGTAAAGCAATTAGCCAATACTATGGGCGTGACCCAAGACACAGTTCGTCATTACACGCGAATAAAGCTGCTTAATCCTATTCGTGGTGAGCGCAATGGTTATCAAGTGTATACCGCAGCCGATCAGCAACGTTTAAAGTTTATTATTAGTGCGCGTCAACTCGGTTTCTCAATAAAAGATATTCAACAAATTATTGCACAGTCGGAGCAAGGGCAGTGCCCTTGTCCGCTCACACGACAATTAATAGCAAAGCGACTAGAGGAAACAGAGCAGCACTTTCAAGAAACACTTAAATTACGCACGCGAATGCAAGCAGCGGTTAAACAGTGGGATAAATCGCCTGATGGGGCTGTAAGTGCAGATATATGTAGCTTAATAGAGACCTTTGTTGATCCAATCTCTGAAGTTAAAAATACTAAGGAAGCGTTATGAGTAATCAATCCACCACGCAAAACTTTATGATTGAAGGCGCAAATTGTGGCAGTTGCGTGGCTAAAATAGAGAAAGCACTGAAAAATGTAAAGGGTGCGCAGCGCGTTGAAATGAACTTTGCCGATCGAACTGTGCAAGTAGAAGGTTCGGCTAAGGCTGGGGAGCTAATGCACGCTGTCGCTGATATTGGCTATCAAGCTAAACCTATGAATAGTGATTCTCAACAAGACGCCCTAGATGAAAAAGCCGAAGCTGATAACGCGCACTACAAAAAACTTATGCGCAATATGCAATTGGCATTGGGTTTGGGTGCGCCATTAATGCTTTATGGATTAATCTTTGATATGAGTGTCACTAGCAATGCCCAGCGTATTGGCTGGTTTATTGTTGGAATGATGACATTGGTCGTAATGATTGTGTCGGGTAAGCAATTTTATACTGGCGCATGGCAGTCATTTAAAAATCATACGGCTAATATGGATACCTTGATTGCGCTTGGTACGGGAACAGCCTGGCTATATTCAATGGTGGTGGTGCTCATGCCAAGTCTATTACCAGAGGTGGCTAGACATGTTTATTTTGAAGCCTCAGCAATGATCATAGGCTTAATAAGTCTTGGCTTAGCTTTTGAAGTAAAGGCGCGAGGGCGAACCTCTGAGGCGATTAAACGCTTAATTGGTTTACAGCCTAAAACGGCACGGGTGATCCGAGATAACCAAGAGCAAGATGTAGCTATAAGCCAAGTTATTAAAGGTGACTTGATTCGTGTCCGCCCTGGAGAGAAAATTTCAGTCGATGGAGATGTTATTGAAGGTAGCAGTACACTAGATGAATCAATGCTCACTGGTGAACCGATGCCGGTTAATAAGGGTGAGGGTGACAAGGTTATTGCTGGCAGTATTAATAAAAGTGGTACTTTGTTGTTTAAAGCAACCCATATAGGCAGCGAAACCACCTTAGCGAATATTATTAATATGGTTAAACGTGCACAAAACTCTAAACCCTCAATTGGACGCTTAGCTGATGTTATTTCAGGCATATTTGTACCCACAGTGATGATTATTGCGGTACTAGCAGGCTTAGCATGGCTTAACTTTGGCCCACAGCCGAGTATTGCTTATGCGGTTGTTGCAATAACTACAGTTTTAATTATTGCTTGCCCGTGTGCACTAGGTTTAGCTACACCGATGTCAATTATGGTCGGCATAGGTAAAGCTGCTCAGTCGGGTATACTTATTCGTAACGGTGAAGCGCTACAAACAACAGCTAAAATCACCACCATGATCTTAGATAAAACAGGCACTATAACCGCTGGTAAGCCAACCGTGACCGATGTGGTTACGTTCAACCAAAGCGACAGTACCGAGGTGCTAAAGTTAGCAGCTAGTCTTGAAAGTAGTTCTGAGCATCCATTAGCCGAAGCCATTGTTAATTATGCTAAAAACCAAAATATCACCCTTGAAAAAGTCAGTAATTTTAATGCTATCACTGGACAAGGTGTGATCGGTACCATTAATGAGCAAAGCCTATTGTTTGGCAATCAGGCACTGATGAAAAGCCACAATATAGATATTGCAGAGGCAATACCTCAAGCCGAGCAGCTTGCTAGCGCTGCTAAAACGCCGATGTACTTTGCTATTGACAATCAATTACATGCCATAATCGCAGTTGCTGACCCAATAAAAGAAGACTCAGCTGAGGCCATTAAACGCTTACAAAATAAAGGTATGCAGGTGGTTATGCTGACAGGCGATAACCAAGCGACCGCTAAAGCCGTTGCCAGCAAAGTCGGTATTACAGACTTTATAGCGCAAGTAATGCCAGATGATAAAGCCAGTGAAGTGACTAAGCGTCAATCTCAAGGTGAAGTTGTAGGCATGACTGGTGATGGTATAAATGATGCGCCAGCATTGGCACAAGCCGATGTTGGATTTGCCATTGGCACTGGCACAGATGTAGCTATTGAAAGTGCGGATATAACGCTGATGCGAGGCTCACTTCATGGTCTTGCAGATGCCATTGCAATTAGTGGCGCAACCATAACTAATATTAAACAAAATTTGTTTGGGGCGTTTATTTATAACATTGCGGGTATTCCGATTGCTGCAGGGCTGTTGTATCCGTTTTTTGGTTTACTACTAAACCCAGTCGTAGCTGGCGCGGCAATGGCTTTATCATCACTTACTGTAGTCACTAATGCAAACCGGTTACGTTATTTTAAAGCCAGTAACTCGTAACTTTATTTATAGGGGATTTAATTATGTTATTAATTAATTTATTAGGCGTTTTACTTATTGTCGCTATTATTTATTGGTTTTGGTTGTATGAGCCGAAGTAAACAGTGATAGCAATCAAATAGTCATTACTGTGTGTAACGGGGTGTATTATTATCCAGCGTATTTTAAGGTGGCAGCGAACAGGCCTCTGACCCTGAATCGACAAGACGGTTCTCCTTGCGCTAAAACAGTGATTTTCCCCGCTCAAACTCGTGAAACGCCAAGTATAGGTGAAAATGCGGCTATTGAATTACTTTCGCTTGATGTTGGAGAATATGCTTTTCATTGCTAAATACAAATGTTTAAAGGGAAGTTTTTGTTTTTTTAATAAAACTAAACGTATCCCTGATGCGTATTCTCAAGCAGAAAACATAAAAGGTGTAGTATGAATAAATTAAACCCTAAAAAACTGCTAAATAGTAAATGGACTGCCATCCCAGCTATTAATAAAGAAAAGCACTTTATTATTGTTGAGGTAGAATTTGATGAAGACGCTAATGTGATTGAATGTATCACTGAAGCGGTGATGTCAAAAAATCAATATCCTATTCAGTGGCGCGACTTAAAAGACGAACAAAGGTGGCGCCAAGGCTGGAAGTGACCGCTTGTAATCATGCCCAAATAAGTGGGTATGAGTGATATCAAATTAGTATCCCGCACGAGATTCATTCCTTACTTTAAATATTTATTCGCCATACGGCGACAAATCCTTGCTTTTTCTCTCCCGGTTAAAAAAATTAATTTATATTTTTCTACAAATCAATTTAAGTTGTTTATTTTCAATTTGTTATCTATTTAATTTAACCTGTTTAATTTCGCGTTGTTAATTTGTTCAGTGGCGATTTATCTCTATAGCGACTCAGTTTTATTGTTTTATTTTGAATTGAAGATAGGTGTGTCTTTTTTAGATGATTTAAGTTTTTGAATTTTAATGGGTATTTTTTTAGTTAAAAGTAGCTGTTGCAAAAGAGCAACAAAATGTTGGGCATTTTTAAGTAAAAATCACATTTTTATTTTTAACTTATTGTTTATAAATAAAAAATTAAACATGGCATCGAAGTTGTAATACCTAAGCTGTATTTAGCAAAAAGTGATTAAGCTTAACGCTTAACCTTACAACCCAATGAAGGAATTACGTTATGACAACATTTAAATCAACACTGGTATTAATGGCACTTGCTTCTTCATCTGTGGCGTTTGCTGCAACAGATTTTGACACACTGGATGTGGATGGTAATGGCGCAATAAGCCAAGCTGAAGCATCAGTAGACGCTTCACTTATGAGTAAGTTTACAGAGCTTGATACGGATAAAAACGGCGAGCTTTCTAAAGCAGAATTTTCTAAGGCTTAAAAGGCCAATGCTCAACGCTATTACATATTCTGAGTTGCCAAAGACAACCTAAATAGGCAAGGGAGCCTATGAAAGAGAATAACTAGGATGTACGGTTGTAGCGTTGAGTTAATTAATTTATACCCAAACATTGCATACTTTGAAGGATTAATATTATGAAAAAATTACAGTCAACTCTTGTACTTATGGCACTTGCTTCTTCATCTGCAGTATTTGCCAGCACAGACTTTGAAACTCTTGATGTAGATGGTAGTGGCGCAATTAGCCAAGCTGAAGCATCGGTTGCGGCCGAACTTATGGAGCAGTTTGCAGAGCTGGACGTAGATGGCAATGGTGAACTTTCTAAAGACGAATTTTCAGCATACTAACTTTATAATTCCCTAAGGATCTTTGAAAAGGATTTCTTACCCACTTTTTTATTAAGCTAAGGATTTATTATGAAAACATTTACTAAAACGCTTGCTTTAATTGCACTTGCTTCGTCTTCTGCCGCTTTTGCTGCGGTTGACTTTGATTCTTTTGATTCTTTTGATTCTGATGGCGACGGCGTTATTAGCCAGTCTGAAGCACAAGCTAATTCACAATTAGCTAAATTATTTGATGACTTAGATACTGACGGGAATGGTTAATTATCTAAGCAAGAATTTGCTAAAGTTCAGTAACAAACATGCACAATCTTTAACGATACAGATAAAAGCAGCCGAATAATTTCTCGGCTGCTTTTTTATTTACTTATCTTCTAAACGTTTGGCTTTAAAATCAGACTCGCTTGTCCACTTAGGCCAGTCGCCATTATTGGCAAGTTGACTGGCTATATCTATAACCAGCTCGATATCTTGTTTTGCACCAGCTAATGACCATGCTTCTGAATAGTCGTCGGCTTCTTTATGGTATTTATGACTGATGTAGTCAGGATCGGTATCACCTAAGCTCATAAACAGTAAACTTGGCACGCCTTGTTTAGCGAGTGAGAAATGATCTGATCTAAAAAACAATCCATTTTGTGGGCGAGGATCCATTTTTACCACGCGTCCTTGTGCTTTAGCCGCGCTTGCTAAGTAATGCTCCATTTCGGATAAGTTGCTACCGTATTGCAAAATATAATCGGTTTCATCGAGCACGTTCATACCATCGATATTTAATAATCCGACCATTTTTTTGGTGGCAATCATGTTCCCATTGGCAAATTCTTCTGAGCCAATTAGACCTGTTTCTTCGGCAGTAAAGTTAGCAAACAGGATTGAGCGTTTAAATGGCTTTTGCTGATGCATCTTGCTCATAATGCGAGCTATTTCAAGTGTTGCTGCGGTGCCTGAAGCATTATCGACTGCGCCATTATAAATTTTAGGTCCACTGTCGGTTTGTTTAGTACCAAAATGGTCCCAATGGGCACTAATAATAACGTATTCGTCAGGGGTTTCACTGCCTGTAATTTGTGCAACCACATTATGTGATTTAGCGTGTGACACTTCATTTTTAAATGCAAGGTTCGCCTTTAAGTTCAATTCCTTGGCTTGAAATTGCTTACTTAATGCGTGTTGCTTTAATTGTTGATAATTTAAGTTTGCCGATGCGAATACTTGTTCAGCCGCATTAAGTGTTAACCAGCCCATAACTGGCAGTTCAGATGCATTAAGGTTGTTGTCCATCAAGCTATACTTAGTGCCCGTGTTTGAGCTTTCAACCACGCCCCAAGGGTATGCGGCTGGGGCTGTTTCATGAACAATAAATACCGCTTTTGCACCTCGGCGCGCGGCTTCTTCATATTTATAAGTCCAGCGGCCATAGTAGGTCATGGCATTGCCTGTAAATAGTGTATCGTCTTGGGTGGCAAAGCCCGGATCGTTCACCAGCACAATAACGGTTTTATCGGTTACATCAACATTGGCATAGTCGTTCCAGTTATATTCTGGCGCGTTAATCCCATAACCAACAAATACAATATCGCTATTGCGGACATCAATAATCGGCTGTAACTGCTTTGTACGGGCGGTGAAGTCTTTACCTGCAATAAAGCTAAGCTTCCCCATAGTTAATTGCATGTTTTGATCTGCAGTTAGCATGGCCATTTTAACTGGCTGTAAATACTTCTCTTGATACGCGCCAGACAACCCCATTGCTTGGTATTGCTCACTTAAATAACCAACGGTTTTAACTTCACCTAAGGTAAGCGGGCCGCGTCCTTCAAAGTCATCTGACGCTAAGGTTTTAATATGCTGTTTAAGATTATTTAAACTAACACCAGGTGTGTTTTCAAGAGATGAAGCTGGCGTTGTAGGCTCAGAGCAACCCGTTAGTGCAATAGCTAAAAAAAGTGCAGTGATTTTTATATAAGACATAACTACTTAAAATAATAATTTTTTTCGACTATAACCCCAAGTAACCGGTAAATGCGAATTTTTATCTCTTTTAACCTTATTTTTATGTCGCTTACCTCTTCACCTATTTACCCGTTCATCACCTTTAGGTAAGTTAAAACAATAACAAAAGGGATAAAGCAATGAAGCAATTTAATCGTCGAGACTTTTTAAAAGCAGCCAGTGTTGCCGCAGCTGCAGGTGTAGTGAGTGGTTGTGCATCAAGTGGAAGTGCTAATGCAAGCGCACCAAAACAGCAAGGGCGCAGCGTTATTGGTTTAGTCGCGCCCAAAATGGATGTGGTTAGAGTGGGCTTTATTGGTGTGGGTCAGCGCGGTTATGGACATGTAAAGCGTATGAGTCATATAGAAGGTACGCAAATAGTCGCTATTTGTGACACGCACACTGAGGTGCTAGAGCGAGCTGCTAATTATTTAGTTGATAAAGGGGTAGCTAAGCCGGCGTTATATACTGGCAGTGAGCACGCCTATCAACAAATGCTTGAACGACAAGACATAGATATAGTCATTATTTCTACTCCTTGGGCATGGCATGCACCTATGGCTATCGATACTATGAACAGCGCAAAACATGCTTTTGTTGAAGTGCCCCTGGCACTGACTGTTGACGAAATGTGGCAGATTGTAGATACCGCCGAACGTACTCAAAAAAATTGCATGATGATGGAAAATGTGAATTACGGTCGCGACGAGTTAATGGTATTAAACATGGTGCGCCAAGGTGTATTTGGGGAGCTGTTACATGGCGAAGCGGCCTATATTCATGAGCTTCGTTGGCAAATGAAAGAGCTTGAGCACAAAACAGGCTCATGGCGAACGCAATGGCATGCAAAACGTGATGGTAATTTATACCCGACCCATGGATTAGGCCCTGTATCGCAATATATGAATATAAATCGTGGCGATAGGTTTGATTTTTTAACCTCAATGAGCTCTCCTTCGCTGGGTAGAAGCGCGTATGCACAACGCGAATTTGCAGCGGATCATTCCCGTAATCAGCTTAATTATATTGCTGGTGATATGAACACGACACTAATTAAAACTCTCAAGGGGCGCAGTATTATGGTACAGCACGATACAACAACCCCTCGGCCATACTCTCGACATAACTTAATCCAAGGCACGAATGGTGTGTTTGCCGGTTTCCCTAATCGTATTGCACTTGAAAATGGTGGTTCTAAAAGTTTTCATGAATGGGATTATGATATGAGCGCATGGTATGAGCAGTACGACCATCCCCTATGGATTAAAATGGGTGAAGAAGCACAGCGCAATGGCGGCCACGGAGGCATGGACTTTTTAATGTTTTGGCGGATGATTTATTGCCTAAGAAATGGCGAACCGCTGGATCAGGACGTTTACGATGGCGCAGCGTGGTCGGTTATTTCACCGTTATCAGCCCAGTCTGTGAGTGAGCGTAGCCGCTCAATCGATATTCCCGATTTTACTCGCGGTGCATGGCAAACAGCACAGCCTTTAGGCATTGTAGGCTAAGGTTTATAGCAGGCATAAAAAAAGAGCGCATGCGCTCTTTTTTTATTTAACAGTTTATTACAATAGGGATCAGCTACTTCTTACATCTACTTTTAATTTAAGCTTTTGTCCTGGCTGTAAGTATTTTTGTCCGGCAAGGTTATTCCATTTAATAATATCGCTCACTGTTAAATTAAACTTAGACGCTATACGCGCTAAAGAATCGCCTCGGCGCACTTTGTAGGTAATAGTACGATTAGTATTACTCGTCGACTCTTTAGGCTGGCTAGCCGACTTATAAACTACCAATTTTTGATTTAAACGCAGTACTGCATTTTTTTTCAGCTTATTCCACTTAGCTAATTCACTCATAGTTACATCGTATTCGCGGCTAATATCCCATAGGGTATCGCCACTTTTTACCGTATGAGAAAGTTTAGTGCGTAAACTTTTATTAGCGGCCGCACGTACTTGCTGAGGCAAATGTTCACTGTTAATTTTACCATCAGTGAGTGGTACTAAAATTTGTTGACCCACACGAATTACGTTTGAGTTAAGCTTATTTAATGACTTAATCGCGCTGATACTAGTGGTAAATTTATCTGCAATCACCGACAAGCTATCGCCACGTTTGACCTTATATTGCTGCCAACGAAGACGGTTTTTAATCGCTGTAGCGGTAAGCTTTTCAGTGAATTGTTCTACTTTATCGGTAGGAAGTAATAAAAAGTGTGGGCCATCAGGATCGGTTGCCCAGCGGTTAAATCCTGGATTTAATCGATATAGTTCGGTAAGGGTCATATCGGCCATATCCGCAGCCAGTGCTAAATCTATTTGTGACTCAATATTAACCACTTCGACTACTTGTGCGTTAATTATTGGCTTCCACGACACTTTAAACTCATCTGCACGTTTTAGTAAATCAGCTAAAGCTAATAATTTAGGCACGTAGGCGGTGGTTTCACGAGGTAAATCTAGTGACCAAAAGTCGGTAGGTAAATGCTTTTTACGATTCTTTTTAATCGCACGCAGCAAGCGGCCTTCACCTGAGTTATAGGCGGCAATTGCGTTCAGCCAATCACCTTCAAGGGTTTTGTGTAAGTACGAGAGATAATCAAGTGCAGCGCGTGTAGACTGCACAATATCGCGACGACCGTCATACCACCAGTTTTGTTTTAAATCGAAACGCTCGCCAGTTGCAGGCATAAATTGCCAAATACCCGATGCAGTACGGTGAGAGTAGCCATAAGGGTCGAATGCACTTTCTACAATGGGTAAAAGTGCAATTTCGATGGGCATTTCACGCTTTTCAATTTCTTCAACAATAAAATGTAAATACGGCTCAGCACGTTTAGAGATTCGATCTAGGTATGCCTGATGACGTGCATAATAATTACGCTCAGCGACCACTGGGCGATTTTGTGGAATATCAATAGATAATTGGTAACGAATTCGCTCCCAAACATCGTCAAACACAGGGGCTTCTTCTTCAATATCGTTTACTTGTTGATATTGCGCATTCATCATTAATGCAGTGCTAATATCATTTGGGCTGGCGCCTTCAAGCTGGTTTTGAGCTTGATTTTGTGAATCTGTGTTTAACGTTGTCAGTGTTTGACAACCGCCTAGCGTCATCGCTAAGACCAATAAAAGAGGAGATTTATTCATAAATACCAATACATAGGGTAAAAAACTCGGCGAATACTACCCATAATGAGTCAACATTGCCACTTATGACCGTTAAAAGTTCCAAACAAATATGATTAGAAAATGTTAACTTATTGTTTATTAACTAATCGTTTTATTATTATTGTTGCTAGCTTAAAAATGATCTTTGAACTTTCTCAGACTAGCAAAGTTTTCCCAAGGTTCATTGTTTTTTGTAACTAAACAATACTCTTTTGGTAATGACTCTGTAATATTGGGTAAGTTGCTACGCATGAAAGGGTTAACTTTAAGTTCTTGACCTATGGTGCTTGGCAAGCTTATTTCATCATTTTTTCGCAATTCATCTACTTGCTGGCTGTAAGCGAGTAATTCGGGGTTTCGTGGCTCAACCGCTTTTGCAAAGGCCAAGTTTGCTTGGGTGTATTCGTGGGTGCAATATACTTTGCAATCACTTGGCAGTACTCGCAACTTATTAAATGAATGCCACATTTGCTCTGGGCTGCCTTCAAATAAGCGCCCACAACCGCCGCTAAATAGGGTGTCGCCAGTAAAGGCCAGTGCATCATTAATATAACAAATATGGTCTAGGGTGTGCCCAGGAGTCGCTATAATGTCAAATGGAATGTTTAAAACGCTAATTGTATCACCTTCATTTAAAGGCGTTGTTATTCCCTCAAATGGGCTATTACTTGGGCCGTAAACTGTGATGTTAGGGTACTGCTTTACTAATTGAGCTACGCCATCGGTATGATCATAATGATGATGGGTAATTAAAATACCGCCAAGGGTTAAGTTATGCTGTGCTAAATGCTCTAAAACTGGCGCTGATTGCCCAGGATCAACGACCCACGCTTGGTTATTCTGCTCGGTGGTTAAGCACCAAATGTAGTTATCAGAAAAGGCTTTAATTGCTTTGACTTGCACCATGTATCGTTGCTCTATAAAGTGGTATTTAATTAATATTATAACGAGCTTATATAATGAAACCAGCCCTTAGTTTTCAAGAAGGTCCTAAACCGTTGTCATGGCAGCAGTTTCCGCATGGTGATTATTTACGTTGTGATATAGAACGCAAATTGTCGCCTTGGTTACCGCGAATGTTTGGCTATCATATGCTTAAATTAGGTAATTTAAGCGGTGAATTAGACACCAGTAAAAGCTCCATTAAACATCAAGTATGTGTTGCAGAGCTTGGCCCATACACGGGGGTGGTTGCCGATATAGACGAACTGCCTTTTTACGAGCATAGTATAGATGCCTGCATTATGAGCCATTGTTTAGAGTATCACTCAGATCCACATCATATTTTACGTGAGGCTCATCGAACCCTTATTCCAGGCGGTTATATCGCAATTACGGGGTTTAATCCGTTTAGTTTTTGTGGGTTAGCGCAGTTACTGCCGTTTAGCCGTCAAAAATTACCGTGGACAGGGCGCTTTTTTACTCCTGCACGGGTAAAAGACTGGCTAAATTTACTTGGATTTGAAATTGTGGCCGATGAGCGTTTTATTTATTCGTCGTTGGCGCGCGGTAATCGCTTATCGCGGTTTGCATTTTGGCGCAGCTTTACTAAACAATATTTAAAACCTATGGGCAGTGTGTATATGCTGGTGGCACGAAAACGAGTTGCGCCACTTACACCAATCAAACCTAAGTGGCATGCTCGTCCACAATTTGCGCCAATAAAAGGGGTAGGGCTTAGGCAAACCTCAAAGCAGCATTATCAACAAAATAAAAAATAGCATGATGTAGAGGGTTACGGTTGGTAACCTTCATCATCGAGTAAGTTGTTGCCGCTGGCCGCATCACGAGCAAGGTCGTCAACAATTTCGTTATATTTGTGGCCACTGTGCCCTTTTACCCATTTCCAGGTAACGTCGTGCTCGGCACAGGCTTTGTCGAGACGTTTCCATAAATCGACATTTTTAACCGGCTTTTTAGCCGAGGTTTGCCAACCGCGTTTTTTCCAATTGGTGATCCAAGACTCAATACCCTGCTTAACATATTGGCTATCGGTAGTCAGGGTTACAGGGCAGGCACGATTAAGAGATTCTAGCGCCACAATGGCTGCCAGCATTTCCATACGGTTGTTGGTTGTAAGCTTATAACCTTGGCTTAATTTTTTTTCATGGGCTTCATAAATCATAAAAATACCATAACCACCGGGGCCTGGATTACCTAAACACGAACCATCGGTGTAAATCTCTACGGTTTTTTGCACTGTTTTACCTTGATATTATGTACAATAAAGTGATTATAGAAAGATACCAGAGTCAGGCTTAATTCGATATGGCACGCAGACAAATAGTTTTAGATACAGAAACCACCGGCATCGACCCTAAACAAGGGCACCGTATCATCGAGATCGGCTGTGTGGAGCTTATGAATCGCCGGTTAACCGGCAATAATTTTCACGTTTACATTAATCCGCAGCGCAGCATTGAAGAAGAAGCAATTGATGTTCACGGTATTACTAATGAATTTTTACGCGATAAACCGCTTTATCGTGATATTGCCCAAGAGTTTTTTGACTATATTAAAGGGGCTGAGTTAGTCATTCATAATGCGCCGTTCGATATTGGCCATATGGATAATGAATTTGCGTTATTAAATCAAGGCTATCAAAACACCCATAGTTTTTGTGGCGTGCTTGATACCCTTAAAATGGCGCGTGACTTGCATCCAGGGCAAAAGAACAACCTAGATGCACTTTGTCGCCGCTACGATGTTGATAACACTAAGCGGACGTTACACGGCGCCTTACTGGATTCTGAAATTTTAGCCGATGTTTACCTGGCAATGACCGGGGGGCAAGTAAAGCTAAACCTAAATCAAAACAAAGATGACTCAAGTGATGATCAAAAAGGCGGTATTAGACGCCTAAGTAGTGACAGAGCACCTTTGGTAGTTATAGCAGCTAACGATGCAGAGCAAAGCGCACATCAAACGCGTTTAGATATTGTACAAAAGGAGGGCGGCCATTGTTTATGGCGCGCTGAATAGGGCATTATTATGAAAACGCTATTAGTAGTTTCACTGCTTTTAATTGCCGTGTGTTTCCACCCCGATGCACACAGCGTAAAGCAAGTTGAAGAGTTAAAAGGCAGCGGTAAACAAAATGAAATCCCGTTACTGGATAACCGTTTTCGTGTTGATGACAAAATTGATGAAATAAAATTAATATTTTTTAGACGCCCAGGATCGCCTGCCGTAATTTTAGTAAGACCCGATGGTACTAAATACTTTGCAACCAATGCGGTGAGAAACACTAGTCTTGATTGGTACGATGAATTAAATTATGACTTAGTGGTTATTCGCAATCCCATGCCTGGGCCGTGGCAAGTTATTGGCCAAATAATGCCAGAAAGCCGCATTGTTGTTATTGGTGAGTTATCGCTAAAAGTAGACCCACTGCCTAAAATTCTGTTTCAGGGTGAAACTGTAAAGGTAACTGGTGAGATTTTAAATGATGGCGAGCCGATTCGCGCCAACCTATTTAAAGATGCGGTATCGCTTAATGTAAGCTTTGTGAGCACCAATAATGAAAACTTTGAAAACTTTGGTGCAGGCATACAACAAGTAACTGAATTCAAAGATGATGGCTACGGGTTCGATGAAAGCGCTAAAGACGGTGTGTTTACCGGTGAGTTTACTTTAAATTTCACACCTGGCGAGTGGCGCCCTGAGCTTTATATTACCACTGATGTATTAGAGAGGCGGGTGGTTCAAGATCCTATTGTTGTGCATGAGCCGCCTTTCAGCTTTACCTCCGTTGAAGCAACCGAAGAGGGGGGTGATCATCGCATTACCATCAATATTGATGATGAGCTTTTAAAACCTGATACGGTGATCATGCAAGGTAAAATTTATTATCCCAATGGTGAAGAGCAGGTATTTTACTTAGATAGCAACAGCACTACTGCTAGAGAGCTGGCTTTACAAGATTATGGTTGGGGGCGCTACAACATTGAAATCTCTGTTTTTGGCTCAACAATCAATGACCGAGAGTTTATGGCTACATTGCCAACCTATTTATTTGAAATAGAAAGACCGATTGAAGTGATTCCAGAAATTCCAGTTGCCAGTGTTAGCGAACCAGAAATTATTCCTGTGCCAGTTGTAAAACCAAAAGTAATGTCCACGGGATTAATGGTTAGTTTAATTGTTGGTGGAAATTTGGCCATTTTATTTATAGGTTGGTTATGTATTCGTGTTTTTGTGCAGAACAAACCATTAAAACTTAAATTGAATTTAGCTTTTTTAAATAAAAAGAAAGCTGTTGAGTCAAAAAAAGCTGAACAGCAAAAATCAGATGAACCAGAAAATAGCTCAAAAAATGATAAATCAGGTGGAATTTTAAACCTTTCGATGTCAGATGACTAAAAAACCTGTAAAAAAACAAAAAAGCCCTTGACGAAGCAGGGGCTGGTTCGTATTATTCACGCCGCTGTCAGGGGAGACTCAGACAGAAACGAAAATGCGGAGTGGTAGTTCAGTTGGTTAGAATACCGGCCTGTCACGCCGGGGGTCGCGGGTTCGAGTCCCGTCCACTCCG